>CAZURR010000019.1:0-8569 GCA_964622715.1 uncultured Hyphomicrobium sp. | reverse complement strand
CCGCCGGACAACGAGGTTGCCGCAAAACGTGTCACCGAGTCAGCTCCGCCAACAGAGTCCGACGACCAGCAGACGGCGTCAGAAAAAGTCAAATCAGAGACGCCTCCGGTGCCCGTTGCCAAAGTGCCTGCAAGCAACGGGCCTGCCAACGATCGATCACCCGCGACCGGCGTGGAAAAGCGCATCTCCACCCCGAGCCGCCCAAGGGCGAAAAGAAAGAAAGTGCGCGTCCGCAAGGCACGTCTGCGCAAGAAGCGCGTCCGCAAGAGCGGTTACCGTCGACGTCGTGCACGGGCGCGCTCGGGAACGCGCGTTTACACCTACATGGCCCGTGGCAAGCGCACTGGCGTTTCTCGCCACCGTAAGGAACGTTGGGCACGTGGCGCAAAGCACGTCTCCCCGCGCAAGGTCCGTCGCGAACGCGCTCGCGTCCATGAATACCACAAGAGGCACCACGTAATTGGTCGCAGCCGGTTTGGCATGTACGTGGTGCGGCGTGGCGATACGCTGTGGGGCATTGCCAAGCGCCATTATGGCAAGGGGTCGAGCTATCGGCGGATTTATCGGGCGAATCGGCGCAAGATCCGCAACCCGAACCGCATTTACCCGCACCAACGCCTATATATTCCCTCGCGTAGGCGTTAAACGCTCGGCCAGACTGGTCACGCTATCTGGCCACGGCTAGCATCGGCCACCAACCCACGCCGCCGATGCAGCGACGCCCACGCTCTTAGGTGGCCGTGTGCTGGCGTCGGCGCCAAGGCTCTCCTTCAAAGCAGGTCATATGCGTTCACTCTCTCCCCTTTCGGATGGCCCCCACGACGACGAGCGCGAGAATGAATCTCCGCTTGTCAATGGGCGGGCAGACCACTGGGTCGTGATTAGGGGACTCTTGCCTTTCGTTTGGCCGCAAGGGCGCCCCGATCTTCGCGCGCGCGTCGTGCTGGCCGTTGCGGTGTTGTTGCTCGCCAAGCTCGTCACGGTTGCAGTGCCGATCTTCTACAAGAACGCGACTGATCAGCTTGCCGCCCAGATCGGTGTGACATCGATTACGACGGGGCAGGGGGTAGCGCTAGGTGTGGGAGCGCTGATCCTCGCATACGGCACGGGTCGCGTGTTGATGATGGTGTTGACCCAAATCCGCGACGTCATCTTTACCGAGGTGGGTCAGAACGCTGTGCGCCAGTTGAACAATCGCACCTTCGCCCACCTGCATCGTCTGTCGCTACGCTTCCATCTGGAGCGGCGCACCGGTGGACTATCGCGCGTTATCGAGCGTGCGACGCGGGCTATCGAGTTGATTCTTCGCATGGGCATCTTGAACGTGGTGCCGACCGCGCTAGAGATGATGCTGGTCGCAGGTATCCTGTTCTACTTCTTCAACTGGCACTACGTATTGATAGTGATGGTCATGGTCATCGTCTACATGTGGTGCACTTTTGCTGCAAGCGAGCGCCGCATGATCATCCGGCGCGAAATGAACGACAGCGATACCGATGCCAACAACAAGGCAGTCGACAGCCTCCTGAACTTTGAGACGGTCAAGTATTTCGGCAACGAAGAGCTGGAGGCGAGGCGCTTCGATTCTGCCATGGCCAGGTACGAAAAGGCGGCGATTAAGACATACCAATCCCTCGGCGTCCTCAACTCGGCACAATCGCTGATCTTCACAACGGGCATGACGGTGTGCATGCTACTGGCGGCGCGCGGCGTCATCGCGGGTTCGCACACGATCGGGGAGTTTGTAATGATCAATGCCCTGATGATTCAGCTCTATATGCCGCTGAACTTCATGGGCACAGTTTACCGGGAAATCAAACAAGGCCTCGTCGATCTGGAGACCATGTTCGCGCTGCTCCACATCAATCCCGAGATCAAGGACAAACCCGGTGCAAAGCCACTCACTGTTACGGACGGCAATATCCGCTTTGAAGACGTCAGCTTCGACTATGAGTTCGACCGGCAGATATTGAAGGACCTCTCCTTCGAGGTGCCTCCCGGCAAGATGGTTGCGATCGTCGGGCCGTCGGGTGCGGGAAAATCGACAATCAGTCGCATTCTCTTTCGCTTCTACGACATTCAGTCGGGCCGCGTGACGATCGACGGACAAGACATCCGCGATGTGACGCAGAAGAGTTTGCGAGCGCAGATCGGCGTCGTGCCGCAGGACACGGTGCTGTTCAACGATACGATTCTCTACAACATCAAGTATGGCCGTCCTAGCGCGAGCGAGCAGGAGGTCTATGAGGCGGCCAAGCTCGCCCAGATCGACTCATTCGTTCACGCACTGCCACAAGGCTATCAGACCATGGTGGGCGAACGGGGACTAAAGCTCTCAGGCGGTGAAAAACAGCGCGTCGCAATTGCGCGCACGATCCTTAAGGCGCCGCCGATCCTCATCCTCGATGAGGCAACGAGCGCGCTCGATAGCCACACGGAAAAGGAGATTCAGGACGCGCTCGACCGTGTGGCGCGCAACCGCACCACGCTGGTCATTGCACACCGTCTTTCGACTATCGTTCACGCCGACAACATTCTGGTGCTCGAGAGAGGCCGGTTGGTCGAGCAAGGCACACACGCGGAGCTGATCGCCGAGGGTGGCCTCTACGAGAGTTTGTGGACGCGCCAGCGCCAAGCAGAAAAGGCGCGCGAGGAACTTGCACATGCGCTGGAAGAAGCGGAGCGGGCCGGCGCGCTGCGACCAGAGGATAAGAAGCTTGAGCCCGTAAAGTAGTTCGCGCTCAAAGCACAAAATCTCCAGCATGCGCTGCTTGATCCATCGCTTATACTCGTGCACGGGAGATGTCCGCTACGTGTTTAGGCAACTCGTAGCGTGGCTTGGAACGCAATTGCGACGTCTGGTGCGCAAGCTTGGCATCGTGGCCCTCTTCACCGCGCGCGCTGCAGCAGCCCTCTGGAGCGTTGCACGCGGTCCGCTGTTCGCTCTGCTCAACGTTCTCGCCGCGCTCATCGTGGTTTTCGAGGAGTGGGGCTGGCGCCCGCTCTCCAACCTTCTCGGACAGCTTGCTCGCTTTCCCGTCTGGGCGCGTGCAGAGCTTTGGGTCGCCGGTCTGCCTCCCTATGGCGCGCTCGTAGCTCTCGCCATACCAAGCGCAATTTTGTTCCCGGCAAAACTCCTCGGCGTCTATCTGCTCGCCATGGGACAAGTGGTGACGGCTACGATGCTTCTCATCGCTGCGAAGCTTGTGAGTACGGCCGTGATCGCGCGCATTTTCATTCTGACCAAACCGGCTCTGATGCAGATCGAATGGTTTGCGCGCGCCTATGATGCTTTCCTGCCGTGGCAGGAGGCGTTCTTTGCCTGGCTCCGCTCATCCTGGGTCTGGCGCTACGGCCGCGTCCTTAAAAGGCAAGCGAAGAACTTCCTGCGGCACGCGTGGATGATGTGGCGCCCGAGGTTGCTCGCAGCTTGGGCCATCCTGCGGCCGAGAACAGCGGCTCTCTGGCTCCAAATCCGACGCAGCGCCCGCAAAGCCGGCTTCCGCACCTACAATGCGGGCCAAGATCTACTCCAGCGTTTGCGAAAAAGGGAGAATTAGATCGCGGGCCAAATTGCCCAGATGTAGGTGGCATAGCATGTGAGCAGAATGAAACCCTCCAATCGCACAAGCCTGTAGCCCGTGCGTGCAAACGTAAGCAGCAGCACCGCAGCGCCCAGCATCACGAGGTTATCAAAGTGTGCGATGCGGTCTGGGACGTCTGTTGGAGAGATCAGCGCGGTTGCGCCGCCGATGGCCAAGATATTGTAAATATTGGAACCCAGGATGTTGCCAAGCGCCACGTCTGCGTGCCTGCGCAGCGCAGCAATAAGCGACGTCACGATCTCCGGCAACGACGTGCCGATGGCGACAATGGTGAGACCTATCACCGATTCTGAGATGTTGAACTGGCGCGCGAGGCCCACCGCGCCGTCCACGAGAACTGTGCCACCGACAATCACGACGCCGAGGCCGACGAGTGCCATGATCAAGAACTGAACGATGGCAGCGCGCGCGGCCAGTGCTGCGAGGCTGGTACGATCGCGCACGCCATCGCGCAGTTCACCATACGCCTCAGCCTTCTCATAAACTGACGTATGGCCCAACTTCCATGTTTCCCACTCCGCGGTCTCCTGCCGGTAGGCGTATGTCAGGTAGAGGCCCAGGAGCGTAAGGAAGCCGATGGCGACGATGCGATCGAGCGTATAGAAAGCTGCAATCAATGAAAACGCCACCGAGATGGCGAGTACGAAAATGCCGTCGCGTCTGATAGATGACTTTCGCATTGCGATTGGCGTGATGAGCGCGGCCAGCCCAAGCACGAGCAACGTATTAGCAATGTTCGAGCCGACAAAGTTGCCAACCGCGATACCAGGGGCACCGGCGCGCGCAGCCTGCACGCTGGTGACAAGCTCGGGCATCGATGTCCCGAACCCAACGAAGATGAGCCCGATAATCAAAGGCGAGATGCCAAGAGCTTCAGCGAACGAAACCGAACCGCGCACGAGAAGCTCTCCACCAATAGTGAGCAGGAGAAAGCCACCGATCAGCATGTAAACGTCGGTCACGGGAGAATCCCTCTCGTCAAAGTAGGTGGAAGGCTAGGCAAGTGGCCCCGATGTGCAAGCGGCCTCAAGCACCCCCGGGCAGGACCTCAAACAACGTTGAGGGGTACGACTTCGATGGTCTTGGTACCGGAATCGTCGAACCACGTCAGTTCCATCCGTCCGGGACCAGGAACTTTCAGGTAGAAGGCAATATAGGGGTTAGCGGCAACGCCAGGCCCGAGGTCGGCGGAAAATACGGGCATTCCTTCAAACGTGGCCGTGAACGTATGAATGATGTCGCGCGCGATCGTCTTGCCATTCCCGTCCTTACGATTGCCCGTTTCCATGATGTGGGTTGCGAGCGTCTTTATCTCGATCACCTCGCCCAAATTGGCGCTATCTGGGATCTTTACGCGCGGAGGTTTTTTCATCGCATCACATCCACATCAAATTCCACAGCCGCCAATCTTCACGTCGACATTGCGCCCGCTCATCAGAAACGTTCCATCGCTCCGTTCCGCGATAACAATGACTTCCTGCGTCTTTGCCAGGCGCATACGACTAGTGACTCGCGCTTTGGCCGACAGCAACGTGAAGCGGAATGTCGCAACGTCGGCGCGCGGATTAGCCGTTGAGAGCAGGTGGATGGCCTTGACGTGGTTTTCCTCTGTCATCGGACTCTCGACCCCAAGTGAAAGTGGGACGTATTCGCCGTTTTCGACCGCATCGGGAATATCCATTGTGATCCCGCCGTTTATAGGCTTGGCGTTGCCGAGTAATGCTTTGAGGGCAGCCTTGAACTGAGCACTTTCCCCGCTCGCACCTGCAGCGGGCACGGCTCGAAGAAACGCTGCAACGAGTGCTGCTGCTCCAGCGCCTATCAAGACATCGCGGCGCCCAAATACCCTGACACGTTTACGATGCATCATTGCGGGATTGCCTGGTGCGGTTGCTGCCGCTAACGATACCGGGAACAAGCAGCCGGGAACAAGGCATGATGTCGAAACTTGATCGCAGGGAATTTGGGCAACTCATCGGCGGGGCGGGCCTCACTGCGGCAAGCTCGGTACTCTTTGGCAATATGGTAATTGCCAAAGGGGCAGCCAAGGTTGTCGTCATTGGCGGAGGGGCGGGTGGGGCCAGCGTTGCCCGCATTCTTAAAGGCGAGGACAAGCAACTCGACGTCACGCTCATTGAGGCGCATCCCATCTACACCACGTGCTTCAATTCGAACCATTACTTTGGCGGCTTCCGTACATTTGCGTCCCTGCAACATTCTTACGACGGACTGCGGAAACTCGGCATCAATGTGGTGATCGACACTGCAAGCGATATCGATGCCGTTAAGAAGTCCGTAAAGCTGAAAAGTGGTAGTTCTGTTAACTACGACCGGCTCGTGATCTCACCCGGAATTGGTTTCAGGTTCGACACGATCGAAGGGTACTCGCCTGCGGCTGTCGAGATCATGCCGCATGCGTGGACGGCTGGGGCGCAGACGTTGCTTTTGATGCAGCAGCTTGAGGCGATGGACGATGGCGGCGTTGTCGTTATGGCGGTTCCTGGCAATCCCTATCGCTGCCCGCCGGGCCCTTACGAGCGCGCGTGCATGATTGCGCACTTCCTCAAGACGAAAAAGCCGAAGTCGAAGCTCGTTATCTTTGATGCCAAACGGACGTTCTCCAAGCAGCCCGCATTCGAAGAAGCGTTCCGCAAATATTACGATGACATCATCGACTTGAACCTGACCAATGAGATCGACGATTTCCGCGTCGTGAAGGTCGATCCGCAGAGCATGGAAGTCGTTACCGAATCGGGCAAACGCATTAAGGCTAACGTGGCTAACATCATTCCTGCGCAGAAGGCGGGTGACATTGCGCACAAGGCGGGCTGTGCCGACGGTAACTGGTGTCCCGTCCATCCCGCGCGCTTCACCTCGACCAAGTTGAAGGACGTCTACGTGCTGGGAGACTCAGCAATTGCCGTCGAGATGCCTAAGTCGGCGTTCTCTGCCAATAGCCAAGCGAAAGTCGTGGCAGCTGATATCCTCGCCGATCTTGCCGGCGCGAAGAGGTTTCCGCCGCGTTTTCGCAACACATGTTGGTCGCTACTTGCCGCTGACGATAGCATCAAGGTTGGCGCCAACTATCGCCCTGCGGAGAAGGATGGGAAGGCTTACCTCGCGGCGAGCGGCGGCTTCGTATCGCAAAGGTCGGAGAGTGCTGAGGTTCGCAAGCAAAACTACCTCGAAAGCATTGCCTGGTATCACGCGATCATTCTTGATGGTTTCAATGAGAACGCAACGTCGCTGCCCAAAGGCTAGGCCTTCATTGTTGGGGCGCAGCATCGCCACTCGCGGCGGGCAGTGAACCGAAGTAGGCAGCCAGTGCCTCCATCTGCTCGTTATCCAGCGACTTGGCTACGGACACCATCACCGGGTTCGTCTTGGTCCCGTTGCGGTAGGCGGTGAGCAGCATGATGAACTTCTCTTGCGGCTTCCCGAGAATGGAGGGTATGGCGCTAGGCACCCCATCGATGCGGTGACATGACGTGCATTCCCCGGCGAGGTGCCGGCCGTAAGCCTCGCGTTCGCTCAGATCCCCGGACGCTGCCGCAAGCGCCGCCGTGAGCGCTATCATGGTTAGTGCCAGAGAGCCGGTTTTGAACATGTCGTCGCATTCCTTAATTTTCGGCTCTCGCGATTTTGCCCAAAAGTAGTGGTGCTGGGGGTGGCTGGGGCACTGATCTCTCGTAGTCGGGAGAAACCCGTTATAATAGACACACCTTTTTGGAGCGGGCATGGTGGTCATAGACTCCCCGCTCGCAGCTAATGGACCTCTTTTCAATCCGACGTTAATCTTTTACGTCAACGAAATGTGCCGCAATCTAGCTTGTTGCGAGTCCTTAAGCGCGGCTAGGGCACGACCTGCGGAGGCATTATAGGATGGTCGAGCTCTTGGTTTTCCTTGCGTTGGTCGTGGCCGGCGTCGTCGCACTCGGCATGTACAAGGCGCCGCTTTGGGCGTGGGCTTTGGGCGCCCTCGCTGCGGCCATCATTTGGCAATCGGCCATCCGCGGCACTCTGAATGATCCAGCACCCGGCCTCATTGGCTACCTATTCTGGCTCACCGCTATCGTCTTCGCTCTAATGGCCGTGCCGGCAATCCGTCGCGCCGCGCTGATCGCGCCGGCGTTCAAGTTCATCAAGGGCATGATGCCCAAAATCTCCGACACCGAGAGCCAAGCGCTGGAAGCGGGCACCGTCGGCTTCGACGCTGAGCTGTTTTCGGGCACGCCTGACTGGGACAAGCTGAGATCCATCGCACCTGTCGTGCTGACACCTGAGGAACAGGCTTTCCTCGACGGTCCGACAGAAGAGCTCTGCGGCATAATCGACGACTGGCAGGTGCGTCACACCGAGATGGCCGTACCCGATGAAATCTGGAACTTCGTCAAAAAGCATGGATTTCTCGGCATGCTTATCTCCAAGAAGCATGGCGGTCTTGGATTTTCGGCCCAAGCACAATCGCTGATCATCGGGAAAATCGCTTCCCGCTCCCCTGACGTTGTCACCATCGTCATGGTGCCAAACTCGCTGGGACCGGGTGAGCTAATTGAGAAGTACGGCACCGAAGAGCAGATGGCACACTACCTGCCGCGCCTGGCGAGCGGTGAGGAGGTTCCCTGCTTCGCCTTGACCGGTCCGACGTCAGGATCAGATGCGGCGACCATGCGCGACATCGGTGTTGTTGCGCGCGGCCAACATGACGGCAAGGACGTCATTGGCATCCGCCTGACGTGGGATAAGCGCTATATCACGCTGGGGCCCAAGGCGACGCTTCTTGGTTTGGCGTTCCGCCTTTTCGATCCTAACAAGATCCTTGGCAAGGGCGAGAACATCGGCATTACCGTTGCAATGATCCCGACGACGCACCCCGGCGTCAAAATCGGCCGTCGACATCTGCCCTCCGGCGCTGCCTTCCCCAACGGTCCCAACTGGGGCAAGGACGTTTTTATTCCCATCGA
>CAZURR010000018.1:0-33574 GCA_964622715.1 uncultured Hyphomicrobium sp. | reverse complement strand
GACCCTGACGTGGCCGTAAGGGGCGCACAGTGCGGCTTCCAGCAAAAGGGATCATTCACTCCTGCTACCCTTCATCTCCTCCTAAGCCACGCGGTTGCAGAACCTACTACGGCGCGCTTGCCGAAAAGTGCTGATGGCGCACGCGATCGCCAGCTTTGAGCCCCAGGCGGTCAGCCGCGCCGCCGGCGAGCTCGAGCACCGCCGTCACCGGACCTTCCGAGGCGATGATGCGCTCCGACATCGGTTCAGCACGCTTCTCAATGCGATGCACGACGCCGTCAGCGCGGATAAAGACCATGTCGAGCGGAATGTAGGTATTTCGCATCCACATACTTATCTCCTGCGGCTTCTCGTAGGGAAAAAGCATTCCCTTATCGTCGGAAAGATGAGTGCGAAACATAAGCCCCACTCGCTTTTCGCTCGGCTCGGCGGCGACCTCCACCTCAATTTGCTGCTCTCGACCATCGCCCATGATCACCCACAACGGCTCGAAACGCATTTTCGCTTCGAGCGCAGGTGCCGACACGAGCATCAACGCCGTAAGAACAAGCAATAGGACCGTCCTGCGAACGGCCCTATTCGAAATATCTTGGTCAGCTTGACTGAGACTGCCTAATGGGTCGGCGGCAGTCCCGCTACGCCATCCGGCCGCAACTCGGCTGCCATGCATCCCTTCGAACCGTGCCCCCAACGCACCTGGACCATCTGGCCCGGCCGAAGCTCGGTGAAGCCGAACCGGCGCAGCGTCTCCATGTGCACGAACACATCCGGAGTCCCTTCTCCGCGAGTGAGAAACCCAAACCCGCGCACCCTGTTGAACCACTTGACCATGGCCCGCTCCCAGTCGCTCTCGGGCTCCACCACCACGTGGGTCCGCTGCGGCAACTGCGATGGGTGAATCGCCGTGCTCTCGTCCATGCTGAGGATGCGGAAGGCCTGCATACCCTTCGGGCGACGTAGCACCTCGCAATGAACTCGCGCTCCCTCATAGGCGGTCTGGAACCCACCAGCCCTCAGGCACGTTACGTGCAGTAGAATATCGGCCAACCCGTTGTCGGGAACAATAAATCCATATCCCTTTGATGCGTCAAACCATTTGATTGAACCGACGACCTCGAACACCTCGATGCCGGCCTCATCCGCGTGTTCATTGCCGCCTTCGACCGGACCTTCGAACTGCTGAAGGTCAGGACGTTTTGAGTCCCCCATCTGTAATACCCCGCTACTGCTCTACGTTATGTCTGCGGTCCCGAACTCCGTCGTGGCGACATGAAAAATGCCCTCTTCATGTGCGCCAACGGTGTGAGACGGAGCGGAGAATATCATCTGATGTCGCCGCGGCTAGAGACTTAATTCAACCAAGATCTTTCCTGGCGCAGAGTCGCAGCAATGTTCACATGAATATACATTGGTTAAAGTGCTGAAACGCTTCGAAGTTCTCATGTGCTGATTCTTCCCCAAAATTCGTGCGTGACCCATTCGACACCACACCTGTCAAGTACCTGTGGTCAGAATTACTAGCGAAACGTCCGAAGAATGCTTGCATACTGATTCGCCTTCATCGATGCGTCACATCTTGGGTCTGGCCGCTGAGAACATCATGAGCTTGTCACACCTTGTCCACTGGTCGTCCCCAGAGCGTGCGAGTCTGGGGGATCATGTTGTTGGCTAGGCCTGAAGAGCTAACTGATGCTCTCAAGCCACACGATTGCAGCGCCGCGCGCAGGCATGGAGATGACATGAGATATCTGCATACGATGGTCCGCGTCAGCGATCTGGAAGAGAGCCTCGCGTTTTATTGCACCATGCTCGGGCTCATCGAGGTGCGACGCATGGAAAGCCGTGCTGGACGCTTTACGTTAGTTTTTCTTGCAGCCCCGAATGACCAGGCGCGCGCGGAATCGGAGCGCGCTCCGCTCATCGAGCTCACTTACAACTGGGACAAGGAAGACTATGGCTCAGAGCGCAATTTTGGCCATCTGGCCTTCGAGGTTGATGACATTTACGCCGTCTGTGAACGGCTCCAGTCGGCTGGTGTCGTAATTAACCGCCCGCCCCGCGATGGGCGTATAGCCTTCGTGCGCTCCCCGGACAATATCTCTATCGAATTGCTGCAAAAGGGCGTATCGCTCCCCCCGCGCGAGCCCTGGGCCTCAATGGAAAACAAAGGCAGCTGGTGAGCGGAAGCGCCCCGCAACACGATGTTCCAACCTGAGGGCTCTTGGGAAAAATTTTCCTACATATCTCTCTGGTGAAATGAGATCCTATTCTTATTTGCCAAATAGGCTTTAAGTGGGAACGTCTTTCCCCTATTTTGCGAGTCTACGTCGATAGGGATCACAAATTCGATGAAGTCCTCACCCCAGAGCGGCGGCGCTAAGGCACCCGGCTCTAAGAGAGCCATGCGAAAGCTTACGAGCGCCCAGAGCCCGGGTCGATGGCCTTTGGGCGATGTGGCCGAGCTCGATCGCCGGCTAGGGGCGATCGACCGGCTGGAAGATCGCCTGCGCGAGATTACCCGCGCGGTCCCTGGACGCGTGGCGTTCTCTACGAGCCTTGGTCTGGAAGACCAGGCAATTCTTAATGCAATTGCCGCGAGCGATAGCGGCATCGATGTCTTAACTCTCGACACAGGCCGGCACTTTCCAGAAACGCTTGAGACGATCGACGCCAGCGAACGGCGCTATGGTCTCAACATTCGCGTTGTCGCACCCGATGCAGGCGAGGTCGAAGCGCTTGTCGCTCGCGATGGGATCTACGGCTTCCGTCTTGCGGTTGAGAACCGATTGTCCTGTTGTGAGGTGCGCAAGGTGCGCCCGCTCAAGCGCGCGCTCGTCGGCGCGCAAGGTTGGATCACCGGGCTCCGACGCAGCCAGTCCACCGAGCGCACGCAAACACCTTTCGCTGCATGGGATACGGAACACGGCCTCCTTAAGGTGAACCCCATCGCCGACTGGTCTTTGGAACAACTGGAGGCCTATATCGCGGCAAACAACGTCCCGATCAATCCGCTGCACGCCAAAGGCTTCCCGTCGATCGGCTGCCAGCCCTGCACGCGTGCAATCAAACTCGGAGAAGACCTGCGCGCGGGCCGCTGGTGGTGGGAGAACGAGGACGGCAAGGAATGCGGACTGCATAAACGCCCCCGCCAAAAGGAAGCTGCGGCATGACGGCGCCATTTTCTCACCTCGATCTGTTGGAGGCTGAGGGCATCCACATCTTCCGCGAAGCAGCGGCACAGTTCCGCAAGCCGGTCCTGCTTTATTCGATCGGCAAGGATTCAACTGTCCTTTTGCACATCGCCCGCAAAGCGTTCTGGCCGCAGAAACCGCCGTTCCAGCTGCTTCACGTGGACACAACGTGGAAGTTCAAGGACATGATCGCGTTTCGCGACAAGACCATGCGTGACCTGGGCCTCGACCTCATCGTTCATACGAACGAGGAAGGCATCAAGCGCGGTATCAATCCTTTCGATCATTCACCGTCCGTCTACACAGACGTTATGAAAACACAGGCCTTGAAAGCGGCACTCGATCAACACGGTTTCGATGCAGCTTTCGGTGGCGCGCGGCGTGACGAAGAAGGCTCGCGCGCCAAGGAACGTATATTTTCATTCCGCTCGACGGGCCATCGGTGGGACCCACGCCGCCAGCGCCCGGAGATGTGGAAATTGTTGAATGGTCGTCTGGGCCAGGGCGAAACGGTGCGCGTCTTCCCACTCTCCAATTGGACCGAGAAAGACATTTGGCGTTATATCGCGCGCGAAAAACTCGACGTGGTGCCACTGTATTTCGCAGCAATGCGTCCCACGATAGAGCGTGGCGGCCAGCTGCTCGTCCTCGATGACGACCGCTTACCATTGCAACCGGACGAAAAGCCCGAAATGAAACGGGTTCGCTTCCGCACGCTAGGTTGCTGGCCATTGACGGCAGCCGTTGCCTCTTCGGCAAGCGACATCGAAGCCGTCGTCGCCGAAACGCTTGGCGCCCGCACCTCCGAACGCCAGGGCCGGCTCATCGACCATGATCAATCGGGCGCCATGGAGCGCAAGAAGCACGAAGGCTATTTTTGATGACGGCGCTAACAGCTATACGCCCAGCCGAACAAGCACCTGCCCTGGCTCAGGATCTCAATGGCATCCTCCATCTGTTGACATGCGGATCGGTCGATGACGGCAAGTCAACGCTGATCGGGCGCCTGTTGTGGGACGCCTCCGACCTTTACGAAGATCAGCGCGAAATGTTGGAGCGTTCAGGCCGCACTGCTGGCGATAGTACCAACCCCGATTTCAGCCTTCTCGTTGACGGCCTCGTTGCCGAGCGTGAGCAGGGCATCACGATCGACGTCGCCTGGCGCTATTTCGATACCGCTTCACGCCGCTTCGTAATCATCGACAGCCCAGGCCACGAGCAATACACGCGCAACATGGCGAGCGGCGCCTCGCACGCCGATGTCGCAATTATGCTTGTCGACGCGCGCCACGGCGTGAAGCGGCAAACGCGCCGGCACGCAGCTATACTCGACGTTGTCGGTGTGAAGCGCGTTATTCTGGTCGTCAACAAGATGGATCTTGTTGATTGGTCGCAGGAGCGCTTCCGTGCCATCGAGGCCGATTTCCGTGAACTGACCTTGCGCTTCGGATTCCGCGAAGTCATCGCTATTCCGGTCTGTTCCGTAACCGGCGATAACGTCGCTCGCCGCTCTGATCACACCCCTTGGTACAGCGGACCCAACCTGCTCGATCACCTTGAGCGGATCCCGGCACGCGACACGAGACCATCGGGTTCGTTCCGCCTACCAGTCCAGACTGTACTGCGCGACGGCGTCGACTTCCGTGGCCTTGCCGGAACAGTAACGTCGGGATGTGTGTGCATCGGCGATCGCGTCACTGATGCGCTTAGCGGACAAAGCGCTCACGTGTTGCGCATCGCGACAATGGGACGTGACCTTGAAAGCGCAGCGCAGGGCCAGGCGGTGGCGCTGCAGCTAGACACCGACATCGACGTGGCACGCGGGGCCGTGCTTTCCGTGCCGGACTCCCCACCGATTGTTGCCACGCACGTCGAGGCGCAGCTGGTCTGGCTTTGGGAAACGCCTTTCGATGAGCGCGCCGGCTACCTGTTGCGCACAGCAACCGATCTCGTCCCAATCTCCAGGCTTCAGATTAAGGCCCTGCTCGATTTGGAGACGCTTGCAACGCAACCGGCTCAGACCTGCACCCTTAATGAAATTGCAATTGCGGACATTACGCTCGGGCGGCCGGTGGCCATTGATGCCTTTGGCGATAACTCGGCAACGGGCAGCTTCTTGATAATCGATGCGGTCACCGGTGCCACGGCCGCAGGTGGCGTAGTTTCATCAGCAACCGCCGCCAATGACACGACCGCTGCTTCAACCTTCAGTCTGACCCGTGAGATTCTCGAAAAGGGGCTTTGTCGCGATTTGAGCGATGACAAGGCCGATCGGGATGAGTTCCAACGACGCGCCAGCGAGGCAGCTCTGCTCCTTCGCGCGGCCGGCGTGCCAGTCAAGCTCGAAATCTGAGAGCATCGCCAGCCGCTTCCCCCATCCCGCTATCCGCGATAACAGGAAGGTGCGACTTTATCGGAGGCGCACGTTCCAGCCCGATCAGGAGCCCAGTCCTCCATGGACTTCTTGCTGTCAAACTCGTGGCCCGTGATCATAATCGGCGGTTTTACCGTCGGATTTCTGGTCGGCCTCACTGGAGTCGGAGCGGGCTCACTAATGACGCCCTTCCTCATCTCCGGCATCGGCATCTCGCCGGTGCTGGCGGTCGGCACCGATCTTCTCTTTGCATCCATCACGAAGGCGAGCGCAGCATGGCGTCATCACGTGCTGGGCAATGTCGATTGGGGAATCGTGCGTTGGCTTGCGATGGGAAGCTTACCTGGTGCGGTGGCCATGCTCGCGTGGCTCTACCTGATTGGACCCGACACACACGCGATCTCCATGATCATCCGAAAGGTGCTGGCCGGTGCGCTCATCGTCAGTGCTATCGGCATCGCGTTGTACCCCTGGTTGAAGAAGTATGCGAGACAGGCTGCCGACGCCAATGAGTCCACTGTGGTGCGCAAGTGGCCGACCCTGATCCTCGGTCTTGTCCTGGGGACGCTCGTGGCGCTGACCTCTGTCGGCGCGGGCGCCATCGGAGTCGTAGCTTTGACCGTCCTTTATCATTCGCTTTCGGCCCGGCGCCTCATCGGTACCGACATCGTTCACGCCATTCCACTTACTTTTCTGGCAGGTATCACGCATTTTGGGATGGGCAACGTTGACCTGGAGATCCTTGGCCTCCTCCTGGTCGGCTCCGTGCCCGGCATTGCGCTCGGCTCGCGCATCACGGGCCTTGTCCCGGACTGGTTCTTGAGAGTTGTTCTCGCAGTTGTACTCGTCTGGGCGGCATACTCGCTGCTCATCGGCAAGTAAGATCCGAATTTTAGCCTACAAGCTTCGCCAGCTCGATGTCGGCGTGGAATTGGTTGCCGGCCATGGTCGGCTTCACATAGCCCGCGCGAATGACGAAATCGCCAAAGCGTTCCCCCTCCTCCCGCTCTTTCGCGTAACGCACCAACATCGGCTCCAGAATTGCCAGCATCCGCGTCTTGTCGACGTCCAACGCATAGAGCTTGTTGAGCCGCGATCCGTCAAAGGCAGCGCCAAGATAGAGGTTGTAGAGGCCGGCGTTGCGCCCAACAAGACCGATCTCCGCAAGGTAGGGCCGCGCGCAGCCATTGGGGCAGCCCGTCATACGTAAAACAATGTCGTCATCGCGCAGGCCCGCCTTGTCGAGCACATCTTCCAACGCACTCACGACCTCGGGCAAGAAACGCTCGCTCTCAGCCAAAGCCAGCCCGCATGTGGGAAACGCGACGCAAGCCATGCTGCTGCGGCGTAGACCAGAGGAAGCAAACGCCGTTATGCCATGCTCCTTAAGGATCGCGTTGATCTTTGGCTTTGCCTTGGCCGTTACATTGGCGATGATGAGGTTCTGGTTGCTAGTCAGTACAAACGCACCGGTGTGAATCTCCGCGATCTCGCGCAGCGCGGTGCGAAGGTTATGACCGTTCTGGTCCTTCACGCGGCCATTCTCGATAAAGAGCGTCAGATGCCATTTCTTGTCGGTGCCCTGCTTCCAACCGATGGTGTCGCCGGTTGAGTCGAAGTGAAATTGGCGCGGCTTGCCCAGCTTGTACCCTAGGCGGCGCTCAACTTCCCCGCGGAAGGCATCGATCCCGCGATCCTCGATCGTATATTTGAGCCGCGCCCGCTTGCGATTTTCCCGATTGCCCCAGTCGCGCTGGACGGTCACTATCTTCTCGGCCAAATCAACGGCCTGTTCAGGCGTGCAGAATCCAAGCAGGTCGGCGGTACGCGGGAAGGTGTTGATCTCGCCATGAGTCATGCCCATGCCGCCGCCGACGGCAACATTGTAGCCCGCGACCTTGCCTTTTTCGACAATGGCAATGTAGCCAAGGTCGTGCGCAAAGGTGTCGACGTCATTCGATGGCGGAACGGCTATGACCGTCTTGAATTTGCGCGGCAGGTAGTGCGGACCATAGATAGGCTCATCTTCTTCTTCCGCCGACTTGCTGTTATCCTCAATCAACTCACCGTCGAGCCAGATTTCATGATAGGCGCCGGTGTGCGGCAACAGATGCTCACTGATAGCCACCGCAAGCTCGTGAGCAGCGGCGTGCGTCTTCGATAGATACGGGTTCGCAACTGCCATCACGTTGCGGTTCACGTCACCGCAGGCGGCTAGCGTATCCAGCAGGCACGCGTTTATCGCCTGCATGGTGCGCTTCATGTTTGACTTGATCACGCCGTGAAACTGGAATGCCTGGCGCGTTGTCAGCCGCAGCGAGCCATTGGCATAGGTGCCCGCGATAGCATCAAGCGCGAGCCACTGCTTCGGTGTCGTCACGCCGGCAGGAACGCGAACGCGGATCATGAAGCTGTAGGCTTTCTCCAGCTTCTTTTTGGCGCGCTCGGGCCGCAGGTCGCGGTCGTCCTGCAGATAGGTGCCGTGGAATTTTGTCAGCTGGGAATCGTCTTCGGAGATAGCGCCCGTCGCGACATCGGCAAGCCCCTCCGCGATGGTACCGCGCAGGAGCCGGCTGTTCTCCTTGATGATCTCGTTCTTCGAGCGCTTGTCGTCGGTCATTGCATCACAACCTTTCGAGAGGCCGCAGGCCCTCGCCTTAATAGAGGTCGCGCTGATAGCGCCCAGCTTTGGTAAGCTCCTTGAGCTTAGTGCGCCCAGCCTCGTCGTCGCCTTGCGCTGCATCGGCCAGGATGCGGCCGAGCATCACGTCGACGTCGCGTCCCATGCCCTTTTCGTCACCGCACACATATATATGGGCGCCATCCTCGACCCATTTGAGGACCTCAGCACGAGCCTCCCACAGCCGGTTCTGCACGTAGATCTTCTCAGGCTGGTCGCGCGAAAAGGCGACGTCGATGCGGCTCAGCTCTCCGCTCTCCAGATACTCCTGCCACTCGAGCTGGTAAAGGAAATCAAATGTGTAGTTCCTCTCGCCAAAGACAAGCCAGTTCTTGCCTGTGGCCCCAAGCTCGGCACGCTCTTCCACGAAGGCGCGATAAGGAGCAACGCCCGTGCCAGCCCCAATCATGATGATCGGCCGCGCCGGATCGGTTGGCAGGCGGAAGTGACGGTTGGGCTTGACGTAAATGCGCGCCATATCGCCCAACTTGCGCCGGTCGGCAAGGTAGGTGGAAGCGACGCCTTTTCGCTTTTTGCCATGTGAATCCCAACGCACCGCACCGACCAGCAAATGCGCCTCGCCGGGATGAGCTGCAGGGCTCGAAGCAACCGAGTAGAGCCGTCCTGGGAGCGGGCGTAACAGACCAAAAAGCTGTTCGGGGGTCAGCGTCTCAGGATAAGTCTCGAACAGGTCAACGAGCTGTCGGTCGAGTGCGAATTGCGTGAACGCCTTCTGGTCGGTAATGCGCGTTACATCCGTGCGGCCCGTAAGCTTGGCGTAGGCCTCAACCAGCGGCCGCGACAGCGTTGTAACGTCATAGCTTTCGCGCAACTTCTGCACGACGCTCCCGTCGGCGCCGAGCCCCACCGCTTCGGCAAGCTCAAGTGCGAGTTCGGGGTCGTTTTCCGGTAGAATGCCGATTGCATCACCCGGCGCGTAGACGAACCCCGGCGCGTCGGCCGTCAACTCCACATGCCAGGTCTCACGCGTCGAGCCCGTTCCGTTGAGATCAACGAGCGCGGTGATCTCGGCCTCAAGCGGGTTTTCCGGCGTATAGAGAGGCTCATCGACATCGGGCACAAAACCGGGCGCTTTGAAGTCGACGTGCACGACGGTCGCGGTGTCCGTGGCATCGGCGGGTGCGAGCTTGGCAAGCGTGCCCTGCGTCCATTCTGCGGCCTGCTTAGCGTAATCGAGATCGAGATCGATCCGATCGGCGGCACGTTTGCCACCGAGCGCCTCTAGGCGCTCATCGATCGCTTTACCAGTCGCACAAAACTGCGCGTACGCCGTATCACCCAGCGCCAACACCGCGAAGCGCACGTCGTCGAGACGTGGCGCATCGTCACCCATCAAGGCCTCATAGAAGTCGACGGCGCGGCTCGGAGGATCTCCCTCGCCCCAGGTGGAGGCAAACACGATCAGGTTTTTTGCCTTGGTGAGAATGCTCACGTCCGTATCGGCCATGTCGATGACGCGAGCGTCGAGCCCCTGCTTCTGCGCCAGCTTCTTGGTCTTCATGGCGAGCGCTTCGGCATTGCCACTCTCACTGCCATAGAGGACCGTGAGCGGCACGCGCGGTTTGGCAGCTGCTGCCTGCATGGGCTGACCGCCCTGAGCGGCCTCGAAGCCGGCAAAGAAGCCTGCCAGCCAACTGCGCTGTAAAGGCGTCGTGCGCGCCACAACAGAGTTGAGCGCGTCGATGTCCTCCGGCGAGAACGGTGCCGTTTTGGGAAGTAACGGTGCTGCGGTCACAACGCCCTCCTTAACATCGCCCCTCTCCCTTGTTCCTGAAATCTGGCCAAAGCAAATAATCCTCGGCGCAATACCTTACGCTTACGTCACTACCGTTGCATCAATCGCGCGGCCTCGGCCTCGCTCCGTCGAGGCTCTTTGGCGTGTACTGGCTCATAGACTTCCACCTTGTCGGGGTGCGATAACCCCGCTGTCGCCCAATCAAGACCAACGAAGATGATCGCGGGGCCCGTTAATCCCTTATCGGCAATGGCAGCTGGTAGCTCACACAATTGGGCAGCCACGGTCCGCTCATTGACAAGCGTCCCATTCTCGACGATGACGACGGGCGTCTCGGCTCCAGCGCCGGCAGCCAGTAGCTCATCGCAAAACCGCGACGCACTTCTGACACCCATATATATCGCGAAAGCCTGTCCCTCTTTGGCCATCGCAGACCAGTCGAGATCAAATGCGCCGTCGGCCGACGCACCCGTCACAACGGCAAACTGACGTAGCTTCCTGCGCAACGTCAACGGCAGGCCGATACTCGCCGCGCAAGCGTGCGCCGCAGTGATGCCAGGCACCACCTCGACAGGAATTCCGGCTGCGCGCACCGCCGCCATCTCCTCTGCCGCGCGTCCAAAGATGAAAGCGTCACCGCCCTTGAGACGCGCCACACGTTGCCCCTTCAAGGCCTCGCGCACCAGAATCTGATTGATGTCTTCCTGCGCCATTGAAGGGCCTTCTGGCTCTTTACCCGCATCGATCCGCACTGCATCGCGGCGAGCGTATTCAAGAATGGCCGGATTGACGAGACGGTCGACGACCAGAACGTCGGCCTCTTGCAGCCGCTGCTGCGCCTTGAGCGTCAGCAAGTCGGGATCCCCCGGCCCGCAGCCAATCAATGCAACGCTGCCGGCCAGTTGCGTTTGAGACTGCGCGGCATCCAACTGCCGGTCGAACTCGTGCGTCGCACCTTCATCATCCCCCGCCAGCACGGCCAAGCGCCACCGTCCATGAAGCAGGCTCTCCCAAGTGCGCCGACGCGCAACAGGATCGCTAAGTGCTTCTTGAACCCGCCGCCTTAGCGTCTTTGCACGGGCTGCCATGCTGCCAAAGTTCGCCGGCAACCACGCTTCGATCTTAGCTTTGATTTCGCGGGCCAGAATGGGCGCGGCACCTTCTGTGCCGATGGCGACCACTACCGGGTCCCGATCGACGATTGCGGGCGTGATGAACGTACTCTGGCGCGGCACATCAACCACGTTGAGCGGAATACCGCGCGCCTTGGCGGCAGCAACAACCGCTGCGTCGCTATTCGCATCGTCTTGGGCGGCAAAAACCATTGCCACTTCGGCAAGATCGGCAGGTGTGAAGCAGCGCCACTCCAGCGCCACCGCGCGTTCGCGTGCCAGAGCCTGGATTTCCTCGTCTATCTCCTCCGCGACGACGCGAAGCCGCGCGCTCGTCTTAGCGAGCAGCCGCAGCTTCTGCAGTGCCTTCTCGCCACCACCAACGATCAGCACCTCGCGGTCATCGAGATCGAGATAGATCGGGAAATATCTCAAGGAGCAGGCCTTCCAATTCATTCGAGTAAGGAACCACGAGCACGCCGCGCACTAGACAGACACAAACGGTCGACAATCCAGCTTTGTTTACTGCGCCGTTCTTATAAGGCAGAGAAGTAGTTTTTTCTATTACCAGGTACACAAAGCGCGACAATAAGTATTCAGTTCCCGCATTTTGCTATTTCCGGGTATTTCATACTAGTTTCAGCGGCGTCTTCGTGCCGTCTGCATCGTCGGTATGAAGCGAGACCAAGGCCTATTCAGCGAGGCTCGTGCCGCGGCGAGCCAAATGACGCAATGATTTTTACGTCGCCGTCGCCTCTGTGCTCACGCAGGATTGTCTACTCCGGAGTCGGATTTACTGTCTTCGAATGGTCTTGACGATGAGCGTGAAAGTTTTGTCTCGTAGATCACGTTGGGCGCATTGAAGTATGTGCAGAACGTTTCGGATTAACGAACGCAATAACGAGTGAGACACGAGTTTGTGAGTTAGTTTGACTTGCTGTTTGAGCCGCACCTGTGATTTATGACGGTCACGGCGGCCCGGACTTGACTTACGCTTTCTGGTCCGCAGACTGGAGTGGCACTAAACACAAAAAAGTGTTTGCTCCAGTGGGTGGACCCTCGGCGGGGTCATCCATAAATGGAATGTAGCTTGCCGATTAATGGAGGAAAGTTATGAAAGTTTGGACAAAGCCCGCAGTTCGTGAGCAGGAAGTTGGTCTTGAGGTTACTTCTTACCTCCCAGCAGAGATCGACATCATCTAACGACTGTCGATTGGCTCACTAACCTTTTGAGTTTCTTTCAACGGCGGTCGAATTCTCGACCGCCGTTGTCATTTCCGGCGTCGGCGCGCCGCCCAACCTCGAAAAATCAATGATTATCAAGGTTCTGGGGTCTGCTGCAGGCGGCGGTTTCCCGCAATGGAACTGCAATTGCCGCAATTGTGTTGCCGTCCGAGCTGGAACACCCGGTTTCCAAGCTCGTACGCAATCCTCGCTAGCCGTCAGTCGTGACGGCGAGAATTGGGCCCTTCTCAACGCATCGCCCGATCTTCGCCAGCAGCTCAACCTAACTCCGGAGCTGTGGGCCAACCCCAAGTATGGCCATCGCCACACCCCCATCAAGGTCGCTGTGCTGACCAACGGTGATGTCGACCACATCATCGGGCTTATCAACTTGCGCGAGGCGCAACCCCTTACCGTCTACGGCACCGACCGTGTGCTCGCCACCATTGAGGCCAACTCGGTGTTCCAGGTGTTGGCTGAGCCTCTCGTGCCGCGCATCCCCCTCCCTCTAGACAAGCCGGTCCCCCTCAAGGGTGCCAACGTCGATCTCGGGCTGACGGTGGAAGCGTTCCCGGTCCCAGGCAAGGTCGCGCTTTATTTGGAGGATGCGTCCGCTGGCGACAATTTTGGGACCGAAGAAGGCGACACAATCGGTCTCAAGATTACCGACCAGGCTAACCAGAGTAGCGTTTTCTATATTCCAGGGTGCGCCACTATCGATGAGCCGCTTGCGGCCCGCCTGAAGGGGGCCTCCATCGTCTTTTTCGACGGCACCCTGTTTACCGACGATGAAATGCTGCAACAGGGACTGATGCCGAAAACGGGTACACGAATGGGACACATCAGCATGTCGGGCCCTGAGGGATCAATCGCTGCCTTCTCGAAACTGGGGGTCGGAAGGCTCATATATGTTCACATAAACAATTCTAACCCGGCGCTGGACGATAATTCATCGGCTCGCAAGTCGATCGAAGGTGCGGGCTGGGAAGTTGGATGCGATGGATTGGAGGTACGCCTATGACCGAGCCGGTAAGCCTGGAACGTGTCAGCACTGATCGTAAGACCGCAGAGCCCATGAGCGTAGCTGACTTCGAGGCAGCGATACGCGCTGTCGGAGCAGAGCGCTATCATGACAAACATCCCTTCCATCACATGCTGCATGGAGGCAAGCTCGCCAAGCCGCAGGTTCAGGCCTGGGCCCTTAACCGCTACTGCTACCAGTCAGCAGTCCCGCGTAAAGACGCCGCCCTCATCAGCCGCCTGCATGACCGCGAATTGCGGCGTGAATGGCTGCATCGCGTGCACGATCATGACGGCCTGCCCCCCGACGAGCCGGGCGGCATTGAGCGCTGGCTGGTGCTGACCGATGGCCTCGGGCTCGACCGGGACTACGTCACATCCATGCGCGGCGCGCTGCCGGCAACCCGTTTTGCGGTCGAAGCCTACGTAACGTTCGTGCGCGAGCAGCCCATCGCCGTCGCGGTTGCTTCTTCTCTAACCGAGCTCTTTGCCCCGAAGATCCACAAGGAGCGCATCGCGGGCATGCTTGAGAACTACGACTTCATCGATGACAAGGTGATGGCCTACTTCAAGCGCCGGCTCACACAAGCGCCGCGCGACGCGAATTTCGCCCTCAACTATGTCTTGGAGAACGCCAAATCGCGCGAAGAGCAAGAAGCGTGCGTCGACGCCGTGCGCTTCAAGTGTAATGTGCTCTGGGTGCAGCTCGACGCGCTGCAGCATGCCTATGTGGAAGGCAACATTCCACCAGGCGCATTTCGGCCGGAGGCTTGAGAATGGCAGAGGCTGCTCCGCGGGTCCGCGCGATCATTGACGCTACGACGCGACCCATCATTCCGCCCCACATCAAGCTGCGGCACGACGCAGGCCGTGGGCGCTGGATCATCCTTGCCCCGGAGCGGCTGTTTGATCCTGACGACGTCGCTGTCGAGGTTTTGAAGCTTTGTGATGGCCAACGCACGGTCGCAGACATCGCCGATCGGTTGGCAAAGGAGTACAATGCTCCTGTGAACGAGATTACATCGGACATAATCGAAATGCTCCAAGACCTCGCAGATAAGGGAGTTGTGAAGGCATGAATGAGCATGGCCCTGTTCACATAAAGGAAACGTCGATGCCGCTGGGCGCTGGCGAACTAAGCGAGGAGGGAAAGGATAGCGGTGAAATTGCTTATGAGGCATGCGCGCGCGCACCCATCGGCCTGTTGGCTGAGCTCACGCACCGCTGCCCGCTACAGTGTCCCTATTGCTCAAACCCGGTTGACCTTGAGCGCGCCAACACCGAGTTGACGACAGAAGAGTGGCAGAGCGTCATGCGCCAAGCCGCCGCGCTAGGCATATTGCAAATCCATCTGTCGGGCGGCGAGCCAACAGCCAGGCGCGACCTCGTCGAGATCGTCAAGACCGCCTCTCAGTGCGGGCTTTATACGAACCTCATCACCGCCGCAGTTCTTCTCAAGCGTGAGCAACTTGAGAAACTAAAGGAGGCGGGTCTCGACCACGTGCAGATCTCCATCCAGGACTCAGACGCGCGGCCTGAGAATGCCGATCGCGTGGGCGGCTACAAAGGTGGAAGCGCCAAAAAGAAAGTGGTCGCAGGTTGGGTTCGCCAACTCGGCCTACCACTCACCATCAACGCGCCGATCCATCGCCACAACGTCGATAATGTTGAGGGTATCATCAACTACGCCGTCGAGCTCGGCGCTGACCGCGTGGAGATCGCGCACGTCCAATATTATGCTTGGGCCTTGAAGAACCGTGCCGCTCTTATGCCGACGCGCGAGCAGTTCAATGTATCGGCCAAAATCGTCGAAAAAGCCCGGAAGGATCTCAAGGGAATCATCGTCATCGATTCGGTCGTGCCCGACTACTATGCCAAGTATCCCAAACCCTGCATGGGTGGCTGGGGACGCGGCATCATCAATGTCACGCCGTCGGGGCGTGTACTCCCCTGCCATGCGGCGGAGTCGATTACCGGACTCGAATTCGACAACGTCAAAGACAAGCCGCTTGCTGATATTTGGCTCGGCGGCGATGCGTTCCAAAAATATCGCGGAACGGAGTGGATGAAAGAGCCGTGCCGTACCTGCCCGCGCCGTGAGATCGACTTTGGCGGGTGCCGTTGCCAAGCATTTGCCTTGACGGGCGATGCGGCCAATACGGACCCGGCGTGTTCCCTGTCACCCCTACATGAGCAGTGGGCAAAAGTGGCGGAGCTGGAGTCACACGACGAACCACCCGAGTTCATCTATCGTCGCCCCGGCGGCGGATCGCCCAGGCCGGCCGCGCAGAAAAACCCGGTTACTAGCGACGCTTGAGCCCCCAAGGCTGCACATTCAACCATCTGAGGCTCCCGGATAGGAAAATTCGGGGGTGCGGCAACATGTTCAGCCCAAATTCAGAAAAGTCTTGTCACAATCCCACTTGTCATAAGATGATTGCCTGTCCGCTCAGGACGGGTGGTCCAACCAATGACAGGGAAGGAATTCGTAATGCTCAAATGGGTTGTCGCAGCATTTCTAGTGGCCGCATTGCCGACGATTGCTTCGGCGCAGGACGCGGGTGCCGGACAGAAGATTTTTAAGAAGTGCGCGCCCTGCCATGCAGTTGGTCCAGGGGCGAAGAACAAAGTTGGGCCCCAACTCAACGGGCTCGTCGGCCGTGCCGCCGGATCTGCCGAAGGCTTCAAGTATTCTAACGCGATGAAGGACTCTGGCATCACCTGGGATCAAGCAACCTTCTTAGAGTACATTGCCGATCCGAAGAAGAAGATCCCCGGCAACAAGATGATCTTCCCCGGCGTCAAGGATGAGGTCGATCGGGACGATCTCTTTGCTTACATCTCGCAGTACGATGCCGATGGCAACGCGAAGTAATTAGCTACCATTGGTCAGTTCAGCCTCAGTATTCCGCGCCGTGGAGCTTCAGCTCCGTGGCGCCTTTTCGTTTGGTACTGATGTCAACGGCTGCACGCCGCTAGGATCAGTGACGCCGCAGAGAGCGCGCACGCTTCTGCCGCCAATCACCAAATCTGGCGCGATGTCCATAAGGGGGGCGAGAACGAAAGTGCGCTCGGCAATGTGCGGGTGAGGCAAAACGAAGTCCGGTTCGTGAATGGACTTGTCGCCGAAGACGAGTAGATCGAGATCGATGAGCCTGGGGCCCCACTTTTCTGTCTGCTGCCGCCCCATGCGTTGTTCGATCT
This sequence comes from uncultured Hyphomicrobium sp., assembly GCA_964622715.1. GTDB lineage: Bacteria > Pseudomonadota > Alphaproteobacteria > Rhizobiales > Hyphomicrobiaceae > Hyphomicrobium_A. The sequence goes on along the minus strand of CAZURR010000018.1, from coordinate 17,013 downwards.
CCTGGCACCGCTCTAGAAGCGCTCGTGGGGAAAGCTTGGTCGCCACCGCAATGCAGGCATTGACGAACGTGTCCTGATCGATCTTACCCCACGGTTCCGTGGCAAAGTTCCGCGATCGGCGAACAATCCGAACGTCCCCGCGTTCCCCCAGCAGCCTGATCGCGATGTCGATATTGCTGACTTTGTCGCCGAGGTTGGAGCCCAACGCAATGATACAGTCAAACGCTTCGGTGCTGTCTTCTGTTGTGCCAACCATTACTTTTCATTCGTCGGTCCGACGCGCGCTCCTAGCCGGCACACCCCGTTGCATCGTCACGTCTCGGCGAATCTACTGGCCTCGAATGAACACGAACAAGCGTTTTGAGCAATTCTAAGCGGATCGGCGGTCAGTCATACTTAATGTAGGCAAACCTCATGTCGCCAGACGGCGTCCCCTCTAAACCACGACCTTCCGTACCCGGCTGCCATTGGATAACCTCTTCAATCTTTTTCGCAAGCTCGAGATCCTTTGACGTGATCCCTTTGGCCGTATGCGTCATCAGTCGCACCTCGACCCAAGCATATGAGGCTGTAATGTCGGGATGGTGCCAGGCAGCCTCAGCAAGATGGCCCACGGTACCGATCACCATGAGCGTACCCTTCCAGCCGTTGGTCTTGTATGTTCTTCGGATCCAACCGTCCTCTAGGCGCCAATTTAGAAGGTTTTGCTGGAGCCAAGCGGTAACCTCGGCATCCGGCATGGCCTTTTCACGCTCCGCCATGATGTTGTTTACTCCTCGTGTCTCGTCGTTATTCACTCCCGTAGGTTCAACGTAATGCCTCTGGCCAGCGCAAGGCAAACCCCATCAGTCGCGGAAGGAAGCTCGCCTTCGAAGCAAACACACGAAACGGCGGGTGCGGTGCGCGTCATTGCACCTGCCCGGTTACATCTCGGCTTCCTCGATCTCAATGGCGGGCTTGGCCGGCAGTTCGGCAGCATTGGTATTGCCATCGATCAACCGCGCACTGATCTCATCGTCTCTCGCGGCCCGGCATCAAGAGCCAACGGCCCGGACAGCGAGAGGGCACTTGCGGCCCTCGCCCGCTTTACCGCGGCCCTTTCGCTCGACACCTCCTACCGAGTCGATATTCAAAGTGCCATCCCGCCTCATGCCGGGCTCGGATCGGGTACCCAGCTTGCGCTTGCCGTTGGCTCAGCGCTTGCCGCACTTGAAGGCTTCGATCATATCCCAGCCGCCCTTGGCGAGTTGGTCGATCGCGGCGCTCGCTCGGCCATCGGTATGGCAGCGTTCGCAAACGGTGGATTTATCGTTGATGGGGGCCGCGGCCCTGAAGACAAACCGCCACCTATTCTGATGCGCACCGCCTTTCCTGAGGCGTGGCGCATATTGCTCATACTCGACGGGCGTACCACGGGCGTCCACGGCGAAGCAGAAACGCAGGCATTCGCTGCTCTGCCGCCCTTGCCCGACACGGCTGCCGCACACGTTTGCCGTCTCGTCCTAATGCAGCTGGTGCCGGGACTGATCGAAAGCGACATTGCCATCTTCGGCGCGGCAGTCAGTGAGATTCAGTCGATCGTCGGCGGTCACTTTGCCGCCGCTCAGGGAGGCAGTGCCTGGACCAGCGCGGCAGTCGGACGCATTGCCGAAGCGCTCAAGAACGCCGGGGCTTATGGTATCGGCCAGAGCTCGTGGGGGCCGACTGGATTTGCGTTTGCCCCCACGCAGGAAATTTCCGATCGCCTCTATGAATCTGTGATTGAAGACGCTAGAGGCGAGGGTCTTGAGGTCTTGATCGGTCGCGGCCGCAACCGGGGCGCTTCTGTCGAGCGGATCACGAACACGCAATCGGAAAGGTACGAGGGAGAACAAGTATGAGCGACGCCACCCCTATTCTGCATATGTTGTCGCCGCAAAAGCACAATAGCCCCTTTGATGTGAATATGGCCGTGGACGCCGGTTACAAGGTGATCGTCCCCTACATCAATGTCACCCTCGAAGAGGTAACCGCTCTGACGCAAGACGCCATTTTCTCTCGCCCGCCAAATGACGGCGTGCGTACAGGCATATTCATCGGCGGCAAAGACGCGCTCCTGTCGCTCGACATGATGGATGCTGCCAAGAAGGCGCTGGTCCCACCTTTTGGCCTTTCGACCTTTGCCGATCCTGCTGGATCCTTCACGACTGCCGCAGCCATGGTGGCCTGCGTCGAGCGCGTGCTGCGGCTCAAATTTGGCCGGACTTGGAAAGATACGCGCGTCGCTGTATTCGGCGCGACGGGCGTCGTGGGCTTTGCCTCCTCCATCATCGCCGCGCTCGAAGGCGCTAAGGTGAAGCTCGTGGCACACCGCGGCGTGGACCGTGTCGTCAAGTCAGCTGCTGTTTCCAAGGAGCGCTTCGGCGTTGATCTGGAGCCGGCCCCGGGCGAGACGGCCGAGCAAAAGACAGCTATCATCTCCGATGCCCAGGTGATTTTCGCAGCAGCTGCGGCTGGGGTGCGCGTGATCAGCGCGGAGGATAAGAAACAAGCCAAGGATTTGCTTGTCATCGCGGACGTCAACGCCGTCCCCCCACCCGGCGTTGAAGGGATGGACCTGTTCATGGACGGCGCCCAGCTTCCCGGCTGCGATGCCCTTGGCGTAGGCCCGCTGGCTATCGGGGACGTCAAGTACAAGACCGAATCTGGTCTTTTCAAACGCATGATTGAATCAACCGAGCCCGTCCATTTTGACTTCCGTGATGCCTTCCAATTGGCGCGGACACTCACGACTTGACCGCACAGGCCGTTCTCATCGCTGCGTTATCCGGGCGGGCACTCTGTGCTGCTGCCCGGCGCGCAGGTTTCGTTCCTTTCGTCGTCGACGCATTTGGTGACGATGACACGCACGCGATGGCTAACTCTGTCCAGTGTCTTGAGAATGCGGCCCGGAAAGGATTTCGCGAACGGCCCCTACTCGCCGCGTTGGAAGCGCTCAACCGTGAGGCCACACGATCTGCCATAGGGCTCGTTCTCGGCTCGGGCTTCGAAGCAGCGCCTAAGCTCGTCTCGGCTCTTGCCAAGAGATACCCGCTCCTCGGCAACGGGGCGGCGGCAATTGAGCGTTGCAAAAACCCTGCAACGTTCTTTCCAATGCTTGAAAAACTGAAGGTTCCCCACCCTGAAACGCGCTTAGAAGCGCCGCAGGACGCGACCGGCTGGTTATGCAAACGCACCGGCGGCAGTGGTGGTGCCCACGTTGTAACTTGCACCAGCGAAACGCGGGTACAACATGGCTGCTACTTCCAGCGCCTCATAAAAGGCAACGCCCTGTCTGTGCTCGCCATCGCCGAGGATGGCCGTGACCATATTGTTGGCATTAGCCGTCAGTGGTGCACCCAAACCGAACCCAAGCCTTATCGGTACGGCGGTGCAACCGGTCCCTTCCGACCCCATCCAGACGTCGAGGCAGCGATGATATCGGCCGTCGAGGCCGTGTCACGCGCTCTTGAACTTGTTGGGCTTGTTTCGTTCGATTTTGTGCTCGCCGACGGCGTAACCTATCTAATCGAAGTCAACCCGCGTCCCGGCGCCACTCTCGACATCTTCGACGACGCAGCCGAAAGCCTGTTGCGCGCGCACATCGCCGCCTGCAGAGGCGAACCAGTCGTGCCCCCGTCCCAGCCCGCGCTCCACGCCCGCGCCGCAGCCATCCTTTATGCGGACGAGGGCTCGCTCACGGTTAATCCGCTTGAATGGCCCAGTTGGGTAGCGGACCGGCCCCAGCCGGGCACCCAAATTCCCCATGCCCAGCCAATTGCCACAGTGTTTGGTGAAGGCGCCGATGCCAAGGGTGCCGAGCAAAAATGCCGCCAACGCTTGGACGAATTGGCCCAGATGCTATATGGACGAGCGCGAGACAGGGAGCGTATCAATGCAAAAGCGTATCGGGCCCGCTCCGAGCGTTTCAGCGCGGGCGGCCAAACTCGTTGAGACCGTCGTAAATGACGCCAGTGCGTTACGCTGCGTGGTCAGTAGAGGTCCGGCTGGCGAGCGCCTCATCGACCTCGGCGCGGCGACGCCTGGAGGTCTGGAGGCCGGACGCCGACTTGCTGAAATCTGTATGGGTGGCCTCGGCGTCGTTACCATCAACACGGCCTCCGGACTCGTGCGCTGGCCGTTGGGCGTGACCGTCCATGCCTCCGACCCGGTTATCGCGTGTTTGGGCAGCCAGTACGGCGGCTGGACGATGAGCGATGAAGAAACTGGGTTCTTTGCGCTCGGCTCCGGACCGGCGCGGGCATTGTCGCGCAAGGAGGAACTGTTCAAGGAGCTGGGTTACGCGGACCATTTCAACAAAGCTTCGTTGGTCATCGAAGGCGACATACCGCCGCCGCCAGCGCTTGTAAAACGCGTTGCCAGCGACTGCGGCATCGCCGTTTGCGATCTCACGGTCCTTTATGCGCCCACCGGCAGCCTCGCTGGTACCGTGCAGGTGGTTGCGCGCGTGCTCGAAGTGGCGCTGCACAAAGCGCATGAACTGCACTTTCCGCTCGACAATATCGTGGATGGCGTGGGCACTGCACCGCTCTCGCCGCCGGTGCCCGACTTCATCAAAGCCATGGGGCGCACCAACGACGCCATCATTTATGGGGGGCGCGTGCAGCTTTATGTCCAGGGCAGCGATGATGCTGCGCAAAAACTGGCTGAGCAGTTACCCAGCCACGGCAGCTCCGCTTACGGCAAGCCGTTTGCCGAAATATTCGCCGCGGTCGAAGGTGACTTCTACAAGATCGACCCCATGCTCTTCAGTCCGGCCCAGGTGACCGTATCCAATCTCGACACCGGGTCTTCATTCCACGCTGGCGAACTTGCTTCAGAAATCGTCGACGCAAGCTTCCGCTAATGCCGATCATGGCAGCGGACCGCGCATAGCCCTCTTCCTCGAGGAGGAAAGCGGCAGTTGGCATGTGCGCCGCCTCGCCGAGGCCATGCGCCGGCGTGGCGCAAGCGTTGTCGTCACCTCCCTGCCACGCTGTGCCTTCGACACTGAAGCGCCAAGCGGGATGAACATCCCGGGCTTTGATGGTGGCCTGCCTGATGGCGTATTCGTGCGCTCGATCTCGGCAGGCACGCTAGAGCAGATTACGTTCCGATTAGGGATCTTGCATGCCCTGCGCGAAAGCGGGGTGCGCGTCTGGAACGATGCCCGCGCCATCGAACGCTGCGTCGACAAATCAATGACGACGTTTCTATTGCACAGGTCCGGAATCCCGACGCCAAGAACGCGTACCGTGGAGGGCGATGCCGCAGCCAACGCCTATGTGACCCAAGCCGGTCGCTCGCTGATCTTTAAGCCGCTCTTCGGCTCACAGGGCAAAGGGCTTGTCCGTATCGAGAGCGCTGCAGACCTGCCAGAACCCGAGGCCGCCGACCATATGTACTACCTGCAGGACTTCGTGCCCCCGGCTGGGACCGTGTTCGAGGACTGGCGGATCGTCGTCACAAGAAACCGTGTGGTGGCGGCGATGGCGCGCAAAGCGGGCAAGTGGATCACCAATGTGTTTCAGGGAGGCGGCCCGATTCCCCACGAGCCGAGCACCGAGATGCAACAACTCGCACGCGCCGCGCTTACTGCCGTTGGCGCTGATTATGCCGGAATCGATCTCGTCTGCACGCCCGATGGCCGGCTTCAGGTGCTTGAGGTCAATAGCAATCCCTCCTGGAAAGGACTGCAACGCGTCGCGGACGTCGACATCGCCGACACCGTCGTTGAGGATTTCCTAATCGCCGTTCGCGAGCACCTCGGGCTGCGATCATGCCCGGCCTAACGCAAAACGATGTGGGCGCCCTTTTCATCGCCGCCTGTCGCGCCGAGCTTGAAGCACTGAAACCGGGCAACGTGCACGTCCATGCGGGCGGCCATGGTATGGTGGCGGAGCAATTTACCGCTAGCGCCGAGGCTGCCGCCCCCTGGATAGCCAACCCATCCTTGCAAGTGGGCGAACGCATCTTGCGCGCCGTTGAAGCATCCTTCGCGACGGTAGGCTGCAATACAAACCTTGGCATCGTATTGTTGGCGGCACCACTGGCAGCCGCCGCAGAAAAGGCAGAACCAGGTGGTCTACACAACAGCGTCAGGCATGCTCTCGGCTCACTCGATGACGCTGATGCCGATGCTGTATTTACCGCCATCCGGCGTGCCAACCCTGGTGGCCTGGGATCCGTTCCGTACCAGGACGTTGCCGCGGCGCCGACGGTTGGACTGCACGAGGCCATGTCCCTCGCCGCCGACCAGGATCGCATTGCCCGTGCCTACGTGACCGACTTCGCGGAGCTCTTCGATTTCGGGTTGCCACGCTTTGAGCTTATTAGCCGTCAGGCTGCGGATCGATCGATCGCGGTCACCACGCTCCATATGGCCTATCTTGCGGCGTTTACTGATAGTCATATCGCGCGCAAGTTTGGGGCGGGGGTTGCCGAGGAGGTCCGTGCGAAGGCCGAAGGTCTCACGTCACAGTGGCAGCCGGTGGCGCGTTCGGACGCCCTTAAAGAGCTCTTGCATTTTGACAGCGAACTGAAGGCCCGCCGCATTAATCCCGGCACCACAGCTGACTTCGTGGTGGCCACCCTTTTTGCCGCGGACATTTGCGACCGATTGAAGCCATCAGAACGGCTGTAACCCCTTGTCGAAAGGAGGTTCCTGGCGTTATTAAGGGGCGGTGCTCTAGTCGCACCGCTATCCGGACAACCGGTTCGGGGACGAGTTGTCGCCGATCGCAGCAAACAGGGATAGTTAGAGATCGAGCAGAATCGACTAAACCTGGCTACGGCGGGTCGCGTTGGTGCTCGTGGTTTTTTTATCTATGGGAGGAAACCCCGAAATGGCCAAGGTTAATAAAGTGATGATCGGCGAGTCGCTCGTCGGCGACGGCAATGAAGTTGCGCATATCGATCTTATGATGGGTCCGCGGGGCAGCGCTGCCGAGACGGCATTCTGCAACGCCCTCACAAACAACAAGGACGGCTTTACCACGCTCCTTGCCGTCATCGCGCCGAACCTCGCCTGTAAGCCGAACACGATCCTTTACAACAAGGTCACCATCAAGGATGCCCGCCAGGCCGTTCAGATGTTTGGCCCTGCCCAGTATGCCGTCGCTAAGGCCGTGCAGGACAGCGTCGCCGAGGGCGTGATCCCCGCTGCCGAGGCCGATGACATATTCATCACCGTTGGCGTGTTCATTCATTGGGAAGCCGCCGACGACGCGAAGATCCAAGACTTCAACTATAAAGCCGTCAAGGAATCTATTGCGCGCGCCATCGAAGGCAAGCCGACAGCCGCCGAGGCAACCGCTCAGCGTAACACCGCGCAGCATCCGTTCAGTGCGAAGACTTGAAGCGGAAACCGTCCACAGCAGGATGATGCCCCTCCAATGAAGGGGGGTCTGCTGCAGCGATTGGGTAGACTGCTTTCAGGCCGATGGAAGGGATAGAGCCGGCACGTCGATCTGCTCAACCTTCCGCACTAGCGGCATGACATCACCGGCCGGCGATCCCTTCCAGATCGCCGGCCGTTATCGTACCGGCGTGTAGTGCCGTCGCCACGAGCACGCCTGCAGCGCCTGTCGCACGCAACGCTTCAACATCAAAACGGTCGCGTATCCCGCCGGCCGCATAAACACGCCGGCTGCCGGCGCGGGCAACGAGCCCGACGATCCGGTCAACGTCTGGACCTTCTTTGCTGCCGACTCGCGCCAGCGTCATCACGATCACTCGCTCTGGCCAATGCTCGGCCTCCTCCAAAACCGCCGGCGGGCCCTTGAAGCGATCACCAATGAAGTCGAGCGACAGCACATAGCGGTCTGCAGGAATGTCTCGCAGCACTGCAGCTTCCGCGTCATTGAGACTCTCTGAACCGATGACCATTGTGATATTGGGTTCAGCGACCAATCGCGCGGCGACATCGCGCGCCGACGACCCATCATCGATCCACAAATCGAGCCCCGGTAACGATTCCGCTAGCTTCTTGGGCAACGCGACGTTGCGCCCGCGCCCTTCGATGCCATCGAGATCAGCGACATAAAGCACCGCAAACGAACCAAGAGACCTGAAGCCCAGCGCAACGGTTACGGGATCGTTGTCCGCCGCCAGCGGCGTCGTGAGCGGCTTGTAATCAGTGCGGCGCCCCCGAGTGGCGCACACCGCAATACCATGCTGCACGTCAATTACGGGTATGACATCCATCAGCTTGTCTCCACGCCCGCCTCGTGTATCACGGCCTGACCCTGCTCGCGATCAATCTAGACGAAGACAATTTTGGAGACCGCGCGATGGCCATCACGGCCGGCTATGATATCGGCGGAGCGCACCTCAAGGTGGCGCTCGCCGAGGACGGCCGCACTATCGCGGTCAAACAGATCGCCTGCCCGCTGTGGCAAGGCCTCGACCGGTTGGATGAGGCGTTTGCTCAAGCTGAACCATTGACGCGGCACGCCGAGCGCTTTGCAGCGACCATGACTGGCGAATTGTGCGAGCTTTTCCCCGACCGCCGCTCCGGTGTGCACACGCTGGTTGATCGCCTCTTCACGATTCTTGGGCCTCAGACGCGAATTTGGATGGGTGAGCGCGGCTTTGGCAATGCCGAAGAAGCGCATCGGCATCCTGCATGCGTAGCCTCGACGAACTTTCTGGCCACCGCCGCATTCGTGGCAAAGCATTTCAGCGATGCGCTCCTCATCGATATGGGCTCAACCACCACTGACATAATCCCAATTTGCAACGGGCGTCCGTGCCCGCGTGGCTTAACCGATGGCGCTCGCCTCGCCACGGACGAACTCGTCTATACGGGTGTTACGCGTTCCGACGTTGCTACGGTCGCGCGTGACGTGACCTTTAGAGGCCGCACACAACGGCTTGCCGCAGGCAGCTTTGCCACGATGGCCGACGTTGGCCGCATCCTCGGCGAGCTGCCCCGCGACATTGACCAGCATGAAACCGCCGATCACCGCGGCAAATCACTCGATGAGAGCGTGTCACGAGTTGCACGTAGCTTAGGCTACGATGGTGCGGACGCAACACTCGACGACTGGCGCAATGTCGCCCGCAATATCGCCGAACAACAAATGCGCGCCATTCACGACGCGTGTTCACAAGTTGTGACAGCAACGCCGCTACCCGATGACGCTCCAATTGTCGCTGCCGGTATAGGCGCACCGCTTATTGAAGCACTTGCAAGGAAGCTGGCGCGGCCGTGCCGCACTTTCGGCGATCTCGCCAACGCGACGGAAAACTGCCGCCTTTGGGCAACGCGCTGCGCGCCCGCTACGGCGATCGCTCTGCTCGCCCCAACAAAACGCTAAACCATCTGCCCGCGCTCCGCCCGCCAGGCATCGATGCGCTCCATCAGCCAGCCCCAGGCCTCAACTTCACGGGGGCCTGCCGTCTTGGAGATGGCAATCTCAAGGTATTTCAGCTCCGCTTCGATCTTCTCAGGCGGTAACATCTTGAGCCGTGACACCAAGACCGCGCACTCGAGCACGGCGGCCTGCGCACGGTTAAATCCGTCCCAGGAACGGTGGCTTGCCGCGTGTACGAGGCGGCAGGAGAAGCGCGGGCGCACGTCGTCGTCTGTGACGCCGTCAACGGCTAGCTCCCAGTGCGACACGGCGGAATCGAGCACGACGCCCGTTACCATTTCGGCGGGCCCCATCGGCCACGTCTTGCGACCCGTGAGGCACCCGGCGAAAACACGCACATCGTCGGTGTGACTCGCAACTGCGAAAGGCACCTGACGCAGATTGTCGAGGGTGCGCGATGGCCGGAACGGCGCGATCACCCACGCCTCACCGTCTTCAATCAACCCGAGCGGCGCAATGTGCGCCTCACCCGTCGCGTTCATCGTCGTCACGATCGTCTCGACGATTCGCGGCATCGGACCTCTCCTTGCGGGCAGCTTTGAGTGTTGCACTTTCCGGGGCGTGGCGGGTGAGATCCTCCGCCTTTCGGTCGGCGGCAACCCCCCAGTCGAGCTGATTGTCCTGGGCATAGCGCTTCGCCAATGCGCGCGCAATTTCCGCCTTTGCCAGCTCATAGCCGAGATAGAAGGCATGCGAACCGTCTTTCTCGACACCCAGCTTGTCGAATAGCTCAAATGGGTCTTTGGAGACGTGGTGGCCGTCGCGGTTGTAGACGTGAATACCATCATCGGACACCTCGATGCGGAAATTCTGATCTCGCACCGCTTTTGCCATGGCAGCGATTTGGTCGGGTGTATCTGGATAGGGCCGTAGATCATGCAGCGACAGGAGCTGGTTCCCGTACCCTTTTGGAAGGTTCTGATCCTTCTTTGAGCGATACATCAAGCGCCGGAGTGCATCGTGCTCCTCGACCGTTCGCCGGGTATGCGGCGAGACTTGCACGATGAGCACGTTGCTAATCTTGAGCTCAGAGCAGATGCCAAGCAGCACCGCCGTCACGCCCTGGCTGTCGACATCGGTCAGTTCTGTCAAGTTGCCGGTGCCCATAAGGATCTCGACATCGGGCCGCGCGCGCCGCAGCGCGGCATAGCGCTCCAGCGACTGCGTGAAACCAAAATGAATGGGATCGAGAACCGGATCGGCGATGTGCTCAATCCCCAGTTCCTTCGCACGATCGATGGCACGCAGCAGTGAATCGAGATTGCCATGTGGATTGGAAAGCAATATCGGAACCGCTTGCGTTCCCTCAATCGCGTCGAGCGACGTCTCATCGAGACTGAGGACGAAATGGGCACCCGCCCGCGCGCCCCGGCGCAACTCCTCGACATTGCCGGAGTCGACGCTGACGGTCATCCCCATCTTGGCCAACGTCGTGACCGTCTCCTCCAAATGTGGAAACGGCACACCGGGCTGACAGCCAATATCAATGACGTCGGCACCTTTGGCTTTCAGATCCGTTGCGCGCGCCACCAGCTGTTTCAAATTAAGGGCCGGCGCGTCGACAATCTCAGCGAAGATGCGTACGTCATGCTTGGAAAGGTCCGGCGGCCCGCCGCCTTTGCCGAAGTACTGCGGCAGGTCGATGATCTCATCGGGACCGCGCTCGAAGGGAACACCGAAATGCTCCGCCAGGCTGCCGAGATCCATGCGACTGCGGCCTGGCACGATCACACGGTCAGCATCGATCGGCTCCTTGAGGCGATTGCGCACGATCGACTCCGTCATTAGCGCGGCAACCTTGATGCCGAGGTTTGTGATACGCCACGACCCATTCGGCAGACCCAGCGCGACAACAGTCTCATTCAGCCGGGACTCGGCCAATCGTCCAGTCAGGAAGAGTAGCTTTTGAGCCATTTAAGTCGCGCCTCAACCGCGACCTCGAGCTCGGCCATGCTCTCGACCACGTTCGTGTCCTCGAAAGTTTTTAGCCGCTCGGTATTCTCCAGATCGATCCGGCGAGGATACACCTTCACGAACCCTTTCGGCGCCTCGGTATCAAGTTCAGGCGCGGTATCACATGCAAATACTATGGCTGGCACCCGGCACTTGCCAGCTTCAGCAAACACGTTTGTCGCCAAGTTATCCGAAATTCCGTAAACGCATTTGGCAACCGTATGGGACGTCGCAGGCGCCACGATCAACGTGTGATAGATGGAATAGTAAAAGTTGCCGACAGGGGCGGCGCTCGCGGTCGTATCCTTGTAGATGCGCGTCGAGGGTGGCAGCTCCATATCCTGGCGATACATGCGCACCACCTCAGCCGCTGCCCGCGGAACAAATACATCGAGGTCTGGAAGCTCACGCATGATCGCCAGACACTCCTTAAAGAAGTGACCTGATCCTGTGAGTACCCAACCGAAGCGCGGGGTCTTTAAGTTGTCCTCTTTCATCTATGGCGCGCGATAGCACGGCTGGGGGCCGCCCGTCGACCAGCATTGCGCGGTTTGCTCCGGCGTCGATCAATTGCCGGGGCGCGCGACTCAACGTGCGATGCCAGATCTTTTTCATCACCAGCTCCCAGTACCCGCCACGGCAACCTCGCCCGCTCCGTGATCGCTGCAAAGGCTGGGTCCACCACTTTCAATCTCACAAGTGCGGCAAGCGACGCCCCGCGCGCGACCCGGCATGATTTGACCAGCAACACCGGCGCGCGCGTAAGCCGTTCGGCCAGACGGGCCGCCAGGCCATCGGAGGTCGTCGACCAGTTCGCTGTAATGCGCGCGTCGCGTTGTACAAGCTTCGATGGTAGCCAGACGGGGATCTGATCGCGAGTGATGGCACGCCTCATGTCCGCCAGTGTTTCGAAGGGTACGAACCGGGGATGCAATGCGGCCAGCATCAGCCCCGTCTCATGCATAGCGAGCAGCGCCATTTGATGCGCCACTGCGTCCGAGAAGTGAAATGCGTCTTGCGCGGCGCGCACCGCATCGGCAAACGCACCACCACCTGGCACGACCACGACCGGGGCCCGCGCCCGTCCCACAATGTCCAAAATGGATCGTATCCGCCCGCTTTCAGCAAGGCTTCCGCCAAGTTTCACCACAATCGGCTTTGCCGACCCGGATCTAAGGTTTGATCTGCCGCAGCTCAACGCTAGGCACCGCCATTCGCGGACGAACGATCTCGACGCCCACGGACGCTGGACCTCGTTCGAGTTTCTCCACGCGCACTAGTACCGAAACAATCCGCTCGTCCTTCAGGCAGCGCTCGGCAATGCGCTCAGCCAACGTCTCGACAAGATTGATGTGGCCCGCGCTCACCACTGCGCGAACCGCACCAACCAGGTCATCATAGGAGGGCACCTCGGCGATCTCATCGTCCTTTGCGGCGACTGTCGGCGCAACAGCAGCCTCCACACTAAAACTCACCTTCTGCGTGATGCCTTGCTCTTCCTCATAAACGCCAACGGAAATCGGAAGCACGAGTCCACGTACGAAGATGCGGTCGCGTACGCTCACATCGAGGGCCCCTTGGGCTCCAAGCTGACCGCCAATGTTGCGTTGATCCATCATAGCGTTTGCTCCGGCTGCGTCGGCGCAATACCACTGGAACCAGCAAGGGAGCAAGGTTGCGCGCTCGTTAACTCTGTAAGCGGTATGGCGCTGCGCACGCGGCGCACAGCATCTTCTTCAATCCCATCCGATCTTTGTCCGTCACGGCACAATCCGCCGCGAAAACCGAGCAAATCCGCGCCCAAACGTAGCAATTCCGGCACGTGCTGCACCCGCAAAGAACCGGCAAGGCCGGCAAACATGCCATTTGCATGGGCCATCTCGACAAACTGAGCGAGCGCCGATGCCCGCACAATGTCCGGCAGAGCCCCAGAAGCCTTTTCGGCTGTATCGAGCATCACGCCGGCAAAGCCGGCCTCGGCCATTGAACGGATAAGGGCGATATCCGCGCCGCGATCGGCAAGGAGAACGCCCACGAGGCGGACGCGTCCGAGTGCAAGATTGCTCAATTTCTGCAATGTCGCTTGAGCATCTCCACCCGGCCAAAAACCGATCTTGACGATGTCGACACCTGTCGCCGCCGTGTCGTGAACCGCATCGGCAACCAGTTTGGGAACGGATGGAAGATCACCAATGGTCGCACTTACGGGCACGCGCGCGGATACACAGTCGCAAATCCTGCGCACCGTCGCGCCCGGCAATGCACCGAGTGCCCCGGTCGCGGGATTCTTGGCATCGATAATGTCAGCGCCCAGCGCGACACAGGTTTGCGCTTCGACTTCACTCGTCACACTGGCGAGGAAGCTCACCGGCCGGCGTCGTTGTTTCATCTTGAGAGTTATCCGTCACCGAAGATACGATGCTGTTCGGCCAGCACCTTCGCTCGGTCTGTGCGGTCGGCAACCGACAACGGCACCGCCACGTCTTGGGCAATACTCGCAGAGCCATCGGAGAGGCGCAAGATGCGAGTAGCGAGCATCACCGATTCAGCCCGATCGTGGGTCACGAAAAGCACCGTCGTCGGCCGGCTCGACCACAGCTTCACGAGAAGCTCGCGCAGCGCCTGTGCTGTCGGGTCGTCTAGAGAGACGAACGGCTCATCCATGAGCAAGAATTGCGGCTCCAGCACAAAGGCGCGCGCCAAAGCGACGCGGCGCTGCATACCGAGCGAGATCATCTCAGGGTACGCGGCGGCCGCAGAGGTAAGCCCAACGCGCTCAAGCAATTCAGGAATGTTCGCGAGGCGCGGATCGCCCTCGGGCAGCACCAAGGCGATGTTCTCATAAACCGTGCGCCAGGGAAGCAGACGTGGAGTTTGGAATACGAAAGCAACACGGGGGGCGGCATCGACGCCAAAGTTGATCGTTCCTTCGTAGTCTTCATCGAGCCCCGCGATGATGTTGAGCATCGTCGATTTTCCGCAGCCAGAAGGTCCCGTTATTACGACGAACGATCCTGGCTCCACATCGAAGGCGATGCCCTCCAACACTAAGTTCTGCTTCCGGCCGCCGACCGCGGGGAAGATCTTCTTATCAATGCGAACGCAGAGAGGATGCGTCAGCGCCGCCATTTGTTCGCCCTCGCCATTAGCGGCTGCAATATCGCCATCTCGATGATCTGAACCACGACAATGAAGGCCAACGCATAAGCCAAAATCATAGGCACATCGAAGAGCTGGAACGCGATGTTGAGCTGATAACCGACACCTTCGGAACGCCCAAACGCCTCGACAACGAGTACGATTTTCCAAACAAGCGCCAAGCCAGAGCGCGCAGCCGCGGCAAAAAACGGTGCAAGCTGGGGCACCGTAACGTGGCGCAAAGTCTTCCACCAACCGAAGCGGTAGACATGCGCCATCTCCTCCAAATCCCTGGAGAGATTGCGCGCGCCTTCGCGCATGGTCACCGCGACGTTGGGAATCTTATTGACGGCAACCGCCGTTATGGCCGCAACCTCGGTCAGACCGAACCAGATGTAGCAAAGTACGATGATCACCAGCGCGGGAAGATTCAGGAAGAAAATCAACCAGCTATCGAAGAAGCGATCCGCGCCCTGGAAGCGTCCGAGCGCCAGACCGATCGCCGCACCAATGAACATGGCGATGACGAAGCTGAATGCGACTCGGATCAAGGTGGCCGCTATATTGGTCCACAACTCGCCAGCCTTGGCCTCGCGGATCATCACCTCGACGACGGTCCACGGACCAGGAAGGTAGCGGCTCTGAGCGATGAGAGCGGCGACCTCCCAAAGGGCCACCAGCGCCAAAAGCGAGACGAGAGACCAGCCGATGCGCCCCAACTTGAATCGTTGTTTCGCCGGCGCCTTAACTGCCTGCAGCATGGAATAGCTTCGGGTCAAATTTGGTGTCGCCACCCATGAGCCTGGCCGCGCCGACGTCAGTAAGCACTTGAGTGAGTTTTTCAGCCGACCTTGTTTCGGCCGCACTCCAAGGTTGCGGAATGCCTTCGCGATAGAATGCCTTGATTGCTGCGAACTCCGCGTCGCTCTTTGGTTTCACCAAACCTCGTATCCGCTCCCATGCCGTATCCGACGTCGCCAGGACCTCATTGGCCTTTGCAACGACATCGAGGAAGGTAGCAATTGCAAGACCCTTGCTGACTTCGGTCTCCTCGCGCCAGATGAAGCCGACAAGCGGCGGCGCAGGATCAATCCCGAGCGTTTTGAGAATCTCGTCCATGGTGACAAGCTGGCGAAACCCGCTGCCAGAGAGCCGCGCTGCATACGTCCAAAAATTGAGCACTGCATCAATGCGTCCGTTGCGAATTTCCTCCGTCAGCAGCGGAGCGGCGCCAAATACCGGCTCTGCCACTTCGTTAACATCCTTGCCCGTCGTTTTTCGGGAATAGGCCCGGAGCAATAGCCAACTCTTGTCGATGGCACTACCTGCGACGCCAAGCTTTTTGCCCTCTAGATCGGCAAGCTTTGCAATCGAGGAGCCCTCCGGCACCATCACCGCGCCAAGCGCCGACGAATAGGGCGCGAACTTCAATTTCTCGCCAAATGAGCGTTGTCTGAGCGCCCAAGTCCAATCGCTGACGATGACGTCGGCCTCACCGGCCAGTAGCGCCACGGGGCCCGCCTGATTGGTCGCGATAGTAATAATTTCAAGCGTCAGTCCTGCCTTTTCGGCTAGGCCCTCCGCCCGGATCGTCTCCAATAGCCAATTCAGCGAGCCAAATCTCAACGCGGCAACACGCACTGTTCCAGCCGAGGCAAAGCTAACGCGCGGCATCGCCGTGCTCGCGAGAATCGCCCCGCCAGCAATAAGAACACCGCGACGATCAATCATTGCGTGGCTCCTTTCGGAAACAGGCGCCTGTCAACCAAATAGCGAACCGAGCGTAACCACATCGCGTCGGTATTGCCAAATATTTCGCCTGATGCTTGGCGCGTAACCTGACCGTTGTTCACGTCACGTATATAGACACTCACTGTGAAGAGTACATCGGAGGCCTTTCGCACCGTGCCAATAAATGCGACGTCCGCTCCCACCTTCTTGGCAAGGTCGTCCTCGCATCCGTTGCACTGGTATACGGGTGCGGCCTTTTCAATATCATCTGCGATCGGCTCAGGATCCAGGACCTCATAACGACCTGTCTTCCTGATAAGCTTAGTGAGCTCATCTGAGATGAGACCAAGCCGCCTCTTGTCCTCCGGCGCGATGCCCTTCGGCATGAGCCCAATCTCGAATTGCTGGGTGATATCGATCAGATCGAAGGGGAAAATGATGGCTTTCTGGTCAGCTAAGGCTGCCACCGGGAACAGCATCAGCCCAAGCGCAAAAGTAACGATACGGTGCCTGATCAAGTCGCTTCCTCTGGAGCGCGCGCTCCTGCTACCAGCGTATTGTTGTGTTACTAGGTTACGTGTGCCGAACACTATTGGATTTGCAAGGGGCTTGTCGCGGCAAGCCTTATCGCGGCTGGTCACAAAAGCGCGAGTGCCTGCGGTGGTCCTTGACAAGGTACCCCTTCAATCCCTTTTTGCTGGTATAAAGTAACACTTTGCGCGAGGGGGGTATCACACCACTCGCGTTGGTGGAATTTTGCGGTGCCTAAGGGAGGAGCTGAACTCGATGGCAGTAA
>CAZURR010000017.1:25130-33717 GCA_964622715.1 uncultured Hyphomicrobium sp. | reverse complement strand
AGCGTCGCCGTACCCGAGGCAGTGAGTGCGGCATGGGCCAGCTTAAAAGCTTGGAATTTGTCTTCCTCGCCCTCAATAATGGCAGGCTTCACACTCCAATCCTTCAGTCGCGACGTAATGAGAGCACGCATTTGGGGTACCGCCGGGATAATGACCTGCGGGATAACGCTACCCTCTCGAAGGAGCTCGATCGCCTTTCCAAAGGGTGCCATGAGGCGGCCCACCTCCGAGGATCGGCTACCAGGCAGGACAACAATAATTGGCCGCTCCAGATCCAAACGCAGTTTGTCGGCCAGCGGCCAAGGATCCAATTCGCGCAGCCAATTGATCTGCTCGATCAGAGGGTGGCCGACGTACGTGCACGGGGGACCGCCCAAACGATCGTGTGCTTCAGGCTCGAAGGGCAAAAGTGCCATGACGTGATCGATGTAGCGGCGCATCTTGCGTGCGCGACCGGGCCGCCACGCCCACACGCTGGGCGAGACGTAGTCGATGATCGGCACTGATGGGGCATGCTTACGGATTCGCTTGGCGATGGGATGCGTAAACTCTGGCGCATCGATGATGACGACAGCGTCGGGCTCCGCTGCAATAGCCGCATCGACCGTGCGGTGGACGCGACGCACGATGCGCGGAAGCCGCGGCAGGATCGACAAAGGCCCCATCACCGCCACGTCAGATAGCGGAAACTGCGAGGCCAGGCCCTCTTGCTCCATCTGCTCGCCGCCGACACCGAGATAATGCACCCTGCCCTTGGACCGCGCATTGATCGCGGCCATTAGCTTTGCCCCCAGCGCATCGCCGGAATGCTCGCCAGCCACGATAAACAAGCGCAGATCGTGCGTGCCGACAACTGAGGCCGCAGCAGCCGGTTTGGGCTCAGACCGCTTGAAGCCAGAACCTCCGCCTTTAGTGCTTGCCCTCATGCTCCCCCTGCAAAGCTCTCACCACAACCATGAACAGACCCAGCCGGTTCGCTTCCTCGGCGGCATGTTGTGCCGCCGACGAACGCTCTCCCATGAGCGCAAGTCCAGCAAGACCTGCTGCAGCAGCACTGGCAACGGCCGGTCCAATCGCATCTTCTTGCGCCAATATGACAACGCCCGCGCGACGGGCCGAGTGCCGCTGTCCCCATTGACGCAAATCCATTGCACGCTCCAGAAGGCTCGTGACGCCTTCACCAGCCTCAACAGCAAGCACATGGCGGCCGGCCGCGATTACGCCGCCGCTCGGCGCCCGTGACGCCAATATCGACAGAACCGCTGCACCTTTGCATACATCAGTTCGCTGGCGTGGCTGTGGCGCCCGGTGTCCAAGTTTCTCAATTTGCCAATTGTGTGCCACGCGCAGATCATCTTGTCTGCTCGTGGTCGCATCCTCGAAGCCTTGGATGAAGAGTCCAGCCTCATCGGCACGGCGGACCAGTTCGGCACGTTCAGCCGCGAGTACACCGCCTGCCAGAACAGCTATGCCCGCAAGTCCTGCTTCGGTGGCGCCGGATATGGTGGCAGGCCCTATCGCTGGAAGGTCGATACGCAGTTCCTGGCCGGGCTTGGGTCGTTTGACGAGGATGCCGCTGCCTTTCTGCCGCTGCTGCGCCGCCCGCGCCACCATCCCATCCGTTCCCTCAACCCCTTCGATCGCGACGACGCGGCCGTCCGCTACGATTACCGCTTGCCCGACATCGTAGGGGCCCAGTGCGCGCACAATGGAAAAGCCAAGTGTGACGTCTTGCTCTTGTGCAGCGTCCGCCTCAATGCGACCGAGGGGGCCCTTACCTACGATCAGCTCCGGCGCCACGTTTGCAGGCGCCACGACCGTAAAGCCTTTTTGCTCAAAGAAACGCACAACGCGGGTCAGAACGCTGTCGTCACCGCCCGCCGCAATGATGCGAAGTATCGTTGGGAGATTGCGAAGGAACCCCAGATCGGGTCGAAGAGCCGAAAGGTCCGGGCGGCGCACGGAACCGACAATAACGAGATCACTACAGCCGGCCTCTTTGAGCGCGCGCACCATGCCGCCAACTTGGCCCCACCCGACAGTCGTGACGGGAAATGGTGCAAGATCTTCGTCGGCTTCGCCGGCGATTGCGACGATATGCACGCGCTCACCGCGTGCCGTGATGTGCGCGGCGATCTCGCGGGGAAGACTTCCCCCTCCTGCCAGGATCCCGATGGCCCGATGGGCGACGGACATCGCCCTTCTCACTCAAGCCTCGCCCGATTCCCGCGGCGTGCACAGGCTGCGCTTGCCGCCGTCACGAATGAATTGAAGGATTTCCTGCACGATCGGGTGCGTCGCGAACTCCTGTGCCACATCTTCCATTCGCTCCGTCAACGTGCCCTCTTGGGCGAACAACAAACGGTAGGCGCGGCGTAGATCGTGGATGTCGGTGCGTGAAAACCCTCGCCTCTGCAGACCGACGATATTGAGTCCCGATAAATACGCCCGGTTTCCTAGTGCCATGCCATAGGGAATGAGATCGTTCTCCAGGCCCGACATCCCGCCGATGAAGGCGTGCGCGCCGATGCGCGCATACTGGATGACGGCCGCGCCGCCACCCAAAATGGCAAAATTGCCGACCGTGCAGTGACCGGCGAGCATAACGTTGTTGGAGAAGACGACGTCGTCGCCAACGCGGCAATCGTGGCCGACGTGCGAATTGGCCAGGAACGCGCAGCGATCACCCACGACCGTCTCCAGGCCCCCCCCCTCCGTGCCGGGATTAATGGTGACGCCTTCGCGAATGATACACCCGCCGCCGATCCTCAGCGTCGAAGCCTCACCTTTAAACTTCAGATCTTGAGGCTGATGCCCGATGGATGCGAATGGAAAAATGCGCGTCCCCGCGCCGATCGTCGTACATCCAGCAACCACGGCATGACTTATGAGCTCCACGCCGTCGCCCAGTGTCACGTCCGAGCCGACGATGCAATATGGCCCAATCTTGACGTCTGCGCCGAGTTTGGCGCCGGCTTCGATCACTGCCGTCGGATGAGCTGTCATCTCACCCATTCTTGCCCGCCGCGAAGGCCCGCGCGTCGGCCGTATCAGCCAGCATGGCGCTAATCTCGGCCTCCGCCACGATGTGACCTTCGACCTTAGCCTCACCTGCGAAACGCCAAACGCGACCACGGCTGCGGATCTTACGCACGTGGTAGTGCAGTTGGTCGCCCGGCAGAACGGGCTTCCTGAATTTTGCGCGGTCGATGCCCATGAAATAAACGAGCTCGGCCTTGTAATCCTCACCCAAGTTGTGCACGCACAGCGCACCTGCGGTTTGCGCCAGTCCTTCGATGATCAGCACGCCCGGCATCACTGGAAATTGCGGGAAGTGGCCCTGAAAGAACGGCTCATTGATCGTGACGTTCTTGACGCCTACGCAACTTTCATCGCCGTCCATATCATAAATGCGATCAAGCATGAGGAAGGGATAACGGTGCGGCAAAAGCTTCAAGACGCGGATGATGTCCGCAGTTCCGAGCTTATTTTTTTCTGTCGCCTCGTCCATGTTCGTCACGCTCCGTGCATCGTCGTGTCATGCCCTTCCACAACGCGAGCAGCCAGTGTTACTCAGCGGCGCCGCCCTCGCCGGGCTCTTTAGCATGTTTCCGCGCCATCTGGGCCAGGATGGCGGTCTCCCGGACCCACTGCTTCATTGGGCGCGCCGGTGTCCCGCCGACGCGCGCTCTAGCGGGCACATCTTTTGTCGGATGTGCCGCCCCAGCGATTTGGGCTCCGCTGCCGATCTTGATATGGCCGACAGTGCCTGACTGTCCTCCCATTACGACGAAATCGCCAAGCTCAGTGGAGCCGGAAATGCCCGTCAGGGCAACAATCACGCAGTGTCGCCCGAGTATGACGTTGTGCCCGATCTGCACGAGATTATCAATTTTGGTGCCTTCGCCGATGACAGTATCCTTAAGAGCCCCTCGGTCGATGGTTGTATTGGCGCCGATTTCCACGTCATCCTGAATCAAGACACGGCCGATCTGGGCAACCTTAAAGTGGCCAAGAGGGCCCATGGCAAATCCGAAACCATCCTGACCAATACGCACGCCCGCGTGCAGAATCACCCGGTCCCCTACAAGAGCGTGAGTCAATGTTGTCTGTGGGCCAATGTAGCAGTCGCGCCCGATCGCCACCCGGTAGCCCACGACGGCGCCGGCAGCAATGCGCGTCCTTTGCCCAATACGCGCCTGAGGCCCTATAACGGCCCCCGGCTCGACGACAACGCCCGCCTCCACCTCGGCCGTGGCATCGATAGATACAGTGGCGCCGGCGCCGGCAGCCTTGGGTCTTAACGCGTCTGGATAGAACAGGTTGAGAGCCCGGGCAAAACCGCGATAGGGCTCAGATGTCAGCAGTGCCGCCGTCCCGGCCGGAATGCGATCGCTAAATGCCGGGAGGACCAAACAAGCTCCAGCGTGCGTCCTGGCGAGCTGACCAAGGTATTTGCGATTATCCAGGAACGATAAGTCGCGCGTCGTGGCGTCCAAGAGCGGACGGACATCCTCAATAATCATTGCGGGATCGGCGCCCGGCCCTAGCTCGGCGCCCGTCGCCCTACCGATGTCGGCCAATGAGAACGGCCCGGCCCGCTCGAAGAAACCGGGATGCTCCATGCGATGCAACCGCCGCTTTGACGACGCTCCGTTCCATTTTCGAATGGCGCTGATAGTGCCCAAGGCAAGCTACGACAGAGCATTATTATTATACATCCCCGTGTAAAGAATCAAAAATTGGTCTGAGCACCGAAGCGGAACATTTGCTCTACGTCGTAGGACTGCTTGGTCAGGACCTTGGCAAAGTCCATGCGGATTGGACCGACGGGCGATTCCCATAAAATGCTTGCGCCAACCGAGGACCGAACGGCCGTGCTGTCTTGCAGGCAGACTTGTGGCGGTGGGGGGACCGGGGGGACCGCACCAGGGTCTCCTGGATCCCCGCAATTCTTATTGAGACCAAGTGCAAACTGGCCTGCCCCGAACAATGAGCCAGCATCCGCAAATACGGCGCCCTTGATCCCAAGATCGTCGGGAACGAGTGGGATCGGGAAGCGAACCTCCGCCGTTGTGGCCCAATACGTGGTTCCGCCAAGTGAATCGCGCGTTAGCATATCGCGCGGGCCAAAACCGGCGCGTTCAAAGCCGCGGACGGTCTCGCCACCTTTGAAGAAGAGGTCCGAGGTCCGCAAATCTTGTCCGCCCCAGGGCGCAACATAACCGCTGATCGCACGGCTAACGAATTGGAGGTTGTCCGTAATAGGGTAGTAACCACGCACTTCGGCTTGCGCGCGAGCGTATTGTACATCACCGCCAAGCCCTGCGAAGGTGCCATTCAGCGAGGCGTAATAGCCATGCGTCGGGTTTTTGGGGTGGTCGCGGTGATCGTAGGTGAGGCCGGTGCCAAGGGCTGAAGTCAAGAAGGTGCCTTCCGTGATCGCAGCCGAGGCAAATGGACTTACATCGTAGATCTCATCGCGCGCCAACGAGTAGCTCGTCTGCATCCACAGCCTATTAGAGAGCGGGAACCCTAGACGCAAAGCGCCGCCGGTCGTCCGGTTCTTGAAACCGGACTGACTGGTCTGATCGATCTCCTTATGGAAGAGGTCGAAACCGGCCGCCATGTTCAAATCGAGGAAGCGCGGCTCGGTGAAGCTCAGATCAATCTGCATGCGCTCAAACGAACCGGCCAATTTTAAACGCAGGAACTGGCCGTTGCCCATGAGATTGCGCTCGGTGATACTGATATCACCGATCACGCCCTCCGCCGTCGAGTAGCCCCCGCCAAACGACAATTCACCCGTAGACTTCTCTACAATCACTACGTCGAGCACGACCCGGTCCGGTGCAGATCCGGGCCGCCGCTTAACCGCCGTCTTCTCGAAAAAACCGAGCCTCTCAACACGTTTCTTGGCCTGGTCTACGAGCAGCGGATTGTAGGCGTCACCTTCCGCGAGTTGGAACTCCCGGCGAATGACGTAGTCTTTGGTGCGGACATTGCCGATAATATTGATGCGCTCGATATAGATGCGAGAGCCCTCTTCAATCGTGTAGCTCATCGCAATGGTATGCGTGACCGGATCGGCGTAGGCCCTCGGGCGCACCCGAGCGAACGCATAGCCTTGCTGGGATGCTGCCAGCGTGATTGCTTCCGTCGACTTGTCGATAAGTTGGGCGTTGTAGATGTCGCCTTCCTCGGTCTTAATTTCGCTTCTGACGTCCTCCGGATTGATTGCCGACACCGTGCTATCAACCGAGACCGCTCCGAACGAATAGCGCTCCCCTTCCTCGACCGCGAATGTCACAAAGAAGCCAGTCCCATCGCGGTCGAGCTCCGCATTTGCGACTGTGACCTGGGCGTCAGCATAGCCGTTCTTGAGATAATACTGCCGCAGGAGCTCTCTATCGAGATTCATGCGGTCGGGGTCATAAATGCTGGTGCCCTTTAGGAAGTCGAACCAGCCCTTCTCGGTCGTGCTGATGACGTCGCGCAGTTGCGTGTCGGAGAAAGCATTGTTACCGATGAAGTTGATGCCCTTCACCTTCGTCGCCTTCCCCTCTGAGATCTCGAACACCAGATTTACGCGATCTTGCTCCAGCTCGATGATCTTGGGTTCGACCGTGGCCGCGTAGCGTCCCTGTCGCCGGTAAACGTCGAGAATGCGTTGAACATCTGACTGTGCCCGGGCTCGCGTGAAGACCGAGCGCGGCTTCAGCTGCACCTCGCCGACCAGAGTTGCGGTGTCGATCTCGCTGTTGCCCTCAAAGGCAACCTGACTGATGACCGGGTTCTCGGCCACTGTCACAATGACGATGCCGCCCTCGCGATCGATTTGTACGTCGGAAAACAGTCCAGTGGCGAAAAGTGACTTGATCGACCGGTTGACCTTTCCAAGGTCGTAGGCATCGCCCACAGAAAACCGCAGGTAGGAGCGTACGGTCTCAGGCTCCACGCGCCGGTTGCCCTCGACTTGGATCTGGCGAACGATCGCGCCTTGGGCCGCCGCCTTTTGGGAAAAGACCAAACCGCCAAAGCACACGCCCCCCGATGAGACCAGCGCCAAAAGCAACAGAAGGCGAATCAGCCTCGCCGACGTGATCCAAACCACCGACATTCGTGGACGTACCCTCGTAATTCGCCGACCCCCCCCTTGGACACAGCACTCGTCGGCTATGAGTTACTGCCCGGCTCATGATCATGAAGTGCTGTTTAACGGCCTCAAGGACCAGTGTTCTTTGTCTTGGGAGCACTCCCCTATAGGACTCAGTTTTAACCACTTAAAAACCAATGTGGAAGTGGCAAGTTTACGTCACTGAACAGCATTTTATACGTCTCCTACCAATCGCCGCCATACTCTTAACAAATCATTCATGCTGACATAAATCATCAGCATGAGTACAAGCGCTATTCCAATCTGGAATCCGATCTCCTGAATACGCTGACTGAGTGGGCGCCGTCGCACGGCTTCAATCGCGTAAAACAATAGGTGACCGCCGTCGAGAACCGGAATCGGCAACAGATTTAGAAAGCCAATATTGGCTGAAATAAAGGCGATCCAGCTCAACAGCGCTACGATTCCGAGTTCAGCCACCCTCGCAGTCACCTCAGCGATCAGGATCGGCCCGCCCATCTGATCAGCTGACTGACGTCTCGTGATCATATCTGCGATGCCCTGCACCGTTTGCGCGATGTTGGTGTAGGTCTGGCGCACGCCAAGTCGTAGGGCTTCAATCGGCCCGACTTTTTTGGTCTCAATGGAACTCAATGCCATCGACGGCTTCACCCCTATGAGGCCGCGGCGGAACGTCCCACCAAAGGTGTCCTCTTGTTCTTCGACCTTGGGAATCACCTCTATATCGAGCTTTTTGCCATCCCGATCGACGCCAAATACGAGCTTGCGATCACCATTGACGCTGACGATGCTTTGTACATCCTCAAAGCCCTCAATCTTCCAGCCGTCGATGCTCTTGATCACATCGCCCGGTTCAAAACCGGCCGCCGCCGCCGGCATGTCCGCTATAACCTCTGCAATGCGCGGGGAAATGGTGCGAACACCGATGGTGGCATTAATCCCGGTATAGATGGCGATCGCCAGGATGAAGTTCGCCATCGGCCCGGCCGCGACAACGGCAGCACGCTGCCACAACGGTTTTGTTTGAAAGGCACCGGCCCGCTCAGCGGGGGTCATGTTGGCAAGCGATTCGGCAGAGGGCTGGCTTGCAGCATTCGCGTCATCGAGAAACTTCACGTAACCACCCAGCGGAATCCAGGCAAAGCGCCAGCGCGTACCCATAGAGTCCGTGAATCCGAAGATTTCTTTGCCGAACCCGATCGAAAACGTCTTAACCATCACGCCACACCATCGCGCGACGAGAAAGTGGCCGAACTCATGGATGAACACCACGATGCTGAGCACCAGTAGAAACGCGGCGACCGCTACAAAAGTGCCCCACGTGGACACAGCCATACTCGCAAGCGTCACCATTCTAAGTGCCTCCCATCGTGTTTTCGGAGTGATCGTTCAAGACACCAAACTTCCGAAACAACACAATTAACCAAAAACTTGGACCGACCGTCTATC
>CAZURR010000017.1:0-25030 GCA_964622715.1 uncultured Hyphomicrobium sp. | reverse complement strand
GCGATCACACCCAGAATTCGACAACGAAAGGGTGTAAGCAATGTAACCCGGACGCAGCCTACACATAGCGATCCAGCAGAGAATGTGCCAGTCGGCGCGCCTCAGCATCAACGTCCAATATACCTTTTAGCCCGCTTTCGGGGCGGATGAGCCCCCGAGACTCGGCTGCCTCGAGGCATTGCCCAACACTTTGCGCGATGGCAGGAAAAGGAATGCGCCGGGCAAGAAAGGCCTCCACCGCCACTTCATTGGCGGCGTTGAGAACGGCAGGCGCAGTGGCGCCACGATGCAGCGCCTCACGAGCCAACCGCAGGGCGGGAAAGCGCGCCTCGTCAGGTGCCTCGAAGGACAAGCTCCCTACCGCCATGAGATCGAGCTTTTTCGTCGGCGCCGCCATGCGCTGCGGCCAGGACAGTGACAGTGCGATCGGCGTGCGCATATCGGGGAAAGCAAGCTGCGCGATGACTGAACCGTCGGCAAAACTGACGAGGCAATGAACGATCGACTGCGGGTGAACAACAATGCGGAGTTGGTCTGCGTCCACTGGAAATAGATGATAGGCCTCGATCAACTCCAGCCCCTTATTCATCAGCGTCGCTGAATCGATGGTGATCTTTGCGCCCATCGACCAGTTCGGATGCCGTAGCGCCTCCTCGGGCGTCGCACGCGCCAAGCGCTCCTCATCCCAGGTGCGGAACGGACCTCCGGAAGCCGTCAGCGTAAGCGTTTCAATGCTTTCCGGGGCCGCCGTCCCGACAACCTGCAACGCGGCAGAATGCTCGCTGTCGACGGGCAGCAACTCGGTGCCGGCGCTCGCCACCTCCGCCATGAATACCGGGCCAGCAGAGACCAGACATTCCTTGTTGGCTAACGCCAGTCGACGCCCTTGCCGCGCTGCCTCGAAGGTCGGCTCCAGACCGGCAGCACCGACAATAGCGGCCATAACGCAATCGGCCGGCTCAGCGGCGGCCGCGACAACCGCTGTTGGGCCGGCAGCCACTTTGATACCGGTGCCCGAGAGCAGAGATTTCAATTCGCCGTAGTGCTGCTCGTTGCCAATGACAGCAATTCGAGCACCCACGCGCTTAGCGCTCTCGGCAAGCTTGGCGGCATTGTTGTGGGCGGTGAGGGCTATGATCTCAAACGCGTCCGGCGTACGGCTCACGAGGTCAAGCGTGCTTTTGCCGATCGACCCAGTAGCACCAAGAATGCTCAGGCTTCGCGGCGCCACGGATCCCTGAGGTATCTCTGACCTCGCCTCAGCGCTCGAAAGCCGCGCCATGCTACCTCTCTTTGCAGAACATCACATGCCAAACAGCAGCGCTCGCGCCGGAGCGTGCGGATCGACGGCGAGGGCAAACAGCCCCGCGGCGACGGCCACTGTAACGATACCGTCCATGCGATCCATGAAGCCACCATGACCGGGGATCAATGCACTCGCATCCTTAAACCCGAAGATGCGTTTGAACGCAGATTCGGCCAAGTCACCCGCCTGACTGACGACGCCGAGCACGAGCCCAGTGAGCGCCAATCCTATAGGCGAGGCGCCAGCGACGAATAATGAAAAGAGCGCGGCGGCAACCGTGCTTGCTACCAGTCCGCCCACCACCCCAGACCAAGTCTTGTTCGGTGAGATCTGCGCCCAGAGCTTAGGTCCGCCGATCAAACGTCCTGCAGCATAGGCAGCGGTGTCCGCTGACCACACGATCGCGAATATAAGCAACACTGAAAGGAAGCCGTAGGGTTCGTCACTGCGCAGCCAAAGCAAGGCGACTGCCGGTACGCCGACGTAAAGCACACCGAGAACGGAAAGGCCTGCGCCGCGCTCAAAGACGATCGGGACAAGAACGATCGCGGCCGCAGCGATCACCGCAAGCCCGAGCGCCGCATACCCCCGCGCTGCCAGCCCAACGGCAGCCGTTACAGCAGCAGCATGAATGAAGAAGGCAAGATCGAAACTTTCGCCACGCACCACGCGGCCCCACTCCCAACTGATAACCAGCGCAACGACGGCAACGAGCAGTGCAAACCACGTGGGCCCGGCGGAGGCCAAGGCCAGCGCGATTGCAGCCATTACTGCGCCGGCGACGATCCGGACTTTCAGATCCGCGGGCAGTTTCCCGCCCTCGTGCGCATCCGCTTGGGAAGCTGCCAAATTGTCGGGCATGGTCCGCGCCTCAACCCATCGATCGCTTCGAGAGCCCGCCAAAGCGGCGCTCACGTGCACGGTACCGGGCAAGTGCTTCCTCAAGCAGCTCGCGCCCAAACTCCGGCCAATAAGCGTCGAGGAACACGAGCTCGGTGTAGGCGGCCTGCCATAGTAAGAAATTCGACAAGCGCATCTCGCCGCTGGTACGGATCAGCAGATCGGGATCAGGTAAATCATGCGTATCAAGCGCATCGTTAAGCGCGTCCGCTGTGATGTCGGACGGCTTGAGTGTCCCGGCCGCGACGGCTTCGGCAAGCTTGCGCGCTGCCTTTGCGATCTCTGCGCGCGCGCCATAGTTGAACGCGATGACGAGCGTTAGCTTTTGGTTTGCCCGCGTAAGCTCACACGCTTCGTCGATGAGTTTCATCAGCTCTTGATCGACATTGTATCGCTCACCGATGACGCAGATTTTCACACCGGCTTGGTGTAGTTCGGCCAGATCAAGGCGGATGAAGCGCTTTATCAGTCCCATCAGGTCTGTGATCTCATCAGCAGGCCGCGACCAGTTTTCAGAAGAGAAGCTGTAGAGTGTCAGATAGGGGATCCCTAGTTCGACGGCTGCACGCACTGTGCGCCGAACTGCCTCCACTCCTGAGCGATGACCCATGGAACGTGGCAAGCCGCGCTCGCGTGCCCAACGCCCATTGCCGTCCATGATGATGGCAATGTGACGAGGCGGAGTATCCGCGTCGCCGTATGTTTGGGCCTGATCGCTAATGTCTGTCACGTTTGTAGATTGGCTTTCGGTTGGGGACGGCACAAGCGCCAACTTGAACAAGGTCACGGAGGTTTGCTCCGCTCAGACTTTGTGGATCTCGGCCTCCTTTGACTCGAGCGCTGCGTCGATCTCCTTGACGAGCTTGTCTGTCAACTCCTGCACCTTGGCGGAGGCTTTGTGGTGATCGTCCTGGCTCATTTCGCCCTCCTTCTCGAGCTTTTTGAGCAGCTCCATGCCGTCGCGGCGCACGTTTCGCACCGAAACACGCGAATGCTCGGCGTACTTGTGCGCCAGCTTGGCGAACTCTTGACGGCGTTCGGCGGTGAGCGTGGGGATGGGTAGACGTATCAGCGCACCATCGACCACTGGATTGAGGCCGAGGTTGGCTTCACGTATCGCCTTGTCCACCGCGGAGATGTTGCTCTTATCCCAGACCTGTACCGAGATGGTACGCGGCTCAGGCACCGAGATCGTCGCCACCTGATTGAGCGGCATCTTGGATCCGTAGACGGAAACCTGCACGGGGTCGAGCAGGTGCGTGCTCGCCCGGCCGGTCCTCAGACCAGAAAACTCGCGCTTAAGCGCCTCCAAGCTGGCGCGCATGCGCGTTTCAAGGTCGTTGAGATCAAATGGACCGGTCAGCATTTCCTCTCCTTCTGCCCACACGAAGCGCCGCGGTTCAAATCCCAAGGCCGCAGTCAGCGCTGCTTCGAGCAGCTACAGGGATTATGGCCCTGTAATCGAATGGTGCTCTTCAGGCAGGTCCTTCTATGACAGTAGCTCGTGCTTTTCCCTGCAATACTTTGAGGAGATTACCCTCCTCTTCGATAGAAAACACAATTACCGGAAGTCCGTTGTCGCGAGCAAGTGCGATAGCCGCCCCATCCATGACCTTGAGATCTCGCGACAAGACTTCAGAATAACTCAAGCGGTCAAAGCGCTTAGCACCTGGGTCCTTAAGCGGATCTGCATCGTAGACGCCATCGACCTTAGTGGCTTTCGCCACCGCCTGACACCCCATCTCGATGGCCCGGAGCGTGGCAGCTGTATCAGTAGTAAAAAATGGGTTGCCTGTACCGGCGGCAAAGATCACAACACGCCCGCCATCCATATGATGCAACGCCTTGGAGCGAACGTAACTCTCGCACACCGTGGGCATCGGAATGGCGGAAAGCACGCGTGCGGGCGTATTGGCATGCTCCAGGGCGTTCTGAAACGCCAATGCGTTCATCACGGTGGCAAGCATACCCATGTAGTCGGCTGTTGCGCGGTCCATGCCTTTGGCCGCGCCAGCCAGCCCCCGGAAGATATTACCGCCGCCAATGACCACCGCGATCTGGCACCCTTCGGCGCCGGCCTCAGCGACGTCGCGCGCCAGGCGGTCGACGACCGCCATATCGATTCCAAAAGCGTTTTTGCCCATCAGGGCCTCGCCCGAGAGCTTTAAGAGCAACCGATTGTAGGTGAGCCCCGAGCCGTCCGCCGCCATGACCGCTGCCTTTTCGTCGCTTCGCCGCAATGCAAGAGCAGGCAGCCGATGGCCGGCCGCCGGGTTCTAACTAACGCATAAGTGGCGAATTCGGCTAGCCGCCTGCCGCAGCAGCCACTTCTGCCGCGAAATCGTCCTCTTTCTTTTCGATCCCCTCACCCAGCGCATAGCGCACAAAACCGACAATCTTGATAGGGGCCCCGGCCTTGCCTTCCGCCTCTTTCAGGGCTTGCGACACACTCTTGGATGGGTCGTGGATATAGGCCTGATCGAGCAAGCAGTACTCTTTGCCATAACTCTTAAGGCCGCTCGCCACGATCTTTTCCAGAACGTGGTCCGGCTTGCCTTTGTTCTTGTCAGCAAGGATAGCTTTTTCGCGCTCCAGGGTCTCGGCCGGCACGCCCGATAGATCCAGCGCCACCGGGTTTGTCGCGGCTACATGCATGGCGATCATGCGCGCCAGATCCGAAAGTTCCTGCGTGTCTTTGCCATCCGACTCGAGTGCGACGAGAACCCCGATCTTACCCAGACCTGGTGCCACCTGGTTATGCACATAGAAACCCATGGCTCCCTTCAACACACTCAGCGTGGTGACGCGACGCAGGGTCATGTTCTCGCCGATGGTGGCGATCATCTCCTTGATGAAATCTTCGACTGTGATCGTCTTATCCGGGTACGTCATGGCCAAAAGCTTGGCGACATCACCCTTAACTTCGCCCGCGAGCGCGTTGATCTTCAGCACCATGTCCTGGAATTGCTCGTTGCGCGCGACGAAGTCCGTTTCGGAGTTGACCTCTACGACAGATCCCGATGTCCCAGAGGCTGCTACACCGACGAGCCCCTCTGCTGCGATCCTGCCCGCCTTCTTAGCCGCCTTGGACAACCCCTTCTTGCGCAACCAGTCGACGGCCGCCTCCACATCGCCGCCCGTTTCGTTCAGCGCCTTCTTGCAATCCATCATCCCGGCGCCCGTTTTGTCGCGCAATTCCTTCACTAGGCTCGCCGAAATAGTGGTCATGGCTGCACTCTTTGTTTGGCAGGCGGTCTTACGCGAGGCCCGCAGATTGTTAATGGGTTGATGTCGCTGTTGTCACGGCAGCGCCTGTCAGGCAGACGTGGCCTCGACCCGCTTCTTGGCTTGCCCCACCCAATCATCCTTCGCGATCTGGCCTTGTAGCTTAAGCTGTTCATCGAGGGCAGCCATCTGCTCTGGGTCGAGATCGGCAATTTGCCAGTAGTGGAAGACACCCAAGTCGTTGAGGCGCTGCTCAATTTTGACGGTAACACCGCTGATATTTTTGAGGTCGTCGGCTTCGCCACGCGGCGCCTCGATACCGCGGAATCCGGTGGGCGCTGCAGGTTTCTCCGCTTCCGGTAGTGCCTCAGCGGGAGGAGCTTCCGAAGCTCCGACATCGACACCAGCGGAACTTTGGCTGCGCTCCAGACCGTCGAGAGCCGCCCGCGCGATGAGGTCGCAATAGAGCGTTATGGCGCGGCCGGCGTCATCGTTGCCAGGCACGGGAAAGTCGATGCCATCGGGATCGCAATTGGTGTCGACTACGGCCACGATCGGGATCTTGAGCTTGCGCGCCTCCTTGATTGCGATGCTTTCCTTGTTGGTATCGATCACAAACAAAAGGTCAGGCGTACCGCCCATATCTTTGATGCCGCCAAGCGCCTGATTGAGCTTGTCGCGCTCGCGCGTGACGTTGAGCAATTCTTTCTTGGTGCGCCCCTGCGGATCGGCGAGGATCTCGTCTAACTGGCGCAGACGGCGTATCGACTGGGAGATGGTCTTCCAGTTGGTCAGCGTACCGCCCAGCCAGCGGTGATTGATAAAATACTGTGCCGAACGCTTCGCTGAATCTGCGATTGCTTCGGACGCTTGGCGTTTGGTCGCCACAAACAGGACGCGCCCGCCACCGGCCACTGTGTCAGAAATCTTGACAAGCGCCTGATGCAGCAGCGGCGTCGTCTGCGTCAAATCGACGATATGAATGTTATTGCGGGCGCCGTAGATGAAGGGCGCCATCTTGGGGTTCCAGCGGTGCGACTGGTGACCGAAGTGCACGCCAGCTTCCAAGAGCTGACGCATGTTGAACGCAGGAAGCGTCATGAGTTCGTCCTTTTCCGGTTAATCCTCCGCGAACCATAAGAAGGCAGCCTGCGAGATGCAGATCCGCCCACCGGAGCGATCAGCAGGGCTTTCAAACTACTGGGCGCATTGGCTCGCGTGTGAGATGGGCGGCTTATAGGCCGGTTATTGTGCGTTGACAACCCGTATGCCGGCACCCTTGGCCGCCGGCGCGAAGCTCGCTCGCGACGCCTCCCTCATCGGAAACTATTGCGGCAAGCAGTCCCTAAAGCGCGATAGTGCGGACTCGGGCAAGATTGCGATGACGGTTCGCTCGGCCCTTGCCCAATCTTGAAGATGGGCCACGCGCGCCTCGGGAAGGGCGACGCAACCCGACGTGCCGACGCCCCCGCCTTCCCAGATGTGCATAAAGATGCAGCTACCCGCCTTCGATTGACGCTTGGGCGGATAGTCGATGACAATGCCGCGCTTGTAGACGTCAATTGCGGCCATCTCCTCGCCGCTCATCCCCTCGCCGGCCACGCTCTTGGAAACGATGCGTCCGTAGTGGGGAGAGCTCACATCATGAACGCAATAGTGCTCGCCTGTCGCCAGACGCAGATGACCATCGCGCTTGGCCTCGTCGAACCCGAACGTTGCTCCGAAGGCATAAATGCCGGCCGGGGTACGTTTGTCACCTTCGCGCTTTTCAGGTTCACCAGGTTCTGCGCGCGAAACAAATGGATGGCCCCATGCCAAACCGTGCGCGCCCACGACGGTGGACTCGGGCTCGGAGGACGGCGCCCATGCCTCGTCCACAGAGGACCGTTCGAACGTGCGAAGGGTGGCGCGCGTATCGTCCATTGACCGCGTGGTTACAAACACGAGCCGGGTTGCGTCTTTCAGCACGGGTGAGCAGGACTCCACATTGGGCTCGCAGCCTGTAAGCGAAAGGAGCGAAATCGCAGCCAGCACGTTTCGGATCACGAGTTCCACGCCTTCTTGGCCATCTCAGAAAAGATCGCGCGTGGCAAACCTATGGCTAGATCTCTAAGACTTCCACAACGCCCGGTACGGTTGCCAGCTCGCCGGCGCGTGAAGGCGAAACGTCAAAATGCCCCGGGACGACGAACTCCATCTCGGTGCCTCTATCCTCAAGGGCCAACACGAGGCGGATTTCGCCCTTGCCGCCAGGCTTCAGGTGGGATTTGAGCGCGGCCATACTGGCAGCATTCGATTGGACGAAGCGCCGGTCGAGAATGACCTTGAGCCCTCGCTGCACACCGGCTGCCGCCTTATCGAGAGCTTCCATTCCGTCGACCCGCAACTTCACGGTATCGCCGTCCCTTTCTGCGTTGACGGCGAGTAGAACCGGCGTGCCCGGCTCTAACAGATCGCGGCATTGGGCTAGCGTGTCGGAGAAGATGACAGCCTCGAACTGCCCCGTGGTGTCGGAGAACAATCCAAAGGCGAACTTGTTGCCCCGTTGCGACTTGCGCTCACGCGCTGAAATGACGATGCCGGCCAGCCGGCCTTCGGCTGCTCCACGCTCAGTCAATGCTTCGAATTCGGCATAGCTCTTGGCACCCAACTTCTTTAGCACCGCGACGTACTGATCAAGCGGATGGCCGGAGAGATAAAATCCGATCGCATCGAACTCTTGTGAGAGCCGCTCCATTGGCGTCCAGGCCTGTGCCGGCCTCAACTTGAGTAGCGCTTTGGACGACCCAGCAGAGTCCGAGGAAGGAGCGCTCATTGCGCCCAGCATGCTTCCTTGTCCGATGTCCTCGTCTTCCGCAATTTGACCAGCCTCACTCAGTAGCTGATCGACGTTGGTGTAAACGAGCGCGCGGTTTGCCTCGATCGCATCGAATGCGCCGGCCGCCGCCAGCGTCTCCAGCGCCCGCTTGTTGAGCGCCTTGGGGCTGACGCGCGAGGCAAATTCATCAAGGCTCGCATAGCTCCCGTGCGCAGAGCGTTCAGCGACAATGGTAGAGACGGCCGCAGTGCCAATGTTTTTCAACGCCGCAAGCGAGTAGCGAATGGCGCCTGGCTTATCACGTGTAGCAGACAGCTCAGCGAGGAAGTCGACATCTGAGGAATTGACACACGGCGGCTTTACCTCGATGCCGCTCCTTCTGGCTTCGGAGGCAAACAGGGCAAGCTTGTCGGTATTGCCCATTTCGAGTGTCATTGAGGCGGCGAGAAACTCCTCGCGGAAATTCGCCTTCATGTAGGCGGTCTGATAGCTGACAAGCGCATATGCGGCAGCGTGACTCTTGTTGAAGCCGTAGCCTGCGAACTTGTCGACCAGCCGGAAGACATAGGATGCGTCCGCCCGCTCCACACCGTTGTTGATGGCACCGGCCACAAACTCCGCCTGCTGGCGGGCCATACCGACCTTGTCTTTCTTGCCCATGGCACGGCGCAAAACATCGGCCTGGCCAAGCGTATATCCAGCCATCGCCTGGGCAATTTGGATCACCTGCTCCTGGTAGATGATGACGCCGTAGGTCTCTTTAAGGATCGGCTCTAGGAGCGGATGCAAATAATCCACCGGTTCTTCGCCGTGTTTGCGATTGATGTAAGCGGGGATGTTGTCCATCGGGCCTGGGCGATAAAGCGCCACCATGGCGATGATGTCCTCAAAGCGGTCAGGCTTGAGCCGCTTCAAGCTCTCGCGCATGCCCGTACTTTCCAGCTGGAACACGCCCACCGTGTCTGCCTTGGCAAGGATCTCGAACGTCTTGCTATCATCAAGCGGAATTTTGGTTAGATCGACGTTGATGTCACGTCCACGCTTGACGAGATCAACCGCTTTTTGGAGCACTGTGAGAGTCTTCAAGCCGAGAAAATCAAACTTGACCAGCCCTGCGGCCTCGACCAGTTTCCAGTTATATTGGGTAACCGGCGTATTCGATTTCGAATCGCGCGTGAGCGGGACCAATTCAACCAGCGGTCGGTCGGCGATCACCATGCCGGCGGCGTGCGTGGAGGCGTGGCGATAGAGGCCCTCGAGCTTCTGGGCGATCTCCAGCAAACGCGCAACAAGCGGATCGGAGCCTTGCTCCTGCTGCAGTTTCGGCTCGCCCGCGATGGCTTCGGCCAGCGTCACGGGATTTGCCGGATTGTTAGGCACGAGCTTGCACAAGCGATCGACTTGGCCATAGGGCATCTGCAAAACACGACCGACGTCGCGCAGTACCGCGCGCGCTTGCAGCTTACCGTGCGTGATGATCTGGGCAACGCGGTCGTGCCCATATTTTTCCTGTACGTACCGGATAACCTCGTCGCGCCGTTCCTGGCAAAAATCGATATCGAAGTCGGGCATCGACACGCGTTCGGGATTGAGGAAGCGTTCAAAAAGCAAACCGAAGCGCAGCGGATCAAGGTCCGTAATCGTGAGTGACCAAGCAACGAGTGAGCCTGCGCCCGAGCCTCGCCCGGGTCCGACGGGGATGCCGTGTGACTTTGCCCACTTGATGAAGTCGGCGACGATCAGGAAGTAGCCGGCAAATTTCATGCGAGAGATGATATCGATCTCATAGGCAAGCCGCTTTTCGTAGTCGGCCGTGCTAAAGCCCGAGGCCGGAGGGCCAGCGGCCAACCGTTCTTTCAGTCCTGCTTCGGCTTGCCGCCTCAGCTCAGCGGCCTCAAGTCGTGACTGTTCTGTCTCGCTTACATCGTCGCCGGCGGCCACGAACCGCGGCAGGATCGGCTTGCGGGCTTTGGGGCGAAAGGCGCAGCGCTTGGCGATCTCGACAGTATTCTCAAGTGCTTCGGGCAGATCAAAAAAAACCTCAGCGATCTGTTCAGAGCTCTTGAATGCGTGCTCGGGTGTTACTCGCCGCCGATCATCTTCGACAACGTAGCGGCCCTCCGCGATGCACAAGAGCGCGTCGTGGGCCTCGTAGTCGTCGGGACTATTGAAGTAGGCCTCATTGGTGGCGACGATGGGAATCTTTTGCGCATAGGCTAGCTGTAAGAGCTGAGGTTCGACCTCATGCTCGATCTTAAGTCCGTGGCGCTGGAGTTCGACGTAGAGCCGGTCATCAAAAATGGATTGGAGACGCGCCAAGCGCGCTTCGGCCAGATCGCACTGCGCCTCGCGCAAGGCCTTGTCGATCGGGCCATCGGGCCCACCGGTGAGTGCGATCAACCCCTCTGCGTGCGCTGCCAGCGCGGAGACAGTAATAAAGGGCTGCGCCACATCGGCGGAAGCCAAGTGTGCACCACTGACCAGCTTCAAAAGATTGGCGTACCCTGCTTCGTTCATCGCAAAGAATGCAACCAAGCCATCCCCATTGACGGCGACTTGCGCTCCTGATCGCTCAATCGTCGCGGCCTCCGTCTCCTCAAAGTCGACATTGAGGGTGACGCCGATGATGGGTTGGATGCCTACTGCGGCGAGTTTGTCAGAAAACTCCAGCGCGCCGGAAAGATTGTTGCTGTCGCTCAAGCCGAGCGCGGGGAACCCATGCGCCACCGCCAACTTGGCGAGCATTGGAATAGTGAGCGCGCCCTCGAGCAACGAATAGGCCGAGTGTACTTTGAGATGCACGAATTTGGCCGCGGCAGTTGCCTGCGGCACGTCGGGGCCTTCGGTGGTTGAAGAGCGAATCGGCGCGTTCATGGTCCTTACTTAGACCACGACTCTCCCTGCCCCAAGTGGCTCACTGTGCTTGTCCCCGGAAGACGGGCGGCCTTAATTGACCGAGCTTGGCTGAACTTCGACCAGAACTCCGTCCGCTACACGCAAGACGCGGTCCATGCTCCGCGCCAGTTCAAGATTGTGCGTGGCGATCAGGGCCGCAACGCCTGTGCCACGGATGAGATTGAGGAGCGATTCGAAAACGCGCTCAGCCGTGTGTGGATCGAGATTTCCGGTCGGCTCATCGGCGAGGATGAGTCGAGGATGGTTGGCCAGCGCCCGGGCAATCGCAGTGCGCTGCTGCTCTCCGCCCGACAGCTCGGCAGGGCGATGATTGACGCGTTGGGCTAGCCCCAACGACGCTAAAAGATCCTGTGCACGTGCTTCGGACTTGCGCCGGCCCTGCCCCATGATCATCTGCGGTATCACCACGTTTTCGAGCGCAGAGAATTCCGGCAGCAGCTGGTGGAACTGATAGACAAAGCCCATCGCGACGCGGCGCACACGCGTACGTTCGATGTCGCTCATGCCAGAACAGTCGTGACCGCTAACAAACACGTGCCCACTATCCGGCGTCTCCAGCAATCCAGCGATGTGCAACAGCGTCGACTTGCCCGCGCCTGAAGGCCCAACCAGGGCCACGGCCTCGCCGGGATAGATGTCGGCGGAAGCGCCACTCAGCACCTCGATGTGGCGCGTGCCCTGCTGGTATATGCGCACGAGCCCATCAAGTGACAGGACTGGATACGTTGCAGCCTCTTGCACAGGCCTGATTTCCTCGGTCACTAAAGTCATGGCGCGCTCGATCACTCGTATCTCAGGGCCTCGACAGGATCGAGCGTCGAGGCGCGCCACGAAGGATAAAGCGTTGCAAGCACCGAAAGCGCAAGTGCCATGAGGACGATCGAGCTGGTTTCACGCACATCTATATCTGCGGGCAACCGTGTCAGGTAATAGACATTAGGGTCGAAGATTGTGGTGTTCGTCAGCCAGGCAGCAATTAAGCGAACCGATTCCACATTCAGGCAAAATATGACGCCCAAGATGAGACCGGCGATTGTGCCAACAACGCCAATCGAAGCCCCCGTTATGAGAAAGACGCGCATCACCGAACCGCGCGTGGCACCCATAGTTCGCAGAATCGCAACGTCGCGCCCTTTGTCTTTGACGAGCATCATCAGCCCCGAAATGATGTTGAGCGCGGCAACCAGGACGATAAGCGACAGGATGATGAACATCACGTTGCGCTCAACCGCGAGTACAGTGAAAAAGGTTTCGTTGCGCTGGCGCCAATCGGAGACGTGAATAGTCGGACCGCCGGCCTGCTTTATCGCCACGGAATATTCATCGACATTCTCCGGGTCCTCGGAGACGATCTCGAGCGCATCGACCTCCGGACCTCGCGAGAAGTAGCGCTGCGATTCCGCAAGCGGCATGAAGATCATGGTGCGGTCGTACTCGGCCATACCCATCTCGAATACAGCCGTAATCGGATAGGGCTTGGTACGCGGCGCGGTGCCGAACGGCGTCTGCGCCCCACGTGGAGAGACCAGCGTAATGGTGTCGCCTACATTGACGCGCAATAGGTTGGCAAGTCGCGTTCCGATTGCGATCCCTCTTTGCTTTCCGAAACCATCGAGCGTGCCAAACCGCACGTTGTCCGCGACAAGCGGCAAGGACTGAAGGCCGTCCTCTGTAAGCCCGCGCACCAATGCGCCCGTCGCGTTGACAGCCGACGACACCATCACTTGTCCCTCGATGAGCGGCAACACGACTTTAACGCCATTGACTTTGGCGATGCGCGCGGCAACGTCGGGATAATCGGTAAATGGCCCACCGATCTTGTTGACGATGACATGGCCATTGAGCCCGAGGATCTTGGAGAACAGCTCTTTGCGGAACCCATTCATCACCGCCATCACGATGATAAGCGTCGCCACACCCAGCATGATTCCGGTGAAGGAGAACCCGGCGATGATGGAGATGAAGCCGTCCTTGCGCCGCGAACGCAAATAGCGACCGGCCAATATCCACTCGAAGGCCGCAAACGGCCGGGTGTCGGTCGTCGCTGCCTCGGCAGCAGGCGTTCCCGCGCTCGTCATCCCTAAAGTGCCCCTTTGGTCCTGTCCGGAATTTTGTCCGGCTGTTCTTTGCGTTTCGAGTATCGCGGTCTACACGTCACACGAGCACGCGTTGGCTCTCGATGCCGGCGATTAGTTTTTTGACTGCGGCTTCCGGCGAGAGCGTTTCGCGCTCCGCTGTTTTGCGATCCTTCAACTCGACCTCGCCCTGTTTGAGGCCCTTGGGACCGACGATGAGCTGATACGGCAAGCCAATAAGATCCATCGTCGCAAATTTCGCACCGGCGCGCTCGCCCGTGTCGTCGAGAAGCACCTCGATGCCGGCTTTGTCCAACTTTTCGTATATCCCGGTGGCGGCCTCGTCAGTCGCGCTATCACCTGCCTTCAGATTGATGAGAGCAGCCTCAAACGGCGCAACGGGAACCGGCCACACGATACCGGACTCATCGTGACTCGCCTCGATGATGGCGCCCGCCAAACGTGAAACGCCGACCCCGTACGAACCCATTTGCAGTGTGACCATGTTGCCGTCCGGTCCTTGCACCTTGGCACCCATGGGTTCGGAGTACTTGGTGCCGAAGAAGAAAATGTGGCCGACCTCGATCCCTCGCGCCGAAACTTGCTTTGCCGCAGGCACCTCGGCATCGAAGCGCTCTGGCTCGTGCTTTTCGTCGGTGGCAGCGTATTTCGACGTCCATGCCTTGATAATAGGGCCCAGGTCACCGTCAAAATTCGTATTTGCGGCAGGCACTTGCCCCTCAATGAGGTCCTTGTGGCAATAAACTTGGCTCTCGCCGGTATTGGCCAGAACAATGAACTCGTGGCTCATATCGCCGCCGATCGGCCCGGTGTCGGCAGCCATTGGGATTGATTGCAGCCCCGTACGCGCAAAGGTGCGCAAATAGGCCACAAACATACGGTTGTAGGCCTCGCGCGCACCCTCGACCGAAAGATCGAAAGAATAAGCGTCCTTCATCAGAAACTCGCGCCCGCGCATCACCCCAAACCGGGGGCGGATTTCATCGCGGAACTTCCACTGAATGTGATAAAGGTTCTTCGGCAAGTCCTTGTAAGACCTCACATTCTCCCGAAAGATCTCGGTGATGAGCTCCTCATTCGTGGGCCCGTAGAGCAGATCGCGCTCGTGACGGTCCTGAATGCGCAGCATCTCCTTGCCATAGGCTTCGTAACGTCCGCTCTCGCGCCAGATGTCGGCCGATTGCAACGTGGGCATCAATAGCTCAATGGCGCCGGCGCGATCTTGCTCTTCGCGCACGATTTGCTCGATCTTTCGCAAAACGCGAAAGCCGAGCGGCAGCCAGGAATAGATCCCCGCGGCCGATTGCCGGATCATGGCGCTACGCAGCATCAATTGATGCGAGATAATCTCGGCCTCTTTGGGCGTCTCGCGCAATACCGGCAGGAAGTAGCGGGAAAGCAGCATGGGTGGCCGATCTTTGTCTGGGGCGCAGTAGAGTTTGCAGGTGCCCGCATTTGCCATACCAGGCACGATCAGCGGCCTGCTGCCGGCGCTGGTAGCGTGGAATAGACCAAGTGGCAATCCCGCGAGAAGGAACATGAGGCAATGGTCCCCCACGAAAAAGTCGGTCCACGAACGTCTCCTCGCGCAGCCGCTCGAGATTGCTGTTGGACGGGCGGCGCTTGGCGCGGTCCTGAGCATTCGCCCTCAAATTCCGGATACGGCTTTTTTTTTGCGTCAGGGCGCAAGATGACAGTGACAGAAGGCTGCGCATCGGATAGATGTACTCGCCATAGAGGTGGGTCCAAGCCGCAGATACAGGCGGCAGGCAGCCCAAGTCTAGGGAGATTTCGGCCTTTAAGACTGCCCGTACAGGTAGATTGAAGGTTCGCCGTCGTGTCGAGCCTACCGCGGCCACGAGCTCGCAGGTCAGTGCTCCACGACGAAGACAATAAGAACGTGCAAGAGCAAGGTCGAAAGGCCTTGCTCTTTGCTTTTTGGCCCCTTGATCTCAACCCTTGATCTCAAGGCCTCAGGGATAGGGGAGGTTTTCGATGTCGATCCAGCGATAGGCTATGGCGCTGTAGACGATGGCGAAAACGATCGTTGCGATGACCGTATTGATCACGAAGACACGCAAAAGGCGCGGCTTTTCAGGGGCACTCTCGGGCGTGCCGGGCACCACCTCGCCGGCCTCTTGCTGAGTGCGAACGCCAAAGGGTAGTACCGCGAAAAGCGTAATCCACCAGATAAAGAAGTAGACCCCGATGGCAAGCGTCGTATCCATGCGCACCTCTTGACCCTCAGGCCTGCTCCAGCTCTACAAGCGTACCGCAGAAATCCTTGGGATGCAGGAATAGCACGGGCTTGCCATGCGCCCCAATCTTGGGCGTCCCATTGCCCAGAACGCGCGCGCCTTGCGACATCAGTCGGTCGCGCGCGGCAATGATGTCGTCGACTTCATAGCAGACGTGATGAATACCGCCGCCCGGGCTTTTTTCGAGAAACTTGGCAATCGGCGATCCCTCACCCAACGGCTCCAGCAGCTCAATCTTTGTGTTGGGCAGCGTGATGAAGACGACCGTCACGCCGTGCTCTGGCTGCGGCAATGGTTCGGTGACCTGCGCACCTAGCCCATCCTTGTAGACAGCCGTTGCCGCTGCGAGATCCTTCACAGCGATAGCCACATGGTTGAGGCGTCCGATCATGCAATTTACCCGGTTCTACACCCTATTCATCGATCACGTTTATAAGCACCTTGCAAATAGGCTTCTTGCCCCAAACTTCCCCAACGGCCGCACGCACGGCGCGGCGAACTGCCTCAGCGACGAGGTTCTGCCCCTTGCGGCGTTGTCTTGGAACACTTTTTAAGGTGCCATCGATAGCATCGAGTACAACATCGAGCATTGCTTCGCCATCAGCCGTTTCTTGTGGCACGCCGTCAAGAATAGCCTGCGGCTCGCCCAGCACCTCGCCTCTCGGCGACTGGCAAATCGAAACAACGACAATGCCGACGTATGACAATTTGCGGCGTTCGTGCACCGGGCCGTCGGACTCAGGAATAAGTAGCCGGCCATCGCGAAAGAGACGGCCTACTGGCGCTTCATCGATGACGGCAGGATCAGGAGCCAGCCGCACGATCTCACCGTCGAGCACCGGAAATACGTCGCGCACTCCCATTTCGCGCGCAAGCGCAGCCTGTGCCTCAATGTGCCGCGCTTCGCCATGCATTGGCACCACCACTTGCGGCCGCATCCAACGATACATTTGCCGAAGCTCGTCACGGCGCGGATGCCCCGACACGTGCACAAGAGCATCACTATCGGTGAGCAACGCGCAGCCCATGGCAGCAAGGCTATTCTGAATGCGCCCAACGGCCTTTTCATTGCCGGGGATGGCGCGTGTGGAGTAAATTACTAGATCGCCCTTAGCGAACGAAATGTCTGCGTGCTCGTCTTCTGCGATGCGCGCGAGCGCGGCCCTCGGCTCGCCCTGGCTTCCGGTGCACAAAAGGACGACCTTGCTCCGCTCCAAATAGCCAAACTGATCCTGGTCCAGATACTTGAAGCTCTTGGGCAAATATCCTGTGTCAATAGCAACCGAGATGACACGGTGAAGCGCGCGACCGGCGACAACAAGATCTCGTCCCGTCGCTTGCGCGGCGGCCCAAACCGTCTTGATGCGCGCAACGTTGGAGGAAAAGCATGTGACGGCCACACGCCCCCCCGCTCCCCCGATAATCTCGGTGATCGACTGAGCGACCTCGGCCTCAGACGGCGAAGTTCCCTCACGATACGCGTTGGTGGAATCGCAAACGAGCGCCAGAACACCCTTGTCGCCCAAGGAACTGAGACGCGTCACGTCGAGCGGATCTCCGATTAACGGCTTTTCATCGAGCTTCCAATCGCCGGTGTGAAACACCAGACCGGCTGGAGTGCGAAGAGCGAGCGCACTCATCTCCGGGATCGAGTGCGCAAGCGTCACGAGTTCAACATCGAAGGGGCCGACCGTGAACTTTCCGTCGAGAGGAACGACATGGATGGGAAGCTCGAGACCGCCGCCATACTCGGCAAGCTTTGCCCTCAGCATCCCCGCCGTAAAGGCCGTTGCATAGATGGGCGCCTTCAGCCGTGGCCACAGCTCGATGACCGCTCCAACGTGATCCTCGTGCGCGTGCGTCAGCACAATGCCTGTTAGAGTGTCCCTGTTTTCCTCTATGAAACGTACATCCGGAAGAATCACATCGATGCCGGGATCGTTCTCACCTTCCGGAAACGTGATCCCACAATCGACCATCATCCATTGACGTGCATCCTGCGAGCCGTAGCCATACAGGTACATGTTCATGCCGATTTCGCCGAGACCACCAAGCGCGACGAATACGAGCTCTTCCCCCTTTTCCCACCGGCCGGCGCCGTGCCCCTTCTTAATCATAAGCTATCGTCTTTCTCCTGCACATCTGCTGTAAGAGGCGCGTTTGCGAGCGACACGTCGCCATAGGTGAAGCGCCGCTCACAGCCATCCTTGTCGGCAATTATGAGCGCGCCGTCAGCATCGAGACCGGCAAAACGTCCCTCGATATGCCCCTCATTGGCAAGAACGCTGAGCGGCTCGCCAACTGGACCTGCGCGCTCAAGCCAGCCTTCGCGCACGGCTGCAAAGCCAGCCCCCTCATCCCACGTTTTGAGCCAAGCGTCTATTTCCCGCGCCAGGAGGCCCAAGGCCTCCCGCGGCGAAAGAGTCACACCATGCGCGGCGAGATAAGTTGCTGCACGCCGCAGCTCGGTTGGCACTGAGGCAAGATTGAGCCCGATGCCAATAACCGCAGCGATCCCCTCCTTGCACCCGCGC
Organism: uncultured Hyphomicrobium sp.; assembly: GCA_964622715.1. Lineage (GTDB taxonomy): Bacteria > Pseudomonadota > Alphaproteobacteria > Rhizobiales > Hyphomicrobiaceae > Hyphomicrobium_A. The sequence goes on along the minus strand of CAZURR010000017.1, from coordinate 6,977 downwards.
GCGCTGCTCTCGACCAGAATTCCGCCGGCCTTAGCGGTGCCAATGAGAATGTCATTAGGCCATTTGAGCCGCAACGAATGACCAGCCTGGAGTGGACCTGCTTTGCAGATTGCATCAATGGTCGCGACCCCAGCGACCAGTGAGAGCTGCCCTACTTTGGCAATAGCAGCGCCCGTTGTGATCAGCAGGCTTGCATAAAGGTTGCCCGGCGACGAAACCCATGATCGGCTTGAGCGGCCACGACCCGATGTCTGCCTATCGGCAATCACCCACAGAGGCCCGGCCTCACCGGCAAGCGCACGCCGCATCGCTTCACCGTTCGTGGAGTCGATCTCCGCAAGGTGCAACCAGGAGTCAGGATTAGGCGCGCCGAAGTCCATTGGGCTCATGGAGTGGTGATGGCCTGCAGCGACTGCGCCGCAGCGAGCGCCGCATTAACAAGAGGCTGCGGAACAAAAACAAACAGCAGCACGAACAGAGCCGCTACCGTCATGACAAAACCGGTGCCGCGCTCTACGGGCAAGAAGGACTGTGTCGCATCATCGAAAAACATCACCTTGATGACCCGCAAATAATAGTAAGCAGCAACAACGCTTGCCAGAACACCGATGATCGCGAGCGGAAAGAGGCGCGCTTTGACGGCCGCGGCAAACACGTAGAATTTGGCAAAGAATCCTGCAAGCGGTGGAATGCCAGCCATGGAAAAAAGAATCATTGCCAGAACGAATGCTAACGACAAATTTGTCTTGGCCAGACCCGACAACGAGTCGATGTCCTCTAGCATCCCGTTCTTGGTGCGCATCGATAACACGCAAGCAAACGCGCCGAGCGTCATGAACAGATAGATAGCAAGGTAGATGAGAACAGCCTGCATGCCGGCTTCGTTGTTCGCCGCAACGCCCACGAGCGCATAGCCAATGTGGCCAATCGAGGAATAGGCCATAAGTCGCTTGATGTTTGTCTGTCCGATCGCCGCGAACGCGCCCAGCAACATCGAGGCGATACTCAAGAAAACAATGATCTGTTGCCATTGCGTTGCGATGCCAGGAAAGGCCACAAACACCACCCGCATCAGGAGCGCCATCGCGGCAAGCTTTGGTGCGGCGGCGAAAAATGCGGTCACCGGGGTCGGCGCACCTTGATAGACATCTGGCGTCCACATGTGGAACGGCACAGCTGAAATCTTGAAGGCGAGGCCAACCAGCAGGAAGACGAGGCCAAATGTAAGTCCGATATTTTCAGTAGCCGCCTGCCCTTGGGCCACGCTCGCGATCACGCCAAAGTCGACGGAGCCCGTGAACCCGTAGATAAGCGAGGCGCCATAGAGCAACATCCCAGACGACAGCGCTCCCAATACGAAATATTTGAGCCCAGCCTCGCTGGAGCGAACGTCGTCACGCTTTATTGCCGCGATGACGTAAAGCGACAGGCTTTGTAGCTCTATGCCTAAGTAGACCGCGATCAAATCGCCGGCCGAGATCATGAGCATCATACCAAGCACGGCCAGCAGCAAGAGCACGGCATACTCAAAGGAAAGCAGCCCCTGACGCTCAAGGTCGCCGAACGACATGATGATCACCAGCACCGCGCCGCCGATGACCAGCAGCTTCATGAAGCGGGCGAAGCCGTCGACGATGAAGGCGCCTTCAAACAACACCTCGCGCCCGGTTGTCCCGGTGACAATGAGAACCGCAGCGGCGAGCAGGACTCCGATAGCGAGCCAGGCAGTAGCAAAGTCGCCGCCTGGTGTAACTTTACGAAACACGCCGAACATCAAAAGTACCATCGCACCCACGGCGACAACGATCTCGGGCAGGACCGGCGCGTATATGGATAAATGCTGCATTACGTGCGGGCTCCCAACCTACGGAACGACGAGTGCGGTTACTGGCTTCACCGAGGTCTCGTAGGCGGCGACAAGCTTTTTCACCGAAACCGCAGTCACGTCGAACACGGGCGCGGGATAAATACCGAGCAGAATCGTGAGAAACACGAGTGGCGCAAGAATTGCAATCTCGCGGTAGCTCAAGTCTTGGATCGTCTTGAGAGCCGGCTTCACGAGCACACCAAAGATAACGCGCTTATAGACATAGAGTCCGTACGCTGCTGACGTGATCACGCCCGTCGTCGCCAAAAATGCGATCCATGTGTTGACCTTGAACGCGGCTAGAAGCGTCAAGAACTCGCCGATAAAACCGCTCGTACCCGGCAGCCCGAGATTGGCCATCGTGAACACCATAAACAGGGCCGCATAAATCGGCATGCGCTGCACAAGACCGCCGAAGACAGAAATATCGTGCGTATGCATGCGATCATAGAGGACGCCGACGCAGAGGAAGAGCCCAGCTGAGACAATCCCGTGGGAGACCATCTGGAAGATCGCGCCTTCGACGCCCTGCGTCGAAAACGTGAAGATCCCCATCGTCACAAAGCCCATGTGCGCCACCGAGGAATAGGCAATGAGCTTCTTCAAGTCGGTCTGGGCCAGTGCAACGAGCGATGTGTAGATGATTGCGACGACAGAAAGCACGAACATCAAGGGTCCAAGCTCTTGGCTCGCAAGCGGGAACATTGGCACCGAAAAGCGCAAGAAGCCGTAAGCGCCCAACTTCAGCAGGATCGCCGCCAGAATGACGGAACCTGCTGTTGGCGCCTCAACGTGGGCGTCGGGCAACCACGTATGCACCGGCCACATCGGCAGCTTCACCGCGAAAGAGGCGAAAAAGGCGAACCACAGCCACCACTGCATGTCGCCTGGGAATGTCGTGGTCATAAGCGTCGGGATGTCGGTCGTACCGGCGTACCAGTACATCGCCAACACGGCGAGCAGCATCAGCACCGAACCAAGCAGCGTGTAGAGGAAGAATTTGAAGGTCGCATAGACGCGATTTGGACCGCCCCATATACCGATGATGAGGAACATCGGGATGAGGCTGCCCTCAAAAAAGATGAAGAACAAGATGAGGTCCAGCGCGCAAAAGACGCCAATCATGAGCGTTTCGAGCACCAGGAATGCGATCATGAATTCTTTGACGCGGTCCTGAATGACGACCCAACTCGAGATGATGCACAACGGCAGTAGGAACGTCGTCAAAATGACGAACAGCATAGAGATGCCGTCGACGCCCATCTTGTACTTCATGATGTTGAGCCAGTTGCGCTCCTCGACGAACTGGAAGGCGCCGCTCACGTTATCGAAGTTGATCCAAATCAGCAGCGAGATGAGAAACGTGATCGTCGTAGTCCATAGTGCGATCCAGCGCGCATTGCCCTTCGCGTCGCGATTGAGGCCGCCGATAATCACCGCACCCACCAGCGGCAGGAACGTGATGATCGAGAGGATGGGGGCCGACGAGATATCCATCTATTGCGCCCCGCTCATGATCATGAACCAGCTCAAAATGAGCGCAACGCCGATCAGCATCGCGAAGGCGTAGTGATAGATGTAGCCCGTCTGCAGCTTCACGACGCGGTTTGTCACCCGGTAGACGCCTGCGGCGGTCCCGTCGATCATCCCATTGATGATGCCCACGTCCCCGACCTTCCACAACACGTTTGCAATCCAGAACGTCGGGCGCACGAAGATGAAATCGTAGATCTCGTCGATGTACCACTTGTTCAGCAGGAACAGATAGATTGGGCGGAAGATGCGCGTGGTCAGCGCCGGCAGTCCAGGCGCGATGACGTAGAAGAGGAACGGCATGAACGTTCCAAGCGCCATCGCGGAGAACGTCGACCAATGCACCCATTCGGGAAGGTCGTGGTGCATTATCTGGAAGAGTTCCACTTCGGTCTTCTGAACGACGGCGTTGTTCCAGAACGCATTGGCGCCCTCGCCTATAAAGGTGTGAATGCCCAAGGCGCCGGCAAACGCCGCGCCAAACCCGAGGCACATGAGCGCAAAAGTCATTGTTAGCGGGCTCTCATGCATCTTGCGGTATTCGCCGGGCTCGATGCGCGTTTTGCCGTGGAACGTCATGAGAATCAGCCGCCAAATATAGACAGCCGTTAGGAAGGCACCGAAGAGAAGCAGCCAGAAGGCGTACTGATTGTATGTTTCCTTCGCGTACGAGGCGACGATAATCGCGTCCTTGGAATAAAAGCCTGCAAAGCCACCGATGTGGGGGATGCCAAAGCCGGAAAGGGCCAATCCCCCAGCGATCATCATCAACCAGGTGATGGGCATCTTCGTTGCAAGACCGCCCATCTTGCGCATGTCCTGCTCTTCATGCAGGGCGTGCTTCACCGACCCCGCGCATAAGAACAGCAGCGACTTGAAGAAGGCGTGGCAGAACAGGTGGAAGATCCCCATCGAAAAGGCGCCGAGGCCGCACGCAGCGAACATGTAGCCGAGCTGCGAGCAGGTCGAATACGCGATGACACGTTTGATGTCGTTCTGGCAGACGGCGATGGTTGCGGCGAAGAAGGCTGTGAACGAACCAACGAGGGTGACAAATCCGAGCGCAATGGGCGCCAGCTCAAAGATCGGGGAAAGTCGTGCCACCATGAACACACCGGCCGTCACCATGGTGGCGGCATGGATCAAGGCGGAAACCGGTGTTGGACCCTCCATCGCGTCTGGTAGCCACGTATGCAGCAGAAACTGCGCCGACTTGCCCATCGCACCCATGAACAAGAGCAGGCACAGCGTGGTCAGTATGTCGACCTCGTAGCCAAGGAACGCGAACGTCTGCCCGGCCACGGCCGGGGCCGCCTCGAAAAGCGCATCCAAGTTGATGGTGCGGAAAATGGCAAAAAGGCCAAATATGCCGAGCGCGAAGCCGAAGTCGCCGACGCGATTGACGATGAACGCCTTGATGGCGGCCGCGTTTGCCGATTCCTTCTCATACCAGAAGCCAATCAGCAAATAGGAGAAGAGTCCTACGCCTTCCCAGCCGAAGAACAGCTGCAGCAGGTTGTCGGACGTCACCAGCATCAACATGGAGAAGGTGAAGCCCGACAGATACGAGAAGAAGCGCGGCCGAGAGGGGTCCTCGGACATGTAGCCGATGGAATAGACATGCACGAGCGCAGAGACGGTGGTGACGACGACAAACATGACAGCCGTCAGAGTGTCGACCTTTAAGGCCCAAGAGACGTCAAGCTCGCCGCTGGTAATCCAGCGTAGCACTGTGACGTTATCCGTCTCGTGCTCAAATCCCATGCGCCAGAAGACGATCCAGGAGAGGATGCACGAGACAAAAAGTAGGCTGGTGGTGATAACCTCAGAGGCGCGCACACCCAGGAGCCGGCCAAAAAAGCCAACAATAAGCGCGCCCAAACCCGGCAGGAACACGATCGCCGCGTAGATCATCGCGTCCCCCTCAGCCCTTCATCATGTTGACATCGTCGACCGCGATCGACCCGCGATTGCGGTAGTAGACGACGACAATTGCCAGCCCGATGGCAGCTTCCGCCGCCGCCACCGTCAGAACCAATAGCGCAAACACTTGGCCAACAAGATCGCCAAGAAAGTGCGAAAACGCCACGAAATTGATGTTGACGGCGAGAAGCATTAGTTCGATCGACATCAGGATGACGATGACATTCTTGCGGTTGAGAAAGATGCCGAGCATGCCCAGCGTAAACAGAGACGCTGCGACAGTCAGGTAGTGTTCAATGCCGATGGTCATCTCGCCTCGCTTTCTCAGCTTTGCCCATCGGGGGCCGGAATAATCGACCCGCCAGACGGCACCTTGACAACCTCGACACTGTCCTTCGGCGAACGTGCTACCTGCGCCGCGATTGACTGACGGCGCACGCCCACCTTGTGCTGAAGGGTGAGAACGATCGCGCCGATCATCGCGACCAGAAGTATGAGACCAGCGATCTCGAAAAAGTAGATGTACTTCGTATAGAGGATGAGCCCCAGAGCCTCGGTATTGGAGATACCAGAACCGGCAGCTGGCATGGCAGCTGCAGACTCATGGGCGACGCCAAGATCGAAACCTCGCGCAACGAACAACAAGATGAGCTCGACCAGCACGATGCCACCAACAAATAATCCAACAGGCGCATTTTTAATGAAGCCAGCCTTCAGCTCAGCGAAGTCGACGTCGAGCATCATGACGACGAACAGGAAGAGGACCGCTACTGCGCCCACATAGACGATGATGAGAATCATCGCCAGAAACTCAGCGCCCAAGAGAATGAAAAGACCCGAGGCGTTGAAAAACGCCAGAATAAGAAACAGCACGGCATGCACGGGGTTCTTGGCCACAATCACCATGACCCCGGCGATGACCGAGAACACTGCAAACAGATAGAAAAATCCCGCAGTCAGTGCCATCGATCAGAACCTAGCGCCCTCTAACGTCTGCCGCCTTCGCCGCCGCGCTTGGCGAACACAAAAACTGTGCCGGCAGCACGCTGCCCGCACAAACTCGCGCTAGGGGCAATACCCCATGCGCTACGACAATCCAAGCGGTGAGAAGATATGGAGTGCAAAGAGCCTGCTCAGACCTTCCGCTACGTCATCAGCGGTAAGGTGCCTCGAGTTCAAGGTTCCTTGCTATCTCCCGTTCCCACCGATCTCCATTATCGAGCAGCCTCTCCTTGTTGTAGTAGAGCTCCTCGCGCGTCTCGGTCGCAAACTCGAAATTCGGTCCCTCTACGATAGCGTCCACAGGACACGCCTCTTCGCAGAGCCCGCAATAGATGCACTTGACCATATCAATGTCGTAACGGGTGGTGCGCCGCGTACCATCAGTGCGGCGCGGCCCGGCTTCGATCGTGATCGCCTGGGCTGGACAGATCGCCTCGCACAGCTTGCACGCGATGCACCGTTCCTCACCGTTGGGATAGCGCCGCAGCGCGTGCTCGCCGCGGAAGCGTGGCGATAGCGGTCCGCGCTCAAAGGGATAGTCGATCGTCTTCTTTTTGGAGAAGAACTGGCGCATGGAGAGCCCGAAGGCAGAAACGAACTCCCAGAGGAAGAGGGCTCTGACCGATTGTGCAACGTTCATTCGGGCCTCTCT
>CAZURR010000016.1:16850-35522 GCA_964622715.1 uncultured Hyphomicrobium sp. | reverse complement strand
AACCCGTCTTTTCAGATTGAAAATCTGACGTCCTAACCGATAGACGAAGGGACCGCACGGCGAGGGTATAGGGGCCTTTCCGGGGCCTTGCAAGCAAGCCCCAGTGCCTCACCGGCAAGGCTGACGGCGCGGGTCGGCGGCGTCCTCGATGATAAGCTCAATTTTGTCGCGGCCACCCCAAGTGGAGCGCTTCAAAAGCCCCGCTATGTGGATCGGCAAGCCGTTCGCACCCAACAGCAAATCGCCCAACGGCTGCCCAACGGCGCGAAAGGCGATGCCGTCGATGCGACCACCGTCCTCAGATTCTAGGGCGCAGCGAACATGCGCCTCGCCAACAATCTTAGCAAATTTGATGCGCGTAGCTGGAAACGCAAAGCGAGGCGACGGGTTGCCCTGCCCGAACGGCCCCACGCGCTCGATGAGTTCGAAGAATGCGCCCGTGACACCCCCAGGCGTCAAAGCGCCATCGAAGTCGAGACCCACCCGTTGGCGCACTTGTCCCACCGTTTCGGCCAGCCGCGCATCCAGGAATTCTCCCAATGCCGCAACGTTGTCGCGCGCCACCGTCAGCCCGGCGGCCATCGCGTGTCCTCCGCCTTTGATAAGGTGTCCGGCCGCAACGGCTGCACGTACAGCGGCCCCAATGTCGGCGTCGGGAACGGAGCGCAGCGAGCCCGTCCCTTCGCGTTTGTCCTCGTCCCACGCAATGACACAGGAGGGGCGATGAAAACGTTCCGTCAAGCGACTTGCAACCAACCCGACAATACCCTTGTGCCAATCGGGCGAGCCCACGATGACAACCGGCGCGTCGGGCCGCGCATCGATGAGGGCGTCGGCCTCCGCCAGCGCTTCCTCCAACATCTGCGCCTCAAGCGCGCGGCGCTCTTTGTTGAGCCGGTCCAGTAGCAGCGCGATGCGCCCTGCCTCGACCTCGTCTTCGCTGGTTAGCAGCCGCGCACCCAGCGCCGCATCACCGATACGACCGCCAGCATTAATACGCGGCCCCAAAATGAACCCCAAATGATAGGGCGTTGGCACTTCATTCAACCCCGCCGCATCAACGAGCGCCTTGAGGCCTGTGTTCCGGCGCCAACGCATCACTTGCAGTCCTTGCGTCACGTAGGCTCGGTTGAGGCCTGTGAGCGAAACGACATCGGCCACGGTTGCGAGTGCCACCAGGTCCAGCTCGGACACTAAGTCTGGCTCGGCAGCACCCTTAGTATAATAGCCGCGCTGGCGCAGCTCGCGCGCGGTGGCGACAATGACGAGGAACGTTACACCCGCCGCACACAGGTGCCCCAACCCAGACACGTCGTCTTGGCGATTGGGATTGACCACGGCACACGCGGTGGGCAGGTCCTCGTCTGCTTGGTGATGATCAATGACTATGACATCGGCGCCGAGTGCACCCGCGCGGGCCAGCGGTTCTGCGCTTGTCGTTCCGCAGTCGACCGTCACGATGAGTTGTGCACCCTCCTGCACAAGATTCTCGATCGCAGCTGCGTTCGGGCCGTAACCTTCAAACAATCGATCGGGAATGTAGATGCGAACAAGGCGCCCATGGTGAGCAAAGAATCGGCTAAGCAACGCCGATGAGGCTGCGCCATCGACGTCGTAGTCGCCAAACACTGCGACAGCCTCACGGTTCTCGATGGCATCAGCCAGCCGCTTGGCGGCAGCCTCCATATCCCGCAGCGTGCTGGGGTCGGGCATCAGCGCTTTGAGTGTTGGATTGAGGACGGTCACCACATCTTCGAGGGCAACGCCACGTGCTGCAAGGACTCGTCCCAAAAGCTCGGGAAGCCCGTGGCGCTGGCTGATGGCTGTCGCGCAAGGTTCAGCAGCCGGCACCAGCCGTGCTTGCCATGCATAGCCTTTCGCCGAGGCGCTCACGCCGAGGAAGGGCGCTCCCGCATCGGAAGATTCGATTGGCATGTCTTTGCGAACCGCCACCACAGCGCCTCCTTGAGCCAAGCTGGCAATTGTGGAGTGATTCGCGAGGCAGTGACGCGACGGGGCATGTGTAAGCGCCGCTTCTCCCCAGACCTTGCGTCTCAACCGACATAGCGCGGGCCAATCGCGCGGAACGTCGTTTTCACCCGGCGCACGGTGCCGGTGTGGGAGCGCATGACGACCGACTCCGTCTCTGCGAAGCCACTGCGAAAGCGCACACCGTCGAGCAGCGAGCCGTCCGTCACGCCGGTAGCCGAAACGATCACGTCGGCGGACGCCATCTCCTCCAGCACGTATTTCCGGTTGACGTCCGCTATGCCCATGCTCTCAGCACGCGCGCGTTCCGCATCATTGGCCGGCAGTAGCCGCGCCTGCATCTGGCCCCCGATACAGCGCAACGCTGCCGCCGCGAGCACGCCCTCTGGCGCACCGCCGGAGCCTAGATAGATATCGATGCCGGTCTCTTCTGGATTGGTGGTCCAAATCACCCCGGCAATGTCGCCATCGGGAATGAGCCCCACCGAGGCGCCCGCTTGGCGCACGGCTTCTATCAGCTCCGTGTGGCGCGGCCTGTCGAGGATGCACGCGCTGATCTCGTTCACTGGAACGCCCTTCGCCTTGGCAAGCGCGTTGATGTTGTCGGCTGGCGCCGCGTCGAGATCAACAAGCCCCGGAGCGTACCCGGGGCCGATCGCGATCTTGTCCATATAGATGTCGGGCGCGTGCAAAAAACCACCCTTCTCAGAGATGGCGAGCACGGCGAGCGCATTGGGCATCGCCTTGGCACATATTGTCGTGCCTTCCAGAGGATCGACGGCGATGTCGACTTGTGGCCCGTCGCCCGAGCCAACCTTCTCCCCGATGTAGAGCATCGGGGCTTCGTCCATTTCGCCCTCGCCGATAACAACCGTGCCGCTGATCGCAAGCTTTGCCAACTCACGGCGCATCGCGTCGACCGCAGCCTTGTCGGCTGCCTTTTCTTGACCCCGCCCGCGTAAGCGCGCTGCGGCAATGGCCGCCGCTTCCGTGACGCGTGTGACTTCCAACACGAGAACACGGTCGAGACCGCTATTGGACTCACTTGACATGACCTATCCCCCAGCGCCGGCAGTTGCGGCGTTCTCATGCAGTTTTTCGATGCGGATCACCTGCGGACGCTCTGACACCTTTCCATCCTTCTCAATAGCATCCACCGCGGCGCGTATTGCCTCCTCCGTCGTCTCATGCGTGATGAGCACGACGGGCGCGGGGGCTCCCGGATGCCCGCGTGCGCCGACCCCTGGAAGGCTTGAGCGCGGACGCCGCTGCACCATGCTCTCAATCGAGATCTCGCGATCACCCATACGCCTGGCGATTGCTGCCATGCCGCCGGGACGATCGTAAACTGAAAGGCGCACGTAATAGGCGCCCTGGTGCGCACCGAGCTTGGCTTTCTTATAGGCTTTGAGATGGCGAGCTGGCGTCAGGAAGGGCGCCACCAAATTACCGCGCGCGATGTCGACAATGTCTCCTGCGACAGCCGAGGCGGTAGGGTTGGCGCCTGCCCCCGGGCCAACCAGCAGCAAGCTACCGCAATAGTCCGCATCGATGGCGACCCCGTTGGTGACACCCGACACCTCGGCAATGGCGGAATGCTTCGGTACCATTGCCGGGTTCACGCGCGCCTCAATGCCGCTTCCGGTCTGCATCGCAACACCCAACAGCTTGATGCAATAGCCCATGTCCGCTGCTGCCTCGATGTCAGCCTCGGTGATCGTTTCAATGCCTTCTACGTCGATCTGATCGAATGCCACGCGGGTGCCGAAGGCCAGGCTCGCCAAGATCGCTAATTTGTGTGCGGTGTCAAAGCCACCCACATCAAAGATCGGGTCTGCCTCAGCGTAGCCGCGCGCTTGCGCCTCCTTCAACACGTCGTCAAAGGAGCGGGCCTCCTCCGTCATTGTCGTCAGGATGTAGTTGCAGGTGCCGTTGAGGATGCCGTAGACGCGGTGCACCTCGTTGGCGCTCAGCGACTCACGCAATGTCTTAATGACGGGTATGCCGCCGGCAACGGCCGCCTCGAAATTCAAGGCGACGCCATGCTTTTCCGCGATCTCAGCCAACGCCACACCATGCTCAGCCAGCAGCGCCTTGTTGGCGGTGACGACGTGTTTGCCCGCATGCAGGGCCGCCTCAACCGCTGCCTTGGCGATACCGTCAGCCCCACCGATCAGCTCGACAAAAACGTCTATCGCCGGGTGGGAGGCTAGTTTTACCGGGTCATCGAACCACGTGACGTTGCTGAGGTCCAAGCCGCGGTCTTTGGCCTTTGTCCGCGCCGAAACGCCAGCGACGCGTATCTGCCGGCCGAACCTCCCGTCCAGGAGCCGTTCTTGTTGCGCGAGCAAATGGAGGAGGCCTGCGCCGACAGTGCCAAGGCCGGCGATGCCCAATTTGAGTGGCTGTTGCATGGAAACGTAACGAACTACCGGCTTGCCTTCTGCGGAATCGGGATCACGTTATGCATCGTTTCCGGTGCCTGGGCGAGGAACTTTTTGAGATTCCGGGCCGCTTGGCGAATGCGGTGCTCGTTCTCCACCAGTGCAATACGCACGTAACCTTCCCCATACTCCCCAAAGCCCAGACCGGGGGAAACGGCAATGTCGGCTTTTTCGATCAGAAGCTTGGCAAATTCGACCGAACCGATGTCCTTGAAGGGCTCAGGCAACGAGGCCCAGGCAAACATCGTTGCGGGCGGCGGCGGTATGACCCAGCCCGCCTGTCCGAAACGCTCGACCAAGCAGTCGCGCCGACGGTGGTAGGTCGCGCGAATCTCTTCGACACAGTCCTGCGGTCCATTGAGGGCGGCGGCGGCGGCCACCTGTACTGGCGTGAAGGCGCCATAGTCTAAATAGGATTTGATGCGCGCGAGTGCCGCGATAATGCGTTCGTTGCCGACCGCGAAACCCATGCGCCAGCCCGGCATGTTGAATGTCTTGGACAGCGAGGTGAACTCCACGGCAAGGTCGATCGCGCCGGACACCTGGAGGACAGAGGGCGGCGGCGAACCGTCGAAATAGATTTCCGCATAAGCAAGGTCGGACAGAAGAATGAGATCAAGCCGCTTGGCCAGCGCAACCGCCTCCTTGTAGAAGTCGAGCTCTGCCGTAATCGCTGTCGGGTTCGATGGATAGGACAGAACGAGCGCCAATGGCTTCGGCACCGTGCGCTTGCAAGAGCGCTCGACAAGACGCAGAAACTCATCTCCGGTTCGAGCTGGCAGATGCCGGATAGCGGCACCGGAAATCAGGAAGCCGAACTCATGGATCGGATAAGTCGGGTTTGGCACGAGAATAACGTCGCCGGGCCCCGTGATGGCCTGCGCCACGTTGGCAAACCCTTCCTTGGACCCAAGCGTCGCGACAATCTGGGTTTCCGGGTCCAGCTTCACGCCGAAACGGCGCTCGTAGTAGGCAGCTTGTGCCCTGCGCAATCCGGGGATGCCCTTCGATGCGGAATAGCGGTGCGTGCGCGGCTTGTTGATCGTTTCGACCAGCTTGTCGACGATATGCTGCGGCGTCGGCTGATCGGGATTTCCCATGCCCAAATCAATGATGTCGGCACCGCGCGCGCGCGCTGCCGCCTTCAGCCGATTAACCTCGGCAAAGACGTATGGCGGCAGCCGCTTGATGCGTTGGAATTCGGTTTCCAATGGTTCCTCTTCACGGACGGCCTCGCGCGACCGAAGCCGCAGCCGTTCTACCAAAGTGAGTAGGCAGGGCTTTCCTTGGCACGTTCACAGCACTGCGTCAGTATTTACGCCTGCGCCCTAGACCCCGTCCAGTGCCCGGCGCGGCTCTCAAGACCTGTTTCTATCGACTTTGTTCGATATACCTAATCGCGTCCTGCTCGTGTGTTGCTTTCTTATTGTTGAGCTCTTGGATCGCCATTTTCTGCTGATCGTACGTTAGAGAACTGGAGCCGACCGGCCCAAGACCGGGGAGCGGGGTCGCAGTTGTCGTCCCGCAACCACCGGAGGCAACGACGAGAGCAGACACGGCCAAGCCGAGCAATACCCTTACGGCTGCTGGCAGCCTCTGGCCGCTAACTTCCCTCAGCCGCATGTCTTTATTGGCCTATTCCATCCTGCGCACTTTTTAACAATAACTGATTCGACGGTAACCACGGCCGATTTAAGGCCTTCATCATTGTCCACATCATGGGGTGACATTAATCTCTAAGTGTCGCAGAACTCCGCGAGACGAATGCAAGGGGTCGACTGCGGCTCAACCTGGTTTCCAACTCATGCAAAAGCAACACACAGAGCGGGCTTCTAAGAGCCCAGAGTACAAAGTCGTAGACGGAGAGGAATTCGCCCTCAATCTGCTGCGGCTGTTCGAACAGGGCGGACACGTCTTAAACGAGTTCTTGGCGCGCTCCGATTCCAAGACGGGCCCCTATTCATCAGCCGCCCAAATGACGGAGGCGACCAATACGCTTTCCGACGTAATGCGTACTTGGTGGACGGACCCCACCAAGTTTGCAGAGACCCAGGGCACGCTCATGCGATCCTATGCGGAGCTTTGGAACAACGCGCTACATCGCTTTCTCGGCCAGGATGTTATGCCTGTCATCGAGCCTGAGCCCAGTGACAATCGTTTCAAGGACCCTGAGTGGTCGCAGAACCCCTACTTCGACTTCTGGAAGCAGGCGTATCTTGTCACCGCACAATGGGCCGAGGAGATGCTCGACAAGACCGAGGGTCTTGATCAGCGCACGCGCCAGAAGGCTGAGTTCTATCTGCGTCAGGTCTCCAGCGCGCTCTCGCCTTCAAACTTTCCTTTCATGAACCCAGAGGTCATGCGCGAAACGCTAGCCACCAACGCCGACAATCTCGTCAAGGGCATGGCTTTTCTCGCTGAGGACATGAATCGCTCCGGGGATCTTTTTAAGATCACCCAAACCGACACCACGGCCTTCGAGGTGGGCCGGAATCTTGCCGCGACGCCCGGCAAGGTCATTTTTCAGAATGAAGTTCTGCAACTCATCCAATACGCGCCCACGACCGAAAAGGTACATGAGATACCTCTCCTCATCGTGCCCCCTTGGATCAATAAGTTCTACATCCTCGACCTCACTCCGCCCAAGAGCCTCATCAAGTACATTGTCGATCAGGGCTTCACAGTTTTCATTATCTCTTGGGTCAATCCCGACGAGAAGCTCGCGCACAAGACCTTCGAGGACTACATGCAGGAGGGAATTCTTGACGCAGCTGACGCGGTGAAGCGCGAAACGGGCATTGAAAAATGCAACGTCGTTGGCTACTGCGTGGGCGGCACGCTACTTGCCACAACGCTCGCCTATCTTGCCGCGCGCGGCGAGGAGCCTTTCAACTCGGCGACGTTTTTGGCAGCGCAGATCGACTTCACCCACGCTGGCGATTTGCTGCTATTCACCGATGCTGAACAGCTCGAATCGCTGAACGAGCTCATGTCGGAGCGCGGCTACCTCGACGGCTCGCGCATGGCAAACGTGTTCAACATGCTGCGCCCGCGCGACCTCATCTGGCCCTACATCGTCAACAACTACCTTTTGGGCAAGAAGCCGTTCCCCTTTGACTTGCTCTATTGGAACCAGGACTCCACGCGCATGGCGGCTGCCAACCACAATTTCTATCTGCGCGAGTTCTACTGCGAGAACCGCCTTGCTAAGGGCGAGATGACCATCTCGGGCACGCGGCTCGATTTGAGCAAGGTGACGCTACCGGTGTTCGAGCTTTCAACCAAAGAGGATCACATCGCACCAGCCAAGTCGGTCTTCACCGGCGCTGCGCTGCTCGGCGGTCCCGTCGAGTTTGTCCTTTCGGGTTCAGGCCACATCGCCGGCGTCGTCAACCCGCCCAACAAGGTCAAGTATCAGTACTGGACCAACAACAAACGGGCCAAAACGCTGGAGCAGTGGACCAAGTCCGCCACCGAGCATCCCGGTTCCTGGTGGCCCCACTGGGCCAAGTGGCTTGCAGGACATTCGGGAGACCAGACCGCGCCGCGCGAGCCAGGAAAGAAGCTTGGTACGATCGAGGACGCGCCCGGTTCCTATGTCACGTCCAAAACCTGAGTCCGCATCACGCAGCTGATTTGTGCTTCTTTGGAGCAGGCGGCTCCTTCATGACGTTGCTCGGCATGCTCTTGATGTAAAGGTCGCGCTGCGGAAATGGAATAGAAATACCGGCGGCCTCCAGTGCCAGCTTGCCGCGCTCGATCATGTCGAAGCGCAGCGCGACCCAGTCCGAACCTTGAGTCCACGCCCGCAACTCGAGCCCGACAGCATTGTCGCCCAGCGAACTGACATAAATGGCAGGCGGCGGGTCAGTATGCGCCCGCTCATCCTCCGTTGCCATCTTGAGCAAGACTTTTCGCGCTTTGGCGATGTCGTCTTCATAGGCAATGCCGAACGTCTCGCGCACCATCCGCGGCGTTGACCGCGTAAAGTTGGTTATCTTCGTGTTCCACATGCTGGAGTTGGGAACAAACAACAAGACGCCTTCGAACGTCACCACCGTCGATGCAAAAAGCCCGACTTCCTTGACCGTACCCGAAGCGTCGCCAGCAGAAATGTAATCGCCCACCCTGAAAGGACGCAGCCACAACAGCATGATGCCGGCGGCAATATTCGCCAGTGTGCCTTGCAAGGCCAGCCCAATAGCAAGACCGATGGCACCGAGCGCCGCCAAAAGGCTCGTTGTTGCAAATCCAAGTTGGCTCAATGCGGCGACAGCGGTAATGGCTAGTAAGCCCCATCGAACAATTTGCGTGAGAACACCCTTTAACGTGGGATCGACGTAGGGGTGTGCATCAATCACGCGGCCGACAGCATGCGCTGCCATCCTGGAGAGCCACCAGCCGGCAAGCAATATCGCAACTGTGGCGAGGAAGTTGGGCAACGCGCCCGTCGCCCATGTAACAAGCTGATTGGCGAAGAGCGTCACATCTTCGCTGAGCTGGGCTATAATCAAGGGCCCTCTCCTGCGGTTACCGCGCGGGAAACTGGCGCCTCTTGTTTAAAAGCCGATTCGCGTGGGGAGGCTAGACTACCGAGTGGGCCGAACGTCAATCGACGCTCGCTAGCGCCTGTTCCAGGTCGGCAATGATGTCATCCCTGTCCTCGATGCCGACCGAAAGGCGCACAACGTCCGGCCCGGCGCCTGCAGCGGCGCGCTGCTCGTCCGTCAGTTGGCGATGGGTCGTGGAGGCTGGGTGGATGATGAGGCTTCTCACGTCGCCAATGTTGGCCAGATGGCTAAACAGCATCATGGATGACACGAGCTTGACGCCAGCGTCGTAGCCCCCCTTGAGGCCGAACGTCAGCACCGCCCCAGCACCCTTCGGACAAATCTTCTGCTGCAGCCCATAGTAGGGGCTCGATGGCAGGCCGGCATAGCTGACCCACGCCACCTTCGGGTGCTTTTCCAGCCAAGTTGCCACAGCAAGAGCGTTCTCGCAGTGCCGAGCCATACGCAGTGGCAGGGTCTCAGACCCGGTCAGAATCAGAAAGGCATTAAACGGTGAGATGGCCGGTCCCATGTCGCGCAGCCCCATCACGCGAGCGGCAATGGCGAAGGCGAAATTGCCGAACGTCTCGGCTAGCCGCAAGCCATTATAAGATTCGTTGGGATCAACCAGCGTCTTGTAGCGATGCTTAGAGCCAAGCCAATCATATGTACCGCAATCGACGAGTACGCCGCCAATGGAGTTCCCGTGCCCACCGATGAACTTAGTCAGGCTGTGCACGATGATGTCGGCGCCGTGCTCCTTCGGCTGGCACAGGTATGGCGTGGCCAGTGTGTTGTCGACGACGAACGGTAAACCCGCCTTCTTGGCCACAGCAGCGATCGCTGGCAGATCAATGACGATCCCACCGGGATTGGCGATCGACTCGCAAAAGATCGCCTTTGTCTTTGGCGTGACGGCTTTCTCGAAGGAAGCCGGGTCCGTTGCGTCCGCCCACACGACATTCCAATTGAACTTCTTGAACGAGTGGTTGAATTGGTTGATCGAGCCGCCATAGAGCTGACGCCCCGCAATGAACTCGTCACCGGGCTCCAAAAGCGTATGGAATGCGAGAAACTGCGCCGCATGACCCGATGCAACGGCGAGCGCGGCTGTACCCCCTTCAAGCGCTGCGATCCGCGCCTCTAACACCGCCTCTGTCGGGTTTGTGATGCGTGTGTAGATGTTTCCGAACGCCTCAAGGCCAAACAGCGAAGCGGCGTGATCGGCGTCATTAAAAACGAAGGATGTGGTCTGAAATATCGGCGTGACGCGGGCGCCGGTCGAGGGATCCGGAGCTGCTCCGGCATGGATCGCAAGCGTTGCAAACTTGGGCGGCGGTGGCGAATTCTCCGGCATGAAACCCTCCCACATCGAGACCGAACATTAAGGTCCGCCCTAGGAAGGCGATGATGCAGCGCAAGTCAACGGAAAATGGCCCATGGCCGCAACCGTGACGCCAGGCGCTCAGGATTGCGCATCGAAAGCCGCGCAATCTGAGCGGATCAGGAGGTCATCGAAGGGCCGACAGGAGTACATCCCGTCAGCTCACCTTCCATGATCCCAGAAGGGCGCTCGCGGCTCGGGTGCGCAAAGCCTCAGGCTTTGGCGAACAGGCCGGTCCGGCCGCACTTCCACTTCTTTATCTGCCATTTGGGATGGCCCCTCGTCCACTTTGCGAGTTCCATCTGTCCATACATCATGCACTGATGAGGAGTAACGGATTGCGCTGCAAAGGACAGGTGAACGTCCTTACAACGAGCTGGCTCATTGATGAAGCAAACAAGTGCAACAACTTCGATCATGGGACACCCCCAAGTTTTGCCGAACCACCCCCCCGTGAGGGGTCATTCCACCTGGAGCGTGTCCTCGCCGTTTCTTTTTGTTATTGACGCAATCGTAAGTTTGAATCGAAGGCTGCTCAAGACTCAATGATGGGCACTTGTTGCCTAGATTCCAGTCACCTTGAAGGCTCAAGCATAGCGTTAAACGAGAGCATGATTCGTTCATCGACGATAGCGATCAAGAGGCGAGAGTATACCGCAGTTGCTAGCTTTCCCTTAGATCAACCGAGCGTTTCGTCGCTGCGTGTCCACCGAAAACGCACTCTCAATTCCGCTATTCCAAGCAACGGCCACATATGAATTTGCTTCTTTTTTCAGCAAATTTTGTGCGACGCAGCAGAGCGAAACCCTGCTCAGCGCCGGGCCAAGAAGCCCGAAATCGCCAATCGCACACACGTGCCCGTCTCAATCCTACCGCACCGCCGCGATTGCGCTTTCCTAGTGAACCGGTGCAAGCTGCGATCTAGGCATGTGGCCGAATTCCCATATAGAGCTTTATTCCGCATTCGATGGCTCGCACCTTCCATCCCGACCAGACACAATCGACCCTTTTTGCGGCCCTGCTGCATGCAGCGCGTCAATATGGGTCTGACAAAATCATACTGGAGGACGCAGAACGTACGCAGCTCTCATTCAAGAAGCTCGTTCTCGCCAGCCTCATCTTAGGCGCCAAGATTGCGCGTGAGACCGATCGTGGCGAAACCGTAGGCGTGCTGTTGCCCAATTCGATTGGGCTCACCGCTACCCTTTTCGGTCTCAATGCATTTCACCGCGTCGGCGCCCTTCTAAATTTCACTGCTGGCAGGAAGCAGCTCGTATCGGCACTGAGAACGGGACGCATTCAAACCGTTCTCACGTCGCGCCGTTTCGTTGAGATGGGCAAGCTTAAAGACCTCGTCGCCGCGCTTGCCGAGGTGGAATGGAAGCAAGGGAAAAAAGTTCGCATCGTGGCACTGGAGGACGTGCGAAACAGCATCGGTACCTTGGACAAAATCGCCGGCGCGGTTCGCACCGCTCTTGCCGGAACGCTGCACCGTCCTTCCGCTGCGGACCCGAACGCACCCGCGGTCGTACTGTTTACCTCCGGCACTGAAGGCGAACCTAAAGGAGTCGTACTTACAAATGCCAACGTCCTGGCCAACGCCTACCAGATGCTTGATCACATGAACGAGCTCCTGACAGCTGACCAAGTTGTCTTTAACCCGCTACCCATGTTCCACTCCTTCGGTCTCACGGCAGGAACTCTTACCCCCCTCCTGGGAGGCTTGAAAGTCGCGCTTTACCCCAGCCCCCTGCACTACCGCCAAATACCCAAGTTTATCCGCCGCACCAATGCGACCGTCCTTTATGCCACCGACACATTCCTTGCTGGCTATCATCGCGCGGCTGAAGCTGACGATTTGGCGAAACTGCGCTACGTCATCGCCGGCGCCGAACGGATAAAGCCACAGACCCGCGAGCTTTGGGCGACGAACAACACCGATATCCTGGAAGGCTATGGCGCCACAGAATGTTCGCCTGTGATTGCTGTTAATCAGCCCAGCGCAAATCGAGCCGGTACCGTGGGGCGCATTTTGCCAGGTATTTCCGCACGGCTTGAACCAGTGCCTGGGATTGCGGAGGGTGGACGGCTATTCGTACGCGGGCCCAACGTGATGGCTGGCTATCTGCTCCCTGAACAGCCCGGCGTGCTGACCCCACCTCCCGGCGACTGGCATGACACTGGTGACATCGTGACATTGGACGATGACTTCCTCACCATTCGAGGGCGCGCTAAGCGCTTTGCAAAAATAGGTGGTGAGATGGTGTCACTTGCAGCTATCGAGGGTTTGGCAGCAGGCCTATGGAATGACGGCCAGCACGTGGCGCTCAGTCTGCCCGACCCGCGCAAGGGCGAACAGATTGTTCTCGTCACCGACAAACCCGATGCAGCCACAGAGGCCTTACAGGCGCACGCGCGCACGGAAGGATTCCCGGAATTATGGATCCCCAAATCTATTCTTATCGTGGAGGCGGTTCCCGTGTTGGGCTCAGGTAAGGTCGACCTGGCGGCTACACAAGAACTGGCCCGGCAAGGGCACGTGCAGCAATAACGTCATCCTCCAAGTCGGCACTCGCAGCACATGGTCGCGCCAACCGTGGCCCGGCAAACACGCCAAACAGTCGTAATGCGCGCACGCTGGGAAGATGCCTTGACCCTCGCACTCACCTCCTCCATCAATGGATGTGCTGGTTGCTACGCGGCCGGTGAGGGAATCTTTTTCGGAATTTCACAAAACTTTTGAGAACAGACGATCTTATGCCAACAACCACGACATCCGCCGTGGAGGAGGGTGCTGCTTTGCTGCCGAAAGCGCCGACACTATGGTGGGCGCTCAAGCGTGCGCTGCTCGCCATCCTCATACTTTTCTTCTTTATCAGCAGCGTGGCGTGGCTGCTCTATGCCTCCATCGACAACGAACAGACGGACGTTCCGGCCGCCACCTCGCCGGACGATGCAGCGCCGACGACCCCTGCGATACTGCTCCGGCCCGCCTCATCGGATCCGAAAATGCGGGTTTGAGGGCTCCAGCGCCGGGCTTGCAAGCACAGCCTTCGGTTCCCAATTGCCGCCAAAACACTGCCGGCTGGCCTACGGCGCCAGTTTCACCCTGATTCGGCACTTAGCCGACTTTGCGTCTCAATAGCCGGCCGGGACAAAACGCCTCCTATGCATGCAAAGACACGGGACCAAGGGTATTGAAGGGACAGGAATTAATGAGTGTTTGGCCACAATCGGTGAAAAATCGGCATTTTGCGGCGCAACGAAGTAGCGTATCCCAAACGACCTGCCTTGCTCGCACCCGTAAGGCTCACATATCATCTTGCTGATCGCTCACCGTGCCGAACATAATGAGCGCGCCTTATCGGATCCTGGCTCATGAGGAACGTCGTCGAATGACGGAACAGCAAAAACACTTTCCGGAATTCTACGTGACTGCCCCTCAGCCTTGCCCGTACCTTCCCGGGCGACTGGAACGAAAACTGTTCACCCACCTGACGCGCGAAAAGCCACACGCACTCGTCGATAGCCTGTTGAAAGGCGGGTTCCGTCGCAGCCAGAACATCGCTTACATGCCTTACTGCGAAGGTTGCCATGCTTGCGTCTCTGTACGTGTAGTGGTCAACGAATTCCAAGCAGGGCGCAACATGCGCCGGGTGATGGACAAGAATCAGCAGATCCACACCATCCGCCGTGCGCCGGAGCCCACATCTGAGCAGTTCAACCTCTTCCGCCGTTACATCGACGCGCGCC
Source organism: uncultured Hyphomicrobium sp. (assembly GCA_964622715.1). GTDB lineage: Bacteria > Pseudomonadota > Alphaproteobacteria > Rhizobiales > Hyphomicrobiaceae > Hyphomicrobium_A. The sequence continues at coordinate 21,402 of CAZURR010000016.1, read as the reverse complement.
ACGCCGATGGCGGAATGGCAGACATGACCGTGCTCGACTACGCCATGATGGTGGAAGACAGTGTTATCAACACCTTCGTAACGGAGTACCGCGAGAAGCCTGAAAATCCGTTGGAGAGCCATCAAGACGATTGGCCGCTCAAGGGCGTTGCCCTGTGTGACATGCTCTCCGACGGTATCTCAATGGTCTATAGCTTTTATGATCCTGAAGCAGACGCGCTCAGTCTCGGCACCCACATGATCATCGAGCATATCGAATATGCGCGCCGGCTGGGGCTGCCTTACCTCTACCTCGGCTATTGGATCAACGGCTCGCGCAAAATGAACTACAAAATGCGCTTCCAGCCGCAAGAACACTTAGGCCCCAACGGTTGGATGCGTCGCGACTGACGGCGCCTCATCACTCCCACAGCGCGGTGTCGAGTTTCTCAAACATGTAGGTCCACTTGGCGGTCTGTGTTTCCACCAATACCTTCATGCGCGCCCTCAACTCCAATAGCCGCGCGCAGTCGGGGGTCTCCGCCTCCGCGCCTTCTTGCCCCAACGTGGAGATGTCGCTCAACAGCCGCTCCGATTGCTGGTCGAAAAGGGCAATGCGCTCGTCGCGCACGAAGGGAGCGGCTTCTTTCAAGAATGCGTCGTGGCTCCAGCCGCGCTTCTCTTTCAACATGCGCAGCTTCTGTTGAAACGCGGGCTTGTTCTTCATATTGAGGCCGCGCAAAGCTGCGGCCGCGTTATCGACCACAGATTCGAAATCCGCCCTTGTGCAAACATCCAGGCTGGGTGCTGCTGCGCCGCCGGCCCACACCTCACCGGCGGTCGCAAGCATTAGCGCAATGACCGCGGCGCAGCGATATCCTGTCCCCCTCCGTCTCATAGAGCACAGTCCTAGCCTTCGCCCGATTTCGGGGCAAGCGCACGCACCATAAAGGGCGCACACAATCAGAAAGCGGGGCCAAATTTGTTCGAACGCGGAAAGCCCTTGGGTGCGAGCCGCCCGGCCTGCGCGCGTATGCCCTGCCAGTCCTTCAACTCCCGCCAGGTCAGCGTAAACGTGCGTCCAGCCGAATCGAGCCAAGTGAGGCCCTCAGCCTTCCTGAACACCCGCACATCCGAAAGGCCGCCGCCCTTGAAGCGCTGCAGGATCATTCCCTTGCCGCGCGCCATCTCGTTAATCTGATCCAGGGCAAACACCAGGAGCTTACGGTTCTCACCGATGGTTGCGACCTGATCGCCGTCAATGGGAACGCACACCTTGGCCTCATCGGGCTCCGACACATTCAAGACCTGCCTGCCCTTGCGGGTCGATGCGACCACCTGGTCCTCTGGCACAACGAAGCCGTAACCGCCAGTCGACGCCACCAGCAACTTACGACCCGGCTCATATGCGAAGAGGTCCACCACGTCGTGGTTCTCTTCAAGGTCTATCATCAGGCGCACAGGCTCACCGTGTCCCCGCCCGCCGGGTAACTGGCTCGCCTCCAGCGTGAAGATTCGACCATTGGTAGCGAACGCCAATAGCTTGTCTGTGGTCGAGGCGTGCACTGCACGCTTCAAGGCGTCGCCTTGCTTGAAGTCTAGCCGGGTCGTGTCCTCTACGTGCCCTTTCATCGCGCGGATCCAGCCCTTCTCGGACAGAACAACAGTGATGGGCTCCTTCTCAATCATCGCCTGATCGAGATCGACCTCAATCTGGGGCGCGTCGGCAATCGATGTACGCCGAGCGCCAAGCTTCGTTTTCTTTGCATAGCGCTCACGCGTCGACTTTACCTCTTCGGCGATGCGCTCCCATTGCAGATCGTCAGACTTTAAGAGCTTCTTCAAGTTACGGCGCTCTTTGGAGAGCCTGTCGTGTTCTGCCTTGATCTCAATCTCTTCCAGCTTGGAAAGTGATTTCAAACGAAGATTGAGGATGGCGTCGGCTTGAACTTCGGTAAGCTTGAAACGGCTTATCAGTTTCTGCTTGGGTTGATCCTCAAAGCGAACTATACGGATCACTTCATCGATATTGAGATAGGCGATCAGATATCCATCGAGCACCTCCAGCCGGTGCTCGATCTTCTTCAGGCGGAACTCAGAGCGGCGAACAAGGACCTCGATGCGGTGCTCCAGCCATTGGTGCAGCACGTCGCGCAGCGACAGCACGTTGGGGATCTGCCCCGCCGACAGCACGTTCATGTTTAGGCCAAAGCGAACCTCAAGCTCGGTAAGCCGAAATAGGCTCTCCATCAACAGCACGGGATCGACGCTGCGGCTCTTGGGCTCGAGCACCAGACGGATCTCTTCGGCTGACTCGTCTCGCACATCGCCCAGAAGAGACACCTTTTTTTCGTGTAGTAACTCCGCGATGCGCTCTATCAGCTTAGCCTTCTGCACCTGGTACGGAATCTCGGTGACAACGATCTGATAGGTACCGCGCCCAGTGTCTTCCTTTTCCCATTTGGCGCGCAGCCGGAAGCCACCGCGACCCGTTTTGTAGGCCTCTAAAATCTGATCGCGCGGCTCAACCAAAACGCCACCAGTGGGAAAATCCGGGCCAGGGATGAATTCAACGAGCTTGTCGATCGTGGCCTTGGGGTACTTGATCAGATGCAAAAGTGCGGTGCAGAGCTCCTCGGCGTTGTGCGGAGGAATGTTTGTAGCCATTCCCACCGCGATCCCAGTCGAACCATTCGCCAATAGGTTGGGGAATGCTGCCGGCAGCACCACCGGTTCACTACTCGTCCCATCATAGGTTGCGCGAAAGGCTACCGTGTCCTCGTCAATACCCGCCAGCAACGCCTGCGCCACGTCCGTCAGCCGACTCTCAGTGTAGCGCATGGCAGCGGCGTTATCGCCATCGACGTTGCCAAAGTTGCCCTGACCGTCGACGAGCGGGTAGCGCACGGCAAACCCTTGCGCCAGCCGCACCAACGCGTCGTAGATCGCCTGGTCGCCATGTGGATGGAAGTTGCCCATCACCTCGCCAACGATCTTTGCGCACTTTTTATAACCGGCAGCAGGATCGAGCTTGAGCTCGCGCATCGCATAGAGAATGCGCCGGTGCACCGGCTTGAGGCCGTCGCGCACGTCGGGCAGCGCGCGGTGCATGATGGTGGAAAGCGCATACGCCAGGTAGCGCTCTTCCAGCGCGTCCTTGAGGTTGATGGGCTCTACAGGATCTGGACCCGGCAGAATCGGTTTGTCGCTCATATCATTGGCCTAGCGTGGGCTCCTCGCAGCGGCAAGAGTTGAGTTGGTCATGCACAAGAGTGTCCGATTTGCAAGTTGTGAATAAAGGATGGCGCAATCGTGGACCGTTTTTCCGTTCCCAATCATGAGCATGGACACGCACGGCCTGGTTGTCGGCCTCTCGCCCAAACAACGCGCGGCTCAGCGGCGCCTGGCGTGAGCGCGTTTCTTCATGAAGCTCTCAGGCGGTATCCAGGTTCCTGGAATATGGCGATTTCCCCACCGGCACATCTCCTGCAGCACGGGCAACAATCCGAGTCCTTTGGGCGTCAGCGTATACGCGAAACGCAGCGGACGCTTCTGGTAGGGCTTCTTTTGCACCAGCCCCAATTGTTCCATCATGCCGAGCCGGTCAGTCAGAATATTGGTCGTGATGCGCTCAGGCGAGGCTAGGAACTCAGCGAACCTATTTTTCCCCAGCAGCATGTCGCGCACGATAACAAGCGTCCAGCGGTCGCCGATCCCCTCTAGAGAGGTCGAAATCGGACATCCGGAGCGTTGAGGTGTGCTGCCGCGTGATGGCACTGTGGGCAAGCCTCCATTGTAACTTGCAAGTTACAAGTTAGCATTATACGCTGATTTGCAGCTGAGCATCAAATGCGCAAGGGGAATTAAATCATGCCAGGTTTTAAGGGTGGGAGTTTGTGCGGGTCCGTACGCTACGAGAGCAGCGCCGATCCCATGATGGCCGCGCACTGTCATTGCGTGGGATTGCCGCAAATCAAGTGGAACAGGGCATTGCACCCATCTCGTCGTGCCCAAAGAGGCATTCTCCGTCAGCGGCGTTGTGAAGTTTTACGATCGCCCCGCCGACAGTGGAAACATGGTAAGCGGCGGCTTCTGCCCGTCGTGTGGCTCGGCCATCTATTCGACCAACTCCGGCATGCCCGACATGGTCTTTCCGCGTGCCGCCAGCCTGGATGATCCCGAGGCAGCAAAACCACAAATGGTGGTCTATGCCAGCCGGGCAGCCTCGTGGGACTACGTCGACCCGAAGCTTCCCGCATTCAGCGAAATGCCCGAGGGCGGCCCCGAAAGGGTCTTGGCTGATATCTAACGTCGCTTCACAAAACCGGGATGCTGGCATCTCTCCTTCGAGTTCATTTGAGTTGCGTTGACACCGGACCTTGCGGCCAACATCCGGCCGCACATCTCGTCTTACACTTGTCCATGCCCGTCGCCCTCGATATGCCCGCCGCTGAAACGGCGATCGTCGAAATGACGAACGCCTTTCGCCAGGAACGCGCCCTCACCGCTCTAAAGCAAAACGCCCAGCTTGCCGCGGCCGCGCGTGCTTACGCAGAAAAACTCGCTCGGACTGA
>CAZURR010000016.1:0-16750 GCA_964622715.1 uncultured Hyphomicrobium sp. | reverse complement strand
TATGTCGCTGTGCAACTGTTCGGCCGCCCGCGCGCGCTCCAATTCAGCTTCAAGATAACAAACACAACAAGAAGCGCTGTGCACTATGCGTTCGCCGGTAAAGGCCACATCGTCAACCCCCGCTACACCATCACGCACACAAGCTGCGAACCGGGGATCATTTCATTTCAGACCGGCCGAAAGGAGTCGCTGAAGTCGCGCCATGAAGCACGCGATGGTCAGATTTATACTTTGACGCCGGCCCTGTCAGGCGGCGTAAGAGTCAAAATTGACCAGCGCACAACAGCCAATTAGGTGACCTTGATGTTGCGCTCGTGCAATTCCCTGAATCGCGCGCTCGCTTCCGGCATCGCTTCCCCGCGCGGAAGAAGAACCCTCGTTTCGAGAAAGTGCCTCGTTAGTGCCAGGCCCGCAACAACGTCCTGGGGCAGGATGGATTCCTGCCGGCTTTTGACGAGAAACGTCGGCAATTGCAGCAGTTTGTCTCTGTAGGGTTCACCTGCTGCTGCTGAAACGGCGCGTCCCGACTTTGGAGATACGTAGATGAGATCCTGCCTTGTGCCTGTCGCCGCACACGCGGATAAGTCGAGACCAAACCCCAGCTCATCCAGTAGCGCCAACTCCCACCGCACCATGAGCGCGGGCCAGACCGTTCTTTCGTCAAGAAAACCCAAAACAAACAGCGTCACCTCGAACAGGCTCGGATGCGGATCGCGTTCGGGAAGCAGGCGTGCCAGCGCACACATTGAAGACAGCCCCGCCAGCGCCAGCGCATCCTCCATCACCAGGGCCGCATATCCGCGGCGAAGCTCCACCCTCACCTGGCCCAGATGCTCCGCCAGCCGCGCCCTCCAAACCGCTTCGACGTGGTTGCCTGTCTGCAAAACGGGGCGTAGCCGACCCGAGCGCCCGCCGTGCACTAAGCCAAGGTGGCGACCATGGGAGCGCGTAAAGATCTCCGCGACCGCCGCCGTCTCGCCGTGCGGCCGCACCGACAGGATCACGCCTTCGTCTGTCCAGTGCATGGCCTGATCTTAGCCGGAGTCGGCGCGGAGCGCGCGCATTAGCCCGGAATGGGCTTGGGACCTAACCGCTTGAGCGGCGGTACCTGCTTGATCGTGCACGGAGAACCGCGCGCAAGACACGCGTACGCTTAGCCCTCAACTAGGGTGCAGGACAGGCGTTTGCTGGCAGCCAGGCGCCAGCTCGTATATCCCTCCCCGAAGAGGCCGGCTTTCGCCTTCCAGTCGTCAAGCGCGCGCCGCTTGCCAGCCTTCTCGCTCTTCTCGAAAACAATCACGCTCGAAATTGGCCCCTTGCAGACGCGGACCGCCCCTTCGGCCGGGCGGGGCACGGTTAGAATCACCGCCACCGCTGCCAGCATAGGCAAATGCGAAAGCTTGATCTTGGGCATCATTCCTTCGGCGGCTCCAAACCCATTTCACGGTAGCGTTCGGGATCATCCTGCCAACCCTCACGCACTTTGACGAACAGAAAGAGGTGAACGGGCCGCTCCAGGATGTCGGCCAGCTCTCGACGCGACTCAGTTGAAATCTGCTTGATCATCTGGCCGCCTTTGCCGAGCACAATGGCTTTCTGGCCGTCACGAGCCACATAGATGGTTTGCTCGATACGCACCGAGCCGTCCTTGCGTTCCTCCCACGACGTCGTTTCTACCGTGGTCGCATAGGGCAGTTCATCGTGCAGCCGATTGAGGATTTTCTCACGCGTAATCTCAGCGGCAAACAAGCGAAGCGGTGCATCGGTAAGATCATCGGCCGGGTAGTGCCATGGGCCTGGAGGAGCACGCTCGGCCAAGTAGCGTTTTAGGTCAGCGACCCGGTCACCGGAGAGTGCGGAGATCATGAGAATGTCCTCGAAGGGCAAACGGTCCTTGAGTTCGCTGGCCAGCGCCAGAAGCTTGTGCTTTGCGTCCACGCGATCGACCTTGTTCAGAACGGCAAGACACGGAGTCTTGGCGTCTTTCAACCTTTCGAGGATGCGCTCCACATCCTCATCAATCCCTTTCGCCGCGTCGATCACTAGGACGGCAAGGTCGGCATCCCTCGCGCCGCCCCACGCAGCGTCAACCATCGCCTTCTCAAGACGCTTGCGAGGCGCAAACAAGCCTGGCGTGTCAATGAAGACGAGCTGGCTGGCGCCCTCTCTCGCGATCCCACGAATTGGCACGCGCGTCGTCTGCACCTTGCGCGAGACGATCGAGACCTTGGCACCGACGAGCGCATTGACGAGCGTCGATTTGCCTGCGTTTGGTGCGCCGATGACTGCGATAAAACCGCAGCGCTGTGTGCCGGTCTCCAACCCACCATCGTCTTCACGAGCGTTTGGATCCTCACTCATGCACGCCTGCTCCACCGACACCTTCGCGCTCCAAAAGAGTTCGTGCGGCGGCCTGCTCGGCCGCTCGCTTAGAGGCGCCTTGACCCTGCGCCGGCTCCCTCCCAGAGATGCGTACCTCGATAGTGAAGCGCGGCGCATGATCGGGACCTTCGCGCGCAATGTCGACGTACTGCGGCAGATCCAGCCCCTGCCCCTGCGCCCACTCTTGCAGCGCTGATTTGGCATCGACGCCAACGGCAGGTAGATCCTCCAACAAGCTCTCCCAAAGGCGGTGCACGACTGTCCGCGCTGGCGCGAAGCCTGCATCAAGGAAAACTGCGCCCAGCACGGCCTCCATCGCGTCGGCAAGTATTGTGCTCTTGGCGCGCCCACCGCTGCCGGCCTCACTATCCGACAGGATGAGATAGGCTCCCAGATCAATTGCGCGCGCCACCTTGGCGCACGCCTCGCCACGCACGAGGCGGTTATAGCGTCGCGCCAGATCCCCTTCGCTGCCGTCGGGAAAGCGTTCGTTTAGATGCTCGGCAATGGCCAGACCCAACACGCGATCGCCGATGAACTCCAGTCGCTCGTTGTCGCTGCGCTTACCCTTGTCGCCGCGCACGCTTGCATGGGTCAACGCAATTTCCAGCATTTGCTGGTTCTTGAACCGGTGGCCCAGAGCCTTCTCAAGATCCTTGAATTTGCGCGCCCGCAGCATGAAGTCCAAGAGTTCACCCGTATCCCGATCCAATGCCGGCTGGACGGCATGCCACGCCCTTGGATCGGTTCGCGCCTCTTAACGCACCAGCATGAAGAACCTGCTCCACCGGACATCGAACGGCCAAGTCCACGGCTTCCACCAAATGAATGCATTGGGATCATCGACAGCGGCTGAGAAAAAAATGATTTCAGCTCGACCAATAAAATTCTCGAAGGGCACATACCCTACGCCCCAGGAAGCTCGGCTATCGGTCGAATTATCACGATTGTCACCCATCATGAAGTAGTGCCCTTCTGGCACCTTATAGGGCCCCACGTTGTCGAATGGGCCATTCTCGTCGGCATCGAGGACGGTGTACTTCACGCCGTTTGGCAGTGTCTCCTCGAAGGCCGGGATCTTACGCGGCGGCCCGCCGTTCTTCTTCGTGAAGAAGGATCCTGTACGACGCTTGGGTATCTCCTTGCCGTTGATGGACAGCACGCCGTTGCGCATTTCGATCTCGTCGCCCGGCAATCCAATCACACGCTTGATGTAATCGGTGGAATTATCGCGCGGCAACTTGAACACTGCCACATCGCCGCGCTTGGGCTCGGCGGCGAAAACGCGCCCCGAGAACGGGATCAAATTGTAGAAAGAGTAGCGGCTGTAGCCATAGGACAGCTTGGAGACAAAGAGATAGTCGCCAACGAGCAACGTCTCTTTCATTGAGCCCGAAGGGATGTTGAATGGCTGATAGAGGAACGTGCGCACCAGCATAGCGATCGCCAGGGCCTCGATGACAATCGTGGCGGTCTCGAGCCAACCGCTCCGTCTTGTTTTCGCCGTGACTGTCATTCGTAACTCCCACATGGGCGCGCAGGTATGCTTGAGGCCAGCCCAAACCCGGCCGCTATAACCATTTTGTCCCTGTAGCGCAATTTGCCAGGCACCCGCGCTCTGTCACAATCGATCCTTAACGTGCCTCAACGCCGATCCTCACCCGCTGGAAGGCCCGAAATGATAACTATGGCCTCGGCCAGCGGAAAGTCGTCAGTCAGCGTCAAATCGATGCGTGCCTCGAAACCGTCGGGAGTTATCCGCCCAAGCTGCAGAGCTGCGCCATTCGCAAGCCTGATTGTCGGGCGACCGGACGGCAAGTTGATCACGCCCATGTCGCGCCAGTACACGCCGCGGCGCAATCCGGTTCCCAACGCCTTGGCGCAGGCCTCCTTGGCAGCAAATCGCTTCGCATAGGACGCCGCGCGTTGAGCACGTCCATCCGATTTCACGCGCTCGACTTCGGTGAACACGCGCATGAGGAATCGCTCGCCGTAGCGATCTAGGATCTTCCCGATGCGGCGTATGTCGATAATGTCATTGCCAATACCCAGGATCACGCCGACCTCGCAGGCTCTCTCGAAGACTTGGCTCCCACTCGGGCCTCACCCATCAATGCACGCATGCGACGGACGGCACTGGGCAAGCCGCCAAAGATTGCCTCACCGATGAGAAAGTGTCCGATATTGAGCTCGACGATTTCGGGCAGGCGCGCCACCCCCGCCACAGTATTGTATGTAAGTCCATGACCGGCATGAACCTCGAGTCCGGCAGCATCGGCAAGCGCAGCAGCGCTCGACAAGCGATCGAGTTCGTCGGCGATTCCCCTTGCATCATCCGCAAGAGCTTTTTCGCAGTAAGCGCCTGTGTGCAGTTCCACAATGTCAGCACCTGTCCGAGCCGCCGCTTCGATCATATGAGGGTCTGGTTCGATGAACAGCGAGGCGCGAATGCCGGCTGCCTTCAGATCTCCGATGATGCGCTTCAACTGATCGCCGCCAGCGGCCACGTCGAGCCCGCCCTCGGTTGTGCGCTCCTCACGGCGCTCGGGCACAAGGCAACACGCGTTCGGCACGTGACGCAGTGCGATGTCAAGCATCTCTTCTGTGGGCGCCATCTCTAGGTTCAGCGGACGAGTCAACTCGCGCTTCAGCCTTGCGATGTCGTCGTCGGAAATATGGCGGCGGTCTTCACGCAGATGTGCCGTAATGCCATCGGCGCCAGCATCAACTGCAAGATGCGCCGCGCGCAATGTATCAGGATGGCGGCCGCCTCGGGCATTCCGGATGGTGGCCACGTGATCGATGTTCACGCCAAGACGTAGATCGGAAACCTTCGAGGGCAAAGTCATGCGAGGAGAATTACCACACGAGGTAAAGTTAATCGGCGGTTGCGGGCAACTGAGCCATACAATGGGCCTGCCACCCACGGATTAAGTGCCTCGAAATATAGTAGAAGATGGCGGCCATTAGCAGCCCTAGTGGCAAACTGCCCGCCAGCATGGGCAATAGCAGCGGCCACAGTAATGCTCCAGTAGCATTAAGCAATTCTGGTGAACGCTCCAGTAGCGACGCCCACAAAAGCATGATGTTTTGCTCAAAGTGGCCCGGATCAAGTGCACCATCCAGCTTGATCATCTGCAGGCCCATGGCATAGGTCGACGTCCAAATAATGGGCCAACTTACCGGATTGCCGAAGAAAGTACCAAGCACAGCGGCTGGAACGCTAGCGCGCAAGAGCCCGGCGAGCAGTGTGGCAATGAGCATCTGAGCGCCGAGGAGGGGCGTAATCGAGACGAATACACCTACCGCGCACCCCAGTGCCACCTCGTGCGGGCTCGCTCGAAGGCGTTTCAACAGGTGCGCCGGGAAAAATTTACGTATCAACCATTTATGCCACGAGCCGCGCGCGGCGCGTCCGCCATCCGGACCTAACTTCCTTTCGCGACTACCCAGCACCATTCCGCCAAAAACTCCAACTCTTACCTGTTTCCAGGATCCGCCAAAGGCCGACTCTTATCAATCAAACACGCGCTCGACCTTATTGACCACCGCTTTCTCGCGAAGTCCTGAAATGATGTGGTTTAGATGCACCAGATCTAAGACCTCAAGCTCGATACGCATCTCCGTAAAATCCGAGGCGCGGTGGATCATCCGCACGTTATCGATATTGCCGCCCCCCTCACCGATCACCTTGGCGATTTGCGCCAAGGAGCCAGGCTCATTTAGGGCCGTAACGCTGATACGGGCAGGAAAGCGCTGCGGCGTCTCGGGGTCTATATCCCAGGTAACATCGATCCAACCTTCGTGTTCGAATTCCTTCAGCCGTGGAGAGTGGATCTGAAAGATGCGGATCCCCTCACCCGGGGTCAGTACACCGACAATACGATCGCCGGGAACCGCACCGCCTGGCTCAAAACTCACGGGCAGATCGTCTTTGACCCCGCGAATGGCCAGACCACCGACCCCCTTCGGCTCCTGATCTGCCCGGAACTTGAGACTCATGACCCGATCGATGTTGAACCAGCCATCCTGGGCGCGCGCGCGGCCGAAACGGCGCGTACGCTTGTAGGTGGAAGCCTTTGTCGGTTCTCGCTCCGCAGCACCCGGAATGGCCGCATTCAGAACATCGTCGATTGGCAACCTATTGCGCCCAACTGCAGCCAGCGCATCCTCAAGTGACTTTTGGCCTAACCTGGGCAATGCGTTCTTGAGGACCTCGTCCGTCAACTCCTCGCCTAACCGCTCGAAGCGAGAGGCAATTAGGCGGCGCCCTAGCTCGCTGTATTGCTTGCGTAGCGCACCACGCGCGGCCCTGCGGATGGCCGAACGTGCACGACCCGTCACCACCAGGTTTTCCCAGGCAGCTGGCGGCGTGTGATTATCCGAGGTTTCGACCTCTACCTCATCGCCATTGCGCAGTTGCGTGTCGATCGGCACCTGGCGGCCGTTGACGAAGGCACCCACTGCTGCATTGCCAACGTCAGTATGCACTGCATAAGCGAAGTCGAGTGGCGTCGCGCCGCGGGGTAGTGCGATCAGGCGTCCCTTTGGCGTGAAACAGAAGACCTGGTCTTGGAAAAGTTCCAACTTCGTATGCTCGAGGAATTCCTCCGGATTGGAGCCTTCCAACAGAGTTTCAACAAGCCGGCGCAACCACAAATAGGGACCGCTATCCTTCTCCAATTCAACCGCGCTTTTGGGCGATGTTTGCCCATTCATCCGCCCAGAATCTTTATAGAGTGAATGCGCTGCCACGCCGTATTCGGCGATCTGGTGCATCGGGCGTGTGCGGATCTGCAGCTCCACACGCTGATGGCGTGGGCCTACGACAGTGGTGTGGATAGATTGGTAGTTGTTCTGCTTTGGTGTCGAGATGTAGTCCTTGAAGCGTCCGGGAACTGTACGCCATGTGGTATGCGAAACGCCAAGCACGCGATAACAGTCGTCGATTGAATCGACGACCACCCGAAACGCATAGATGTCGGATAATTGCTCCAAGCTGATCTGCTTGTTGGCCATCTTGCTCCAGATGGCGTAGGGCTTCTTCTCCCTGCCGGACACTTCAGCCTTTATGCCAACCTCTTCCAGCTTGCCAGCAAGTGCGGACCGGATTTCCTCCACAAGCCCCTCATTGGACGCCCGCAATTCAGTAAGTTTTTCAGTGACCGTGGTGTAGGCCTCGGGGTTGAGCCAGCGAAACGCATGATCCTCTAGCTCCTCGCGCATCGCTTCCATGCCCATGCGGCTGGCAAGCGGTGCATAGATGTCGATCGTCTCCTCCGCATTGCGCTTGCGCGTTTCGGGTTTCACATGCTCCAGTGTGCGCATGTTGTGCAGCCGGTCAGCGAGCTTGACCAAGAGCACTCGAATGTCGCTGGAGATAGCGACGAGCAGCTTGCGGAAATTCTCAGCCTGCTCCGCCTTCTTGGACACGAGATCGAGTCGGCGGATCTTTGTCAGCCCGTCGACAAGCGAACCGATCTCGGAACCAAACAGCTGATCGACTTCTGCCCGCGTGGCTTCCGTATCCTCTATGACGTCGTGCAACAGCGCGGTCACAATGGTTGCGCCGTCGAGCTTGAGGTCGGTGAGGATGGCCGCGACTTCGAGGGGGTGCGAGAAGTATGGGTCGCCAGAGGCGCGCTTCTGGTGGCCGTGCGCCTTCATTGCATAGACGTAGGCACGGTTGAGAAGCACCTCGTCCGCCTTGGGGTCGTAATCTAGTACCCGTTCGACGAGCTCATATTGCCGCATCATCGTCCGCCACGCTCCTAGCGCGGATGCGACCAAGAACCCAAGAGCCTTGGTACTCCCAGCGCCTTCAGCACCAGGACGTCCGGCTTAGCCTAAGCCTCGGTGGCGTACTACCGAGAACTCCGGTCCCGATCGCGCCCACCACTCGGTCCACCGTTCGCGGAGGGCTCCGACGGGGTCATGCTCTCCAAGCCGCGTAGAAGTTGTTCCTCCGTCATCACGTCGACGACCGTATCGCTGGACTGGTCGTCGCGACCCAGAATTGGAGCGCGCCGATCGGGCGGGAGCAGCGGTGCTGCGACGGCCTCGGGCTCGTCTACCTCAACGTTTTTCTGGATCGAGTGAATGAAGGCCTCGCGCATGTCCTCTGGCGGAATCGTCTGATCGGCAATTTCACGCAGCGCAATAACCGGGTTCTTGTCTTCATTAACCGGCACTGTAATGGCGCTGCCGTCTGCGATCGAACGCGCACGATGGGCGGCCAAGAGAACCAGCTCAAAGCGATTGGGGACCTTGTCTACACAATCTTCGACTGTCACGCGTGCCATTCTTTAGCACCCCTCGTGCTTTTGCGGATTGAACTGGGAGACGAGGACCGACGCGCGCAAGCAAAACCGCACCACGCGTCCTCTCGACCCTTAATCGCATGAAACAGTGTGCAAATCAAGTCAAGCAGCGGTCGATTATATTCATGCCATGCCATGACTTCACCCACAGCGTGTACAGAGTAACCGGCTGAACCCTTGTGCAAATTCTGTTTAAATCCGATAGTGTGCTTTAGTTGCATAGGATTCTATCTACTGTTTACTATAATGCTTCACATTGTCGCTTAACGAGAAATTGGGGGAATTCTTTGCGAGCGCAGAGTGATAAGGAACAGTTGTTTGTCACTTGGTCGGCCACTTCGGCGGGATTGACCAATTTTTTCAATACCTCAATGCCGAATCTTTATCTTTCTCGGCACTTCCGTCATTGAAGGTGAATAAATGCTTTTCTACCAGACCGAACGGATTGCTCTGTTTATTGATGGGGCCAACCTCTACGCAACCGCCAAGTCGCTCGGCTTTGACATCGACTACAAGCGCCTGCTGACGCTGTTTAGCGAAAAGGGTCAGATGATCCGCGCGCTCTACTACACGGCACTTGCCGAAGACCAAGAATATTCCTCCATCCGCCCCTTGATCGATTGGCTCGACTACAACGGTTTCACGATGGTAACCAAGCCAACCAAGGAATTCACGGATGCGTCCGGCCGCCGTAAGGTCAAGGGAAACATGGATATCGAGCTGACGGTTGATGCCATGCGGCTCGCCGATAGTCTCGATCACGTCGTGATCTTCTCCGGTGACGGTGATTTCCGCAGCCTGGTCGGCGCACTACAGCAGATGGGCAAGCGCGTGAGCGTCGTCTCAACATTGCAAACGCAGCCGCCCATGGTCGCCGACGAGCTGCGCCGCCAGGCGGACCAATTCATCGACATTGCCGACCTTGAGCAGCTCATCTGCCGCGACCAATCGAGCAGACATTTGCGCGACGGAAGATCGTTTGGTGCACGCAATTCCGAGTATAGTTCCCGCGAAACGGCAACCTACCAGGACTCTGACGACCTATCTGAGGAGGTCTAGCGGGCTTTCGCTATGGGTGAGCGCCGGGACGCCGCGGCACTACTTGGCCCAGAGCCTCCTAAGCTGTGCCGACTCTGCCCCCGTCTTGCCGCCTTTCGTGATGCCAACCAAGCAAAAGTCCCCTCTTGGTTCAACGGCGCGGTTTCCTCATTCGGGGAGTCTGACGCACGCCTACTCGTCGTCGGCCTTGCCCCAGGTCTCAAGGGGGCAAATCGCACTGGCCGACCGTTCACGGGCGACTACGCCGGCGAGCTGCTCTATGCGACCCTTCAAGACTTTGGCTTCGCCAAGGGCCGCTATGCGGCACGCGCCGACGACAGCCTCCGGCTCGTCGACTGCGTGATCACCAACGCGGTGCGCTGTGTGCCACCAGAAAACAAGCCGACGCCCGCCGAGATCGCCACATGCCGCAGCTTCCTTGCGGCCCGCATCGCGCAAATGCCCAGCCTCAATGCGATTATCGCGCTCGGACGCGTGGCTCACGAGAGCACGCTCTTAGCCCTTGAGTGCCGTAGGTCGAGCTTCCCCTTCGCTCACGCCGCGCGCCACGAATTGCCATCAAAAGTGGTGCTTTTCGATAGCTTCCATTGTTCACGTTACAATACCAACACCCGCCGGCTGACACCTGAAATGTTCCGAGCGGTATTTGCGGCCGTTCGCGAAGTTGTTCCCGCGCCGCGGCCGCCTCCGCGAGGTTGAGCTTCCAGCCACCGCCCGTCGCAATGCATGCGCGTAGGCGATTCTGTGCATGCGACCGCCCCATCGCCTGGCTCACTTGATTTCCTACTCCACGCTCGCACACCTAACATTCAAAACGTAGTATGAAGAACATGAGCGACCGATGCGCTTGATCGCTTTTGATCCGGAGAGATGATCGCCATGTCGATCGACATTGCCCCTGAGAAGGTGGCCCACGTCATCATCAAGGCGCGCGAATACGATGCCAAGGTTGGTGCGTGGAACGACAATACTGAGGAGGGCGATGCCGGTGAGGACCCCAACTCCATACTAGAGGGCTTTGCCAATGATCCAACGCGTGCCGAGGTTGCAGGTTTCATCGAAGCGTTAAACGATGATGAGCAGGCCAATCTCGTCGCGATTGCCTGGATCGGGCGGGGAACATTTGAGAAAGAGGAAATCGCCGAAGCGGTCGAGACCGCCCGATCGGAGAGGGTCAACGCGACTGCGGCTTATCTCCTGGGCCTCCCGCTTCTAGCCGATTATCTCGAGGAAGGACTGGAGAAGTTGGGATTTTCGGTCGACGATATTGAGAGCGACGTGCTCTAGGCCGCACCGGGGGCTCTGGCCTGCTTAAGCCAGTTAAGAACCTCAAGCGCATGGTCTGCGGGCGCAGGCACGGGATAGAAGACGTGCTCTATTCGTCCATGGCACACAATGAGGGTCAGGCGTCTCAGATACACGACGCTTCCGGTTTCGAACGTGGGCAGCTTTAACGCCTTCTGGAATACAAACGCCTCGTCACTCAAAATTGCAAAAGGGATATTGAGCCGGCCGGCAAGCTCGCGTTGGTATTCGCTTGGCTGTGTACTGATGCCGAGCACCACGACGTCTCTGTCTTGAAACGCAGGGTATCGATCACGAAAACCCTCAGTCTCCGGTGTCGAGCCGTGCGCACCGGGAATATCATCCCAACCGGGCGGATCGGCAAGGCCAGGTCGGCCGGTCCAGGGATAGAAGTAGACGACCACCGTCCCAAACTGCGCGCTGAGATTGAGCGTACCGCCGAGCGTGGAGGGTAATGCCACGTCGGGAAGAAGCACGTTTTGCTCGAGGTGGCCAGCACCGTCGTCATTGAGCGGCACATCAGGCAGCATCACCCCTTCTCCCGCATCAGCCGCGCCTTCTCGCGGTTCCAGTCGCGCTTTTTGGCCACCTCGCGCTTGTCGTGCAACTTCTTGCCCTGCGCCACTGCAAGTTTGAGCTTCGCAATCCCGCGAGGATTGAAATAGAGCTCCAGCGGAACCAGCGTCATGCCCTGGCGCTGCATGGCAATCGTCAGCTTGTGGATTTCTTTCTTGTGCAGCAACAGGCGCCGCTTGCGGCGTGGCTCGTGCTGAAAGAAGCGGCCGGCACCCTGGTACTCCGGGATGTAAGCATTGATAAGCCACATGCCGTCCTGCTCGGAGGACGCATAGCTCTCCGCGATATTTGCCTGACCGCGGCGCAACGACTTCACCTCCGTACCTACCAACTGCAGGCCGGCCTCAAACGAATCGGTAATAAAGTACTGGTGGCGTGCCTGCCGGTTCTCGGCAACGATACGGCGGCCGTCGTCCTTCTTGGACGCCATGGCCTTCGCAGCTCCTTGCTAGTTGGGTTGTCGCCTCGCGGGCCCTATTCAGCCGCCTTAACTTGAATAAGACCGGCCTTGTCAATGGCGGCATCGATCATCGCCTTGGATGTTTCCGCAATCGGTACCAGTGGCAGCCGCACCTCTGCTCCGCACAGACCAAGGCGCCAAGCAGCATATTTGACTGGCCCCGGGTTTGACTCGCAAAAGAGTACATCGTGCAGGGGCATCAGCCGGTCCTGCAGCGCGAGAGCGCCCTTAAAATCGCCGCCAAGACAAGCGTTCTGGAAGTCTGCGCAAAGCCGTGGCGCAATGTTGGACGTCACTGAGATGCAGCCCTGACCACCGTGCGCCATGAACCCCAGCGCTGTCGCGTCTTCACCCGAAAGCATATTAAATCCCGGACCCATCGCAGCGCGCTGTTGTGAGGCGCGCGCTAGGTTCGCAGTTGCATCTTTCACACCGACCACGTTCTTGAGTTCAAAGCACCGCGCCATTGTCGCAACCGACATGTCGATCACCGAACGCCCTGGAATGTTGTAGATGATGATGGGAATATCGGCCGCATCGTTGATGGCCTTGTAGTGCTGGAAGAGCCCTTCCTGCATCGGCTTGTTGTAGTAGGGCGTCACAACGAGAATCGCATCGGCTCCGATCTGACTGGCAAACCGGGCAAGCTCAACGGCTTCGCCTGTAGCGTTCGAGCCGGCACCCGCGATCACGGGCACGCGCTTCCTTGCCGTCTTGACCGTCAACTCGACGATGCGTTTATGCTCGTCGTGCGAGAGTGTCGGGCTCTCGCCTGTCGTGCCCACCGGCACCAGGCCGTGGGTGCCTTCACTGATCTGCCACTCGACGATTCGGCAAAACGCCGGTTCGTCGATCTCTCCGTCCTTGAAAGGCGTGATCAGTGCTGTGAGTGACCCCTTGAACATGCGCACCTTTTTCCCGAGTTCGCAGCTACTTATTCATATTGGCGAGAGCTAACCCTTGATGTCATGCAATTGCCGCATCCAGGGGCATTCTGCAGGAACCGGTGACGCGAGTCTTGCCGCTTGCCGGCCTACTTGGTAGTTCTGCGCCGCAACACCGACGTGCTATAGGCGGGACCGAATTATCGATCGCGACATTAGAATTTTGATCTTCGCCCCGCAAGCGAATGGGCCGCTCTTGCGCCAGGAAGGATAGCAATTGCCCCAGCCGCAATCGAAGGCTCTGAATACTGGCCGATACCATAGGGCGCGGTCTGATTGGGCGGTTGACCACTCCCAATCCATGCCATTCGGGCACCGGACAGCATCAATTGCCTGCTTGTTCCTTATTGCGCTTACCCCTTTTGCGGGCGCCAAGGAAGCACAAGACGAAACACCTGCTGTGGCGCTAAGCCCGACCGCTGGAGACAGCAGCGCCTTGTCGCCAAAGGCACGCGAAGCAGCGCACCATGAGCGCTTTGACAAGATCATCGCGCCGGTTAAGGGCCACAGTCTTTCGGATGCTGACGCCAAGAACATCCGCGAGGCCATTCTGGCCATTGCTGCCGAGAAGCTCTCCAAGGCCGCGGCACTTGAAGCGAAGGTCGCCGACCCAATCGGCCGCAAACTCATCGACTGGTATCGCTTGCGGCGCGGTCACGGTGATGCCGCCGAATACGGCGCCTTTCTTGATGGCAGTCCCGCCTGGCCCAGTCGCGACGTGCTTTGGCAGCGTCTGGAGCAAAGGCTCTTTCTAGACGGCGGCAACGCGATCGCCATCAAGGGTTATTTCAAGGATGGCAAACCGCAAAGTGCTTCCGGCCTTGCCGCGCTTGCGTCTGTTCATCTGGCAAATGGCGACATGGCCAAGGCCAAAGCACTCGCATCCGAAGTATGGCGTCAACACGACATGCCCAAAGATCTCGAAGAGGGATTTCTTGCCCGTTTTGGCACAGTCCTAACTGACGACGATCACAAGTGGCGGCTCGACCGGCTCTTGGTCGACGATGTGCGGTGGAAGAGCGGACGCACTTCACGGGCTGCCCGCGCCAAACGGGTTATTCCGCTTCTTTCTTCAAGCGAGCAGAAACGAGCCAGAGCCCGTCTCGCGGTGTTTATGCGAACGCGCGTTTCAGCGTCTCGGCTCAATGTCAGCACGAATGCCAAGTCCAAGGACTGGGGGCTTGCATTTCACAAAGCTCAGCTGTTGCGCCGGGCGAAAAAGACGTCGCAGGCCGCCAAACTCGTGCTTTCGGCACCAACCGACCCCGACATCATCGTCAACCTCGACGAGTGGTGGATCGAACGCCAAAAGCTTGCTTACCAGGCGCTTAAGGTCAACAACCCCAAGCTTGCTTACAAGCTCATTCGAGATGCCGGACCGCTTAGCGTCAACCCGCTCAATGAGCAGCGTTTCATGGCAGGCTGGATTGCGCTGCGTTATCTGAAAGACGCGGACGCAGCTGAAAAGCACTTTGCAGCGTACACCAAATCCGCCGACGGTCCCCTCAGCCGTGCGAAGTCGAACTATTGGCTTGGTCGCGCACTAGAGACCAAGGGCAATTCCGAAGGCGCGACGCTGTCCTACCGCGAAGCTGCCCGCAACCGCGACACATTCCATGGCTTGCTTGCCATGCAGAAGCTGGAACCTGGACGCAAGAGCTTCCAGATCACGGCCCCGGCCACGCCAACACCACAGCAAATCGCGCGGTTCAACGAACTCGACGTCGTGAAGGCCGCGGTAATTGCGCACAAGTCAAAGGCAGGCCGCTCCATCGCCCGCATCTTTCTTCACCACATACGCACGCTGGAAGAGAATGAAGCCTGGTCGGCGATGGTTGCGCACCTTGCACGCGAAATCGGTGATACGCAGACATCCGTGCGCATCGGCAAAGCTGCCGTCGCGCGCGGACAAAACCTCATTTACTATAGCTACCCTGTGCACGCCCTACCCAAATACAAACCGCTACGCTCGCCGCCGGAGACCGCCGTCCTCTTAGGGCTGGCGCGACAGGAGACTGAATTCAACACGAAAATCGTATCGGGTGCTGGTGCGCGCGGGATCCTCCAGGTCATGAAAGTAACCGCCCGACATGTCTGCCGGGACTACAAGATCAAGTGCAGCCACAAGCGCCTTCTCAGCGACCCCGCTTACAATACCATGATCGCGTCGGCCTACGTTGGTGACCGGTTGCGGGATTTTTCCGGCTCTTATGTGCTCGGGATATCGAGCTACAATGCCGGGCCCGGTCGCACCCGCCAATGGATTCGCGAATTTGGCGACCCGCGCACCTCCAAGATCGACCCTATCGACTGGATTGAGCGCATTCCGATCAAGGAGACCCGCCGGTACGTTGCCAAGGTGCTATCCAACATCCAAATCTATCGCGCCCGGCTCGGCGACGAGGCAGCCGCCTTGCGGATCAATGACGATCTCAACCGGGCCCGAGCCGCATCTGTATCGCCTCCTCGCAAAAAAAGCGGCGGTAGGACCGATACTGCGAAATCAGGCGGCTGACGATTCCCGCAAGCGTCCGAACCTTATTGAATTAACTCGGACCTGACGGCAAACTTCCGGCGCAAGTGGCCACATTACAACGAGGGATTCGCTAATGACCTCCAACCGTGGGGCATTCCAGGACATCTATTTCACCGCACGCGACGGACTGCGGCTACACGTGCGCCACTATCCAGCCATGGATGTTGCGCAGGGAGGGCCCGTGGTCTGCCTTCCTGGCCTCACGCGCAACGGACGTGACTTCCAAGACCTCGCTGTCGTGCTTGCCAACCACCCCAATGGTGCTCGAGACGTATACGCCATCGACTACCGCGGACGCGGTCTCTCGGCCTTTGATCCAGACTGGCGCAACTACACAATCCAGGTCGAGATGTTCGATGTTCTCGACTTTCTGACGATGTCCGGCCTCCACGGCGCCGCCGTCATCGGCACATCTCGCGGGGGTTTGATCGCCATGCTGATGGCGGCGGTCCAACCAGGCGCTATAGGCTCCGTCGTCTTGAACGACATCGGCCCCGTGATCGAGTACGACGGCCTTGCCCGCATCACTGGTTACGTCGGGCGTATGCCGCTTCCGATATCATGGTCGGACGCGGCAAAGATGGTCCGGGATCTCAACCGCCGGCACTTTCCAGAAGTCCACGAACACGTGTGGGAGGAGTTCGCCCGACAGTGGTACAATGAGAAAGATGGCCGCCCTACCTACGGCTACGACCGAAAACTGGGCAACGCGCTGTCAATCTTCGATGGGCCAATGCCTGAGTTATGGCCACAGTTCGAGGCGCTGAAGCGCGTTCCCGTGCTCGTTCTTCGCGGCGAGAACTCCGACATTCTTGCGCCCGAAACCGTCGAGGAAATGCGTCGCCGCCACCCCGCGCTCGTATCCATTACGGTCGCCAACCAGGGCCATGCACCACTGCTGAAAGACGAGCAAACCATAGAGGCCATCAACCACTTCCTGTCCGCTACCGATGCCGGGCGCCAAGTCGCGACAATGGCGATAGCTTGATTGCGTCGCTACAGCATCCGGTTGCATAGGAAAACGTATGCCCCTGGGCGGCATCGAACCGCTTAGTGTCCGGCCCGATCGTGTGAAGGAACTCCGCGCCGGAGCCGCCACAGACCGCCCCCCCACCCCGGGACTAGGCTGTTATATTTCACAACATGGATTTCAATGCGTTAGCTGGGA
>CAZURR010000015.1:32733-35765 GCA_964622715.1 uncultured Hyphomicrobium sp. | reverse complement strand
GCACTGCCAAGCCGGCGGTCTCCCGTCACATGAGCGTCACCGGCGGATAGTCGAGACGACTAGGAAAGCATCTTGCGCACGCTCTCGCGAACCTGATCTAGCGTAAAGGGCTTGGACAGCGTCCCTACCTTGCCACCCTTGAGCGTCTTTGCGCGCTCGAGCTGATCGGAAAAACCCGACATCAGCAGAATTCGAAGCTTCGGCTGCAGCGCGTAGGCGCTCTCGGCCAGAGCAACTCCATCGAGCAATGGCATCTCCACATCGCTGACGAGAAGGTCGAGCGAGGCCCCATCCGTTTTAACCCGCTCCAATGCCTCGCTTCCATCCTGCGTGGCGTGCACGGTATGGCCATCCGATTCAAGCGCGCGCTTCACCATATCGCGCGTCGTCGCATCATCATCTGTAAGAAGTATTCGCGCCATCTCTTTGCCTCGCCCCAAAAATACTGGGTCACTCCTTCACCACGCGCCCCACGAAAGGGAGCTCACGGTAGCGGTGCGCCACATCCATACCGTATCCAACTACAAAGATATCCGGACATTCGAACGCGCAAAAATCCGCCTCGACACTGACCGCGCGCTTTACTTTCTTGTCGAGCAAGACGCAGGCCTTGATGCTTGTGGCGCCTCGTGCCGCAATCAAATCTTTGGCGAAGGCTAACGTACGGCCAGAATCGAGCACATCGTCCACAATGAGAACGTTGCGGCCACGCACATCGAGGTCCATGTCGCGCAAGATCGAAACTTGTCCGGAGGAGACGCGGCTCTTGCGATAACTCGACAGCGTCATGAAATCGACCTCTGGCGCGAGCCCAACGCCGTGCAGCGCGCGAATAAGGTCGGCTGCAAAAATGAAGCTCCCCTTGAGGATTGCCACAACGAGAAGGTTGTCGAGCTTCTCATCTGCGACCTTAACCGCGAGCTCGCCAAGACGCCTCGCGATCGCCTCGGGCGTAAAAATGACCTCAAGCTCAGAATCCACTGCCGTGCCGTGACCCATAGTCGCTTTATCCAGTTACCGTTTTGCCTTGCTAATTGGGCAGGATATCAGGACATTGCCTCTCCGCTGCAATGCTTCCATAACATCCTTGGGTTGTGCACACCCTGGTGCACACGAACCCGCCACATTCGTGATCGATTTATTTCACATCACGCATTGCGCGCACGCGTCCAATACGTCTTGCTTCTCGCACACAAACCGTTGGCCAACACTTGTGATTCGACTGTCGAACCTAGCCCTAGCCTACGATCCGGGGCACGATGTGCTCTCCGAGGTCGATTTCCATCTGCGACCTGGCTCGTTCCACTTTCTTACTGGACCATCCGGCGCCGGCAAAAGCTCGCTTCTGCGCCTGCTCTTCATGTCACTACACCCCACCCGCGGCAAAATTCATCTCTTCAATCAAGATGTGAGTCGCATCTCGAGCGCGAAGCGCGCGCAATTGCGCCGGCGCATCGGAATCGTGTTCCAGGATTTTCGTTTGCTCGATCACATGACGACTTGGGAAAACGTTGCGCTGCCACTGCGTGTCGTAGGAAAGCGCGTTCCCGACTACAAGGAGGACGTCACAGATCTGTTGCAGTGGGTTGGCCTCGGCGACCGCATGCATGCTTATCCTTCGATCTTGTCAGGCGGAGAAAAGCAACGCGCTGCAATCGCGCGCGCGGTGATCGGGAAACCGGAGCTGCTTCTTGCTGACGAACCGACGGGCAACGTCGACCCGCAGATGGCGCGGCGGTTGCTCCGCCTCTTCATCGAGCTTAATCGACTCGGCACTTCGGTGCTGATTGCCACGCACGACCATCAACTCATGCGGCAATTCAAAGCGCCGCGCTTGGAGCTGCACGAGGGCAATGTCCGAATCGTATGACAGAACTGGCGGGCGAAGAGGTCATGGCTCGCCGAAATCGAGGGCCAACTTTGACCCTTACGAGGACGCGACAACGGGCCCGCATACGGGTACCGGCTCGCCCGCTCAGGGCTACGATCAAGGGCAGGCGACGACGCTTGGCTCCAGGTTGGAAGCAACCCAACGGCACGACATCTACGCGCCCGCTCGCGATCAGCGTAGCGAGCGCGATCAAAAACATGCCCCGGTGGTGCCGCGCGACTCGGTAACGGGCCGCTCTCTAACTCTCGTCATCTCAATCATGTGCTTCCTCGCCTGCCTCACAGCCGGCGCCGTATACATGATCAACCAATCGGCAACCGCCTGGCTCAAGGACATTGCCAGCGAAGTGACGATCCAGATCGAACCGCAAGAAAATGTCGATACGGAAAAGACGCTGAAGGACGTCCAAGCGTTTTTGAAGAGCCAGCCTGGCATTTCCGGCGCCACCACGCTGAGCTTGGAAGATTCGGCAGGGCTCCTGGAGCCTTGGCTCGGCCAATCCGACGCGTGGACATCGCTGCCCCTTCCACGCCTAATCGCGATAGAAATCAACCGCGACACGCCTCCTGACATCGAGGCACTCAGAGCCAATCTCAGCAAGAAATTCACCGGCGTGTCGCTGGACGACCACCGCCATTGGCAGCGTCAAATTCGAACAGTCACGCGCTCGTTTGCGCTCGGCGGTCTGGCCATTCTTTTGCTCGTCGCCGCCGCGACGACCGCCATAATCGTCTCCGCCACACGCAGCTCCATGGCGTCGAACCGCGAGATCGTGGAGGTGTTGCACTTCGTGGGGGCCACTGACCGCTACATCGCCAGGGAATTCGAAAAGCACTTCTTGCAGCTCGGCATTCGTGCCGGCCTGGTCGGCGCCGGGTGCGCCATGGCGGTTTTCATCAGTATGCCCACGGTTATGCAGCTTCTCGGCGGTGGCACTGTCACCGGCGCCGAGATGAAACGCCTCGTAGGGACCGGCGGCCTCGACGCGGCGGGCTACGCTCTGTTAGGCGTCATGGTCATTGCCATCGCGGCGCTGTGCATGCTGACGTCGCGGTTTGGCGTGTTTCGCATTCTCAACAGCAAACCGTGACGCGCCAGTATCGCGGCAAGCCCCGCAGGGCGGGGCGCAGCCCCATGCAGG
>CAZURR010000015.1:0-32633 GCA_964622715.1 uncultured Hyphomicrobium sp. | reverse complement strand
TCTTCGTCGCAATTCGGCGTCGGCTCCTATCACAACACTGGCCAAATCAGATATTGTGATTGGGCTGGTGGTTTGCAGGCGCTACTTATGCATTCAAAGAGACAATGACCTAAAGCAGCGATCGAAAGTTCCATGGGACGTTGGCGGCGAGTGATGATCCTAGTGATGGGCGCGATGCTCTCGCTGCTAGTCCTCGGGTTTATTGTTTTTGCCTCGGTCGTGACGCGTGCGCCAGCGGCTGCAGACCCGCGCGCGGATGGAATCGTTGTTCTCACCGGTCCGGGTCAGCGCATCGAAGAAGGCGCACGACTGCTCAAGGAGGGACGTGCCGAACGCATGCTCATCTCCGGCGTCTACCCGCGTACGGGCAAGCAAGCTATCTTGAAAATTTCCGGTCTGCCCGAGCAAAAGTTCGATTGCTGCGTCGACCTCGGCTACCTCGCACTCGATACCGTAGGAAATGCCGACGAGACGCGATCCTGGGCGACGGCCCGGCACTACAATACGCTCATCATCGTGACTGCCGGCTACCACATGCCGCGCAGTTTGGCGGAACTATCACTGGCGCTGCCCGGCGCGCGCCTCATACCGCACCCGATCGTGCCCAACAGCTTTCCGACGAGCGGTTGGTGGTTTCACGCTTCAACAACGCGCGTGTTGCTGGCGGAGTACCTGAAGTTTCTGCGCTCCGCCGCACACTTGACGCTGGCGCGCGTGATGGGACAAGTAGAGCCCAATGCACTCGCCGAAATGCCGAGCGAGCGCCCGGCAGGAATTTGATGGCGTGTTCTTTGGTATGTTGCGCTCAATCGTTTTTTTCGTGGTCTTTTATGTTACAACCGCCCTCTTCGTCGTCCTCGGCTCGTTTTTGCTGTTGGGTCCGCGCCGCTACGCGATGATGGGCCTCAAAGCCCACGCCATCACTTGCCTATGGCTTTTGAAGTGGATTGTCGGAACCCGCATGGAAGTGCGCGGGCGCGACAAGCTGCCGAAGGTCCCCTATCTCGTCGCCTCCAAGCACCAATCGGCCTGGGACACGTTTGCACTAATCCCAATCTTTTCCGACCCTGCCCTCGTGATGAAGGCGGAGCTCACGCTCATTCCGTTCTACGGCTGGTTCTCGCGCAAATTCGAGCACGTGTTCGTGCGACGCGAACGCGGCCCGGCGGCATTGCGCAAACTCGTCAGCGACGCCAAACAGCGAGCGTCGGCCGGCCGTGAGATCCTCATTTTCCCCGAAGGCACGCGGCGCCCGCCCGGCAGCCCGCCCGACTATAAGCCGGGCGCTGTCGCGCTGTATGAGGGTCTGGGGTTACCTTCCGTTCCCATGGCGCTCAATTCAGGGCTCTATTGGCCGCGACGCACGCTTTCGCGTTATCCGGGCACCATTATCGTCGAGATCTTGGAGCCCATCCCGCCAGGACTACCGAGGGCGGAGTTTCGCAAGCTGCTTCAACAACGCATTGAGGAAGCGGCCAATCGCTTGATTGTGGAAGCCGCGCAGGCGCCCCAACCGCCACCTATTCCTGCAGGGGCGGCGGCACCCGGTGCAGGTCCGGCTCCTGCAAACGTGAAGACGCCCTAGCTCATCGGCCAGGGCGACATCTTCTTCACTTCGTTGAAAAGGTCATGCGCCCGCGATCAGCGTCCATCACTGGTGAGCTTCATCTTGCAAGGAGTGGCCGACACCTCACAGCGATAGAGAACCTTGCCGACAACTTCGCCGATTGAGGATCGTGAGCAGCCCTGCATCACATCCGTGGCATTGGCCCAGTCGCTGAACTTCTCGCCGGAATCGAATCTGACGATCTCGCGCCACGCCTTGATGGCTGACTGCTTCGCTCCACTCGCGCCGACCCATTGAGATCCGACGGCGCGCACACGAGACAGGCATGACAGCTTTTGGCGCTGGCTATAGGCCATAACACGCGTGCCTTCGTGAGTGTTTGCCTCCTTCTTGTATGCGACGCGGCGTGCCTTTCTCGCCCGGCGGACCTTTTGCACGCGGCGCTTTGCTTGGTAACCGTTGCTGCCACTCTGCACCTCCCATGCCCAAGTGAACTCAGCAGCTTGCGCCCGGCCCACCAACAGTGTCGACAGCATGAACGAGGCCACGATGGTGACCGAAACTGTGAATTTGGGATGTCGTGCAATCCGGTTGATCATCGCCATCCATCCTCGACGTGGTGTTGCTGGTTGTTGGGTATCGCTTAAGCGGCACATCCTCTCACTGGGGTGAGCCCCCGGCTTCCGCCGGGGACTCGGAACCATGCAGAACTTGGTTTGGCTGACATTGCCAGGACCAGGAGACAAAGCCGACGCTATGCTGATTCTGGCGCACGCACCAAGCTCCACTCCGAATACAGATGAATAACTTGCCGAATACGGACTAATGCTCAGCCAATGCATCACCAAACGGTGCGCGGCCGATCGCAACGATCCCGTCGGCTTTTGAGTTTGGATTTTTTGGTGCACCTTCAGTGAGCGCTTACGACCTACTGCGCCGTCGTGTGACGCCCCCGCCAAAAGTGGCCAGCCAACCGGGGAGTTGCCGAACAAAATAAGAATTTATAAAGAACATTCATTGACTCTAGGCGACTTACGGCCTAGATTCTGGGCCCAAGCGTGCAGGATGTTCCCATGGGCAACGAGCCAAAACTTCTCCCTGCGATCTCTGAACAGATCTGGGACCTCAAATACCGCTTCAAAGAGCCCGGCGGCGCGCCGATCGATCGGACGCTGGACGATACGATCTGGCGCGTGGCCCGCGCGGCGGCGGAAGCCGAAAAGGGTAGCAAGCAGGCTCGCAAGCAGTGGGGGCAGCGTTTTTATGATTCGATCGGCGATTTCGGTTTTTTGCCCGCCGGGCGCATCCTCGCCGGCGCGGGGACAAATCGTGCGGTCACTCTTTTCAATTGCTTCGTGCTCGGCACCATCGAGGATGATCTTGGCGCCATTTTCGATGGCGTGAAGGACGCTGCACTGACAATGCAGCAAGGAGGCGGCATTGGGCACGATTTCTCCACACTGAGACCCAAAGGCGCGAAGGTCGCCAGCATCGGCGCCGACGCCTCGGGTCCGGTCAGCTTCATGGATGTGTGGGATTCGATGTGCCGTACCATCATGTCGGCGGGCAACCGGCGCGGCGCGATGATGGCGACCTTGCGCTGCGACCATCCCGACATCGAAGCCTTTGTCGAGGCAAAATCAGACCCGGCGCGGTTGAGAAACTTCAACCTATCGGTATTGGTGACCGACGCGTTCCTCGATGCGGTCCGTGACGACCGCCCGTGGGACCTCGTATTCGGCGGCAAGGTGTACCGGACGCTGCCGGCGCGCGCACAATGGAAGCGCATCATGCGCTCCACGTATGACTTCGCCGAGCCAGGCGTCATCTTCATCGATCGCGTCAACGCGCGCAACAATCTGCGCTACTGCGAGGAGATCCGTGCGACCAACCCGTGCGGCGAACAACCGTTGCCGCCTTTTGGCGCCTGTTTGCTAGGGTCGATCAATCTAGCGCGACTTATCCAGGACCCGTTCACGAATCGTGCGAGCCTGGATATCGCCAAGCTCGAAGAGCGCGTGCGCCTCGCCGTGCGTTTTCTCGACAACGTCATCGACATCTCGAATTATCCGCTCAACGCGCAGCGTAAGGAGGCCAGGGCCAAGCGCCGCATTGGACTGGGTGTGACGGGACTTGCCAATGCGCTGATCTTCATGGGCAAGCGATACGGAACGCGCGAAGCCGCAGATTTGGCCGGCGGCTGGATGGCCGCGATACAGCGTGCCGCCTATCTTTCGAGCACAGAGCTTGCCGCTGAGAAAGGCGCATTCCCGCTTTTTGATTCGCCGCGCTTTCTTGAAAGCCCCAACGTCTCGGCGCTCGATGCACCCGTGCGCGAGGCCATCGCCCGCAACGGCATCCGCAACGGCTGCCTTACGTCGATCGCGCCAACAGGCACGATTTCACTGCTCGCCGGCAACGTGTCGAGCGGCATCGAGCCGATATTCGACTTCATCCACCGGCGCCGGGTCCTCGGCAAAGACGGTGCGACGCACGAGGAGATGGTGGAAGACTATGCACATGCGAAATTCCGCCAACAGTTCGGCGCTACGGTGCGGCTGCCCGAAACGTTCGTCAAGGCCGGCGATCTTTCGCCTAGCGAGCACCTGGCGATGCAGGCGGCAATGCAGCCGCACGTCGACAGCGCTATCTCCAAGACAATCAACTGCCCGCAGGATATCTCTTTCGAAGCTTTCAAGGACGTATATTTGGAAGCGCACGCGGTCGGTCTCAAAGGTTGCACGACCTATCGCCCGAACCCGGTGACCGGCGCAGTGCTGGAGCCCGCAACAACGCAGACCACAGCGCAGGGCACACAGGCGGAAGTAGAACGCGGCCCAGAGATTATCCCCGCAGTGCCGGCTGAGCGCGCGGGCGTGGTCTACATGGCCAAGCCGCTTGAGCGCGAGGCGGTTCTGGCGGGTAAGACATACAAGCTCAAGTGGCCCGACAGCGATCACGCCATCTACGTCACAATCAACGACATCGAACGCGACGGCCGCCGACGCCCCTTCGAAATCTTCATCAATACACGCAACCTGGAGCACTATGCCTGGACGGTGGCGCTGACGCGCATGATTAGTGCCGTCTTCCGCCGCGGCGGTGATGTGACATTTGTGGCAGACGAGTTGAAGGCCGTCTTCGATCCGCAAGGTGGACACTGGGTCAGAGGACGCTACGTTCCGAGTTTGCTTGCGGCCATAGGCGAGGTCATCGAAAGCCATATGATTCGCACAGGCTTTCTGCAGAGCGATGAGGCACAGCAGGCGCGGGGACAGGCAGAAAGCCAACAGGAGATAGCTGCGGCGGCGGATGATTCTCGCGCTGGTGTCCAGCGCTCGGCGCCGCTTAAGCTTTGCCCGCGCTGCTCATCTGGCGATTACGTGCGCCGCGAGGGATGTTGGGTTTGTCACGCTTGCGGCTTTTCCCGCTGCGCCTGATTCGTAACGCGGGCCGTATTGGAATTCGTGCCGACTTGTCACGCGTTTGAGGCATCACATTGGGCCAGATCGAGCGCCGTCGACGTTCGCAGCATGCGACACGATTGCATTCACATTGCCCCAAAAACACTGAGATCGGGCCACAATTCGGCTCAAAAACGGGAGCATCGTTTAGCAATGCAACACAGGCTGGCCCATATGCAAAACCGCGTCGAACAGAGCGTGAGTCGGGGGGCCACAAAGGGATTTTTGGTTATGACTGCGCGTATCATAGAATTCGCAGAGTTTCGGGCCCGGCACTCAGAGACCGTCGAGTCCACCCAGGCGCAAAACAGACCAGTGGCCGATGCTGACCGCTTCCACTTTTGGACCGGCGCATCAGGCAAGCGCTACGTTCACACGGTATACGACTTGCTGGAGTGCCCGGTGCTGCCCGCTGGCAACTATGTGCTTGTGCGTCGCGAGCCGGACGGACGGCGTACGGTGCTCTCAATCGGCCGCGTTAGCAGCTCCGCCCACTCGCTCAATCTGGCAGAGATCCGTCAACGTGGCGCGGAACTGGGTGCCGACGAAGTCCATGTGCATCTGTTGGCCGAAACGGCGAAGCAGAGCAGGCTTGTCGAGTTCGATCTGCGCGGCAGCCAGAGTAAGCCTGACTTCGAGCATATGGCCAGCGGCGG
This sequence comes from uncultured Hyphomicrobium sp., assembly GCA_964622715.1. Taxonomy (GTDB): domain Bacteria; phylum Pseudomonadota; class Alphaproteobacteria; order Rhizobiales; family Hyphomicrobiaceae; genus Hyphomicrobium_A. The sequence continues at coordinate 26,946 of CAZURR010000015.1, read as the reverse complement.
CCTCGTGCATTGACCTGAGCGTCAATCGTCTCGCGCCACCAATATGTTGCGATAGCCGAAGCGGCGCGCGTCCTCTGGCTTTAAGCGCGGCACGCGCACGGGATGCTTGCGGCAGGCTTCCACAAGTGCCGAAGCGCTCGGTCTCACGTGAACATCCTGCTTTCCCCGAGCAACGTGCGGGCCAACAAGCCCCATGAGCCGTTCCAGATCGCGTTCGCGTATGCCCAACTCGGTAAGATGTGCAAGCGTATTGGCCAGGTAGTCGATATTACTCCCAGACAGGCCGCAGCCCCCTCGGATCAAGTGCGCCTGAACGCTCAGCGCGAGCGGCCCGGCATAGCTCGGGTGGGCTCGCTCTACCAAATAGGTGACCGCCGACACCTCCGGTCGGTCCCCGCTGAGTAGCGTTACGGGAACGAGTGCTTCGCGATAGACGCTGATCACCTGCTCGCGCTCGCGCAAGTATGCCATGGTTTCATGCGCGGCTGCCGGTGAGACGCGAAAAGCGATCCCCTCGCAGGCGCCTCCGCGATCGAGCCCCAGAACCAGGCCTGGACGGCGGGGCGAACCACGATGATAGCGCGAGTAGATGCAGAAGCTGCGCCGCCAACCGATAAGCTTGGCATGCACTGTCTCCTCGACCGGGAAGCCCGGCCGCCACATCAGCGAGCCATATGCAAAGACCCAGAGATCGTGCGAATTTGCCATTGCTTCCCGGATTAGACCTTGCCTTTTTTTGCGGCCGGTGTCGGCTCGGTCTGCACGCTCCGCCCAAAGTCAGGTGCCGACGTATCTTGGCCGGCCTGAATGATGCCACGCCGAATGGAGCGCGCTTCGGTAAACAACCGGAACAGCTTTTCTCCGTCGCCGAACCTTATCGCACGCTGCAGCTCGGTCAGGTCTTCGGAAAAGCGCCCGAGCATCTCGAGTACCGCCTCTTTGTTGTTTAAGAACACGTCGCGCCACATAGTCGGGTCAGAGGCGGCAATGCGCGTGAAGTCACGAAAACCGCCGGCTGAGAACTTAATGACTTCCGTATCGGTGACACGCTCCAAGTGCTCAGCGGTGTTGACGATATTGTAGGCAATCAAGTGCGGCAGATGGCTTGTGATGGCGAGCACCAGATCGTGATGCTCCGCGCCCATGATCTCGACCTTTGAGCCAAGCGCCATCCAAAACGCCTTGAGCTTTTCGATGGCGGCTTGGTCGGTCCCCGGTTCGGGTGTCAAAACCGTCCAGCGCCCGTCGAACAACTCAGCAAAGCCCGATTCCGGTCCCGATTGCTCGGTCCCTGCGATCGGGTGAGCGGCGATGAAGTGCACGCCCTTTGGCACGTGCGGAGCGACGTCGCGAACGACTGCAGCTTTGACCGAGCCGGCGTCGGTGAGGATCGCGCCTTGCCGCAAATTGGGTGCAATCTCCTGGGCAAGCGGGCCGCAGGCTCCGACAGGAACGCTCAATATCACGAGATCGGCGCCCTTTACCGCGTCGGCCGCTTTGGCGCAGCCGCCGTCGATGAGACGCAGTTCGAGCGCCGTCTCAATCGTCGCCTTGGTGCGCGCGCTGCCAACGATCGTCTGCGCCAAACCGCTGCGCCGCACCGCATGACAAATGGAGGAGCCAATGAGGCCAATGCCGATCAGCGCAATGCGTTCGAACATAGGTTGTGTCATGCGGCCGCCCCCTCAAGGAACTCAGCGAGTGCTGAGACGACCGCGCGGTTGTCAGCCTCCAAACCAATGGTTAATCGCAGGGCATTGGGCAAACCGTAGGCACCAACGCGCCGCACGATAATCCTGCGCGACTTGAGAAAGTCATCGGCAGCGGCCGCATTCTTGTTCGGGTCCTCGGGGAAATGAATGAGCACAAAGTTGGCCGCACTCGGCGTCACCTCCAGCCCGAGTTTCTCAAGCTCGGCGGAAACCCAGCCGAGCCATTGCTCAGTATGCGTTATGGCCGCGGCCTCATGCGCTTGGTCCCCGATCGCAGCAACGCCGGCAGCTATTGCCGCAACCGACACGTTGAAAGGTCCGCGGATGCGATTGAGCACATCGGCGACTTCCAGCGGGCAGTAAGCCCAACCAAGGCGCGCGCCGGCGAGCCCATGGATTTTCGAGAACGTGCGGGTCATCACAGTGTTGCTGGTTGTCGCGACAAGCTCGATGCCGGCCTCGTAGTCGTTGTGCCGAACGTACTCGGCGTAGGCCGCATCGAGCACCAGCAGAACGTCATCGGGCAACTTCGCGCGCAAAGCCCTCCCCTCGTCGATTGAGATATACGTGCCCGTCGGATTGTTCGGATTGGCTATAAACACGATCCGCGTTTGTGGCGTCACGCGCGACATGATCTGCCCAACATCGGCCCGGAAATTCGTCTCGGGCGCCACGACGGGAGCAGCCCCATTGGCGAGAATGATGATGCGATAGAGCAAAAAGCCGTGCTCAGTGAATATCGCTTCGTCGCCGGGGCCCAAATAAGCTTGCGCTAGCAGGCTCAATATCTCGTCCGATCCCGCCCCACATACGATACGATCTGAGTTCAGCCCACAACGCTTGGCAATGGCCCTGCGAAGTGCCGTGCAGCTCCCATCCGGGTAACGCTCTAGCTCCGCGGCGGCTTGCCTGAATGCTGCAATGGCCTTCGGACTGGGACCCAATGGCGTCTCGTTGGACGAAAGCTTAATTGGCACTTCGTCCGCGGCGAGTTCGCTCTCACCCGGTACGTATTGCTCGATCTGAAGAATGCCCGGACGTGGCGAGGGCGCGGGTCGTGACATTGTAGATCCCATTTGATCGTGCGTTGGCCGCATCACGTTTGCGTGCGCAGGCGATGGGACCAAGACTGATAGACAGCGAATAACCCGAAAGCAAAGAAAAGATTGACATTCCGGGACTAGTGCCTAGCTAAGCTCGACCTCGCGAGCGCAGTATAAGATGATTGGGCAAAAGGCCAGAACAAGGTGTTAGAGACCAAGAATGAGTACGGCCCCCGCGAAATCTTTCGATAGCTCGACGAATGTGCGCATTGCCGAGGCGAACAATCCCTCGAGCCCGGTCCTGCACTTTCCCGAGAGCGAGCCCTTGCGGCTTGCCTGCGATCAGCTGCTGTCACCGATCTCGATCGCCTATCAGACCTACGGCAAACTCAACGCCGAAAAGTCGAACGCAATCCTGATTTGCCATGCTCTGACGGGGGACCAGTATGTCGCAAGCGAGCATCCGGTTACCAAGAAACCCGGATGGTGGGAAACGCTCGTCGGCTCAGGCAAGCCCATCGATACCAACCGCTTTTTCGTCATCTGCCCTAACATTCTCGGCAGTTGTATGGGTTCCACCGGTCCAGCTTCAATCGATCCGAAGACCGGCGAGCCTTACGCACTCAACTTCCCCGTAATAACCATTGGCGATATGGTAAATGCACAGGTGCGGCTCATCGACTATCTGGGGATCGACCAACTCTTCTGCGTCGTGGGCGGATCGATGGGAGGCATGCAGGTGCTGGAATGGGCCTCAAGCCACACTGAGCGCGTCTATTCCGCCGTGCCCATCGCCACAGCGGCATGGCACTCCTCGCAGAACATTGCCTTTCACGAGGTGGGACGTCAGGCCGTAATGGCCGACCCCGACTGGGCCGGAGGCGACTATCATTTGCACCAAAAAGTACCGCGCAATGGGCTAGCTGTGGCACGCATGGCCGCTCATATCACGTATCTGTCGGAAGAGGCGCTCCACAGCAAGTTTGGGCGCAGCTTGCAGGGTGGGTCAGAACTGACATTCTCCTTCAATGCGGACTTCCAAGTAGAGAGCTATTTACGCCATCAGGGGTCGACCTTCGTCGACCGTTTCGACGCCAATAGTTACCTCTACATCACCCGCGCGATGGACTACTTCGATCTGGAGGTCGAGCATGGCAACGTGCTCGCCAATGCCTTCCGCGGCACTAAAACGCGCTTCTGTGTCGTCTCGTTCACAAGCGACTGGCTTTATCCCACGCGCGAAAGCCGTGAGATCGTGCAGGCATTAAATGCCGTTGCTGCCAACGTCTCCTTCGTGGAGATTGAAACGAACAACGGCCACGACTCGTTCCTGCTCGAGGAGCCCGAATTTTTTGCCACTATACGCGGCTTCCTCAATGCGGCCGGCGTGAAGCGTGGGCTCAAGGCGTAGGGCCGAACGGGATGCTTAAACTCGACACCCCACCCCATGGCGCACACCGTGTCGACCACCTACTTATCGCAGAAATGGTCGAGCCGGGCTCGCGCGTTCTCGACGTGGGCTGCGGCGACGGCGAGCTCTTGCAGCTCCTTGCGGAGACAAAGTTGATCGACGGGCGCGGCGTTGAGTTGTCGCGCGACCGCGTTAACGCTTGCGTGACGCGTGGCCTCTCCGTCATCCAGGGCGACGCCGACGTCGACCTAGACGATTATCCCAACCAGGCATTCGACTATGCAATATTGAGCCTCACGATCCAGGCGACGCACTTTCCCAAAAAGGTGCTTAAGAACCTGCTACGCATCGGGCGACAGGCTATCGTCTCGTTCCCGAACTTCGGGCATTGGCGGATACGCGCTCAGCTCCTCTTGACCGGCCGCATGCCGCAGACTGCAAACCTGCCCGAGCCGTGGTACATGAGCCCGGACTCGCACCTGTGCACGATTAAGGACTTCGCGGACTTGGTCGCGCTCGTGGACGCGGAAGTGGAAGCCGCGGTCGCCTTCAACTCTGCGGGCCGCAGGCTTCCCATACGGCACTCGATTTCGTTGCAAAACCTACTTGGTGAAAAGGCGGTTTTTGTCTTGCGCAAGCGCGGCAGTGTTTGAGTGCGCCTAGCCGCGAATCGGCACGAAGTCACGCAACACGCGCGCTTTTGCCGGCTTGCCAATCGGCGCCACGACTTCCTTGCGCGCCTCCACGATAAAGACACCAGCGAACGCCGGCGAAACATTAGCGCCCATGCGCTCCCAAGCCGGAGCCGAGCGCAGCAACATGCGCCGGCCGATCGGCGGAACAAAGAGGGCGCCACCCCAGTCGAAGGGCGTGAACAAGGCATCGACGAGAAGAGATTCGAGCTGGCGGCGGCTGAAAGGCCGGCCTTGGCCGAAAGGCGTGTTGTCGAGTCTTGCCCACACGCCACGCCGGTTGGGCACGATAAGCATCAAGCGTCCTTCCGGAGCCAGCACACGCCACATCTCGCGCAAGAGCGGGCGACCGCGTTCGGCTACCTCCAGGCAATGAACGCCAAGTAACCGGTCAACCGATCCGTCGGGCAGCGGCAACCGGTCCTCTTCGACGAGGACGGAAAGCGTCTTGCCATCTCGCGGCCACACGACCGCACCTTGGCTGTGGGGCATCAGCGCGCCAACGCGACGCACCTCGCCGCGAAACGAGCCCAAATACGGGGAGGAAAAGCCCAGCCCAATTAGCGTCGCCCCGCTCACTGACCTCCAGCGCGCGCGGATGCGGTGGGTCAGCAGCCGGCGCACGACCTGGCCAAGTGCCGTCGTGTAGAATTCCTGCAATTCGCTGACGTCGAGTTGCATGGTTGCAAGCCTTACGGTACTGCCGCCGTGGCTCTTTCCGATAGATGCCGCAATTCAAGTGCCGTTATAGGGTGCGTTGAATTCGCGAGTTTACGCAGTTAGGTTCCGCCGACGACCAAAATCAAAAAAGGTGGAATCCGGAGCATATGCCAACACTTGATATTCTCCAGTTTGCTTGTCGATCCGACAACTACGGCGTGCTGATCCATGACGAGGCCGCCGGAGTGACCGCCGCAATCGATGCGCCGGACGCCGAACCGATCCTCGCCAACCTCCAAGATAAGGGTTGGCGCCTTACACATCTCCTCATAACCCACCACCATTGCGACCACACCGCCGGCAATCTGCAGCTCAAGGAGGCTACTGGCTGCACCGTCATTGGCCCCAAGGCAGAATCGGACCGGATTCCTGGTATCGATCGCGGCGTTGGTGAGGGCGATACCATCGCGTTCGGAGATTTCGAGATCCGGGTGATCGAGACACCCGGCCACACGATCGGCCACGTTACCTATTGGATACCGGCAGCGAGCGTTGCCTTCGCCGGTGACACGCTGTTTGCAATGGGGTGCGGGCGCATCTTCGAGGGCAACGCTGAAGTCATGTGGGGGTCACTGAAGAAGCTGATGACCCTCCCGCCCGAAACCGAGATTTACTGCGGTCACGAGTACACCGCAGCAAATGCCAAGTTTGCTTTGACCATTGACCCTGAGAACGCTGCGCTGCAGAAGCGCGCCAAACATGTAGCCGAATTGTGCGCCAAGCGGCTTACGACGTTGCCGACGCGGCTTGATCTTGAGCTGGAGACCAACCCCTTCTTGAGACCCCATGTTGCCGCAATCAGACGGAGGCTCAACATGCAGTACGATCCCGATTGGCGCGTCTTCGCCGAGATCCGCGAACGCAAAGACAACGCGTGATTGCATGACGGAGCTCTCCGCGGACGATGTCATTCGGTTGCTAGAGCTGCTACCGCATCCCGAACGCGGGTACTACCGCGAGACCTTCCGGGATTCGAGCCGACGTGATGGCAGGGCTGCCTCAACCGCAATCTATTACCTTTTGGCCAAAGACGAGATCTCGCGTTGGCACCGGGTCGATGCCGCCGAGATCTGGCATTGGTATGCCGGCGCAGCGCTTTCACTTTCCGTAGCACCACCGGGCGGCCCCGCGATGCATACCTTGCTCGGGCCCAACTTGACCAAAGACGAGCGGCCGCAGGCGGTGGTACCGAAAGGCCATTGGCAGCAGGCACGTAGTTGCGGGCAATGGACCTTAGTGGGCTGCACCGTGGCACCCGGGTTCACTTTTGAGGGACTCGAGATGGCAGACGACGACTTTGAACCCGGTCATCTTACGTAGAAATCCCAAGCTGTTGCACGTTCAGCGCAAAGTCCACTTTTCCACGACTAATAACGTATAGTACTTCTCCTCAATCGATTGATAGCGAACATTTTTTCTGTATTGCCGGGGTCGGCGGCACACCCGTGCTTGCAGCGTCCACACGACTCATAAATGGTGCCCGCAGTATCTACAGATCACGGCTAGCGGGGGTTGCCGGATATGACGCGCGAGTCCAATGGACCCATACTGACGGCGATCTTCGTCGATTACGACAACGTCTATCTTTCCCTTAAGCGTAAGAACGAGGACGCAGCCAAGCGCTTCTCCAAGGACGCCGGCCTGTGGCTCAGGGAGATCGAGACGGGAGACCTCATCTCGCCAACGAACGCACCCGAGGAGTCCGGCCCGCGACGGATCGTGCTGAACCGCTGCTACGGCAATCCCGTGCCGCGGCGGAATACGAGCGACAATTCCACTGACATGAGCTCGTTCCCCTTCGTGCGCCACCACTTCCTGCGCTCTGGGTTTGAGGTGATTGACTGTCCTCCACTGACCGCTCAGCTGAAGAACTCCGCCGATATCCGGATGGTGATGGATATCCGCGATCTCCTCTCGCACGACACTTACTTCGACGAGTTCATCATCCTGTCTGGCGACGCCGATTTCACACCGGTTCTGCATCGTTTGCGTGCACATGCGCGCCGCACTGTGATCTACGCTACCGACCATACGGCCGCGCCTTACACCGCAATCTGTGATGGAGAGATACGCGAGGCCAGCTTCCTCACGCTCCTGCGGCAAGGCCGCCAGCAAGGCAATGGCGAGCCTGGACAAATTAGAGAGCAGCAAGAACTACCAAGCGCAGCCACGATAGAGGCCACCCGCAAGCAAATCATGAACGAGGTGGTATCGGCTGTGCGTGCTGCCGGACAGCCTGTGCCACTCGAAGCGCTTGCCGACCGTGCCGTACGCGTTTTAGGTCACGACAAGACGGTTGGCTCTGGCTGGGGCGGAGTGGGCAATTTCCGCGAGCTTATCGCCAAGGGGCTACCCGCTGAGATTCGCCTCAGCAACGAGCCGCCCTACTACGTCTTTGACGCGTCCGGGGCGCCTCTGGGCGAGAAAATGCTCGCAGAGCCCCGAAGGCCGGAACCACTTAGGGCTGAATTACCGCTACAAAGACAGGCAGAACCTCCGCCGCAGCGAACACTTGCGCCGCTTCTCGGCGGCACGCCTTTAGCTCAGCGTCCCGCCGCTCCGCCTATCGGCCGCTCGGCCCAGGCAGAGCGCGGTCCGCTGGCCCCGGCCCACCTTGGAGCCCTCTCGGGTCAGCCGGGGCAACCTCATCCGTCCGCGCAGCCGCGGCCACAACAGCGCTCCCAGCCCACGTCACCGCCGCCAAGCGAGGGTGCGACGGCCATTCAACAGTCGATTGCTCGCATCCATGAGGCCTGCCAGGCACCGACGCTTTCGCCTCCGGACTACCGCACCCTATTTGAGGTCATGGGGCAAGAAATCAGTGCCCACGGTCTGGCGGGCTCTCAGACGCTCACCAACATCGTCAAGCGCGCGCAGGACTTGCGCATTGAAATTCGGCGCGACGACGCGCGTTTCGTTCTCGACGTCGTCAGTGAGGCCGACCCTTGGTTCGACCAGGGTGCCTCAGGAGGCCTCTTCGCCAGCCGCTTCCGAAACTTCGTCGTTGCACGCTGCCGCAGCCAGGGTCTCAACCTGTCGGCTGACGAACTCGACTTGATCGAGGCCTGGTTCGCTGGACCGGTCGCGGCCCAGCGCAGCGCTGTAGCGCCCCCATCTGGACGCGGGCAGCAGCAGGCACCACGCCAGCCTGCGGCGGCGACAAATGCAGAGGCGCGCTCAGATCAATCGTGGGGTCAAGCTGAGAGCCGCCAACGCACGGCTGATCCCGACTTGCCAGACAGTGGCGGAATGGAAGAATTTCCGCGCATCATTCGCACGCGAATGCGGGGCTAAACCCTTAAGAATCGATATCGGCTTATACAAACGCGGCGGCAGCATCATGTGACTGCCGCCGCCCTTTTATGTGCCGTTGTCAGGTCGCCATATAGTGGCCGCCGTTGATATCAAAGCAGGCACCCGTAGCAAAACCCGCCTCGTCCGCCGCCAGAAAGACGACGGCGCGCGCAATCTCTTCCGACTCGCCAAGTCGGCCGACCGGAATCTGCGGGATAATTTTGGTATCCAGAACCTCTTTGGGCATGGCGGAGAGCATCTCCGTGGCGACGTAGCCCGGCGCAATAGTGTTAACGGTTATGCCCTTGGCGGCACTCTCGTATGCAAGCGCCTTCGTGAAACCGTGGACGCCAGCCTTGGCGGCAGAATAGTTGGTCTGGCCCATTTGGCCCTTGCGGCCGTTGATCGAAGAGACGTTGATGATGCGGCCGAATTTGCGGCTGCGCATACCTTCGACGACAAGCCGGCACATGTTGAACACCGAGTCGAGATCCGTGCGTATGACAATATCCCACTGCTCCTTCGTCATACGATGCAGCATGCCATCACGCGTGATGCCCGCATTGTTGACCAGCACATCAATGGGCCCGAGGTCCTTGGTGACTTGCGCGACGCCTTGCTCGCAGGCGGCATAGTCGCCGACGTCCCACTTGTAGACCGGAATTCCTGTGTCAACCTGGAACTGCTGCGCGGCAGCGTCATTGCCCGCGTAATTCGCAGCAACCCGGTATCCACTGTTCTTCAAGGCAATCGAAATCGCGTGGCCAATGCCACGCGTGCCTCCGGTCACGACGGCGACACGTGCCATGGAAGTCCTCCCTCAGTATTGGTTTTTGTTGAGCCATAGGGTGAGTAAGAAGGCCGCCGGCGATGGCGACGGCCGAATTGGATGAAGATGCGCGCTCATAAGCGTTCGACGCACATCGCGACTCCCATTCCGCCGCCGATACACAGCGTAGCGAGTCCCTTTTTCGCCTTGCTCCGTCCCATTTCGTGGAGCAGCGTCGTTAATACGCGCGCGCCCGAGGCGCCGATAGGATGGCCCAGCGCGATGGATCCACCGTTTACGTTGACCCGGTCGGTGTCCCAGCCCAGCCCCTTGTTGACCGCGCAGGCCTGCGCCGCAAAGGCCTCGTTGGCCTCAATGAGGTCGAGATCTTTGACCGACCACTCGGCCTTCTCGAGTGCCTTCTTAGACGCTGGAATCGGCCCGGTGCCCATGATCGAAGGATCGACACCGGCATGCGCCCACGAGACGATGCGGGCCAAGGGCTGGATACCACGCTTCTTAGCTTCTTTGAGCGTCATGACCACGACGACAGCGGCGCCATCGTTAATGCCCGAAGCATTGCCTGCGGTAACTGTTCCATCCTTTTCGAATGCAGCACGAAGTTTGGCGACGCTCTCTAATGTCGCCCCTTCACGAATGTACTCGTCCTCAGAAAAAACAATATCACCTTTGCGCGTCTTGATCGTTACGGGAACGATTTCATCCTTGAACTTGCCCGCCTTCTTGGCCGCCTCTGCCTTGTTCTGAGAGGCCACGGCAAACAGATCCTGTTCCTCGCGGGTGATCTGCCACTGGCGCGCAACGTTCTCTGCGGTTGTACCCATGTGGTAGCCATTGAATGCATCCCAAAGGCCATCCGAGACCATGGTGTCAAGCATTTTAAGATCGCCCATCTTCACACCGTCGCGCAGATGCGCAGCGTGCTTAGATTGGCTCATACTCTCCTGACCGCCCGCGACGACGATCGAGGAGGCGCCCGTTTGGATCTGCTGCATGCCCAGCGCGACCGCCCGGAGCCCCGATCCACAAACTTGGTTAACGCCCCACGCCGGCGCGTCAACCGGAACGCCCGCCGCCACCGAGGCCTGGCGGGCCGGGTTCTGTCCATGGCCTGCCGTCAGCACTTGACCAAGGATTACCTCATCGACGTCACCAGGGGCCACGCCGGCACGCTCCAAGGCCGCCTTGATGGCTACTTTTCCAAGCTCGTGCGCCGGAAGGCTCGCCAAAGAGCCGTTAAACGAGCCAATTGGCGTGCGCGCCGCGCTGGCAATGACAATGGTTTCCTTGTCCTGGCTCATTATTGGCGCCTCCTCTAGGGGTGTTTTTGTCCGATTACGTCGCTGAGGGTGGGAACGACCGTCAGTCCTCTAAGTGAGAGACGGCCCAAATCTTGGGGCAAGATAGCAGCACCGCCTTCACTGCCGCAATTGCGACATCTAGTCGGGACGGCCGCCATAAACGTCTGGCACCCCAGGCTCCGTGTGTGGTACCCTGATCCCGTCCAAAAAAGTGTCTTCCAGTGACCCATCCGATGCTGAACAAAACTGACACGCCCGGCGAGAAAAAAGAAGCGGTTGTCATCAAGAAGTATGCCAACCGGCGCCTCTATAATACCGAGACGAGCACCTATGTGACCCTCGATGATCTTGCGGGGATGGTGCGATCGGACCGGGACTTCGTGGTCTACGATGCCAAGACGGGCGATGACCTCACGCACTCGGTTTTAACCCAGATTATTGTCGAGCAGGAAAACCGCCAGGGCGGCCAGACATTGCTCCCGGTTCCGTTCCTGCGTCAGCTCATCCGATTCTATGACGACAGCATCGGGCGCATGGTGCCGGGCTATTTGCAGTTTAGCCTCGAGAACCTCGCTAAAGAGCAGGAAAAGCTGCGGACGCAATTCGCAAACGTATTTGCCAATCCCGCCGCGGCATTCGAGGTCTACCAAGAACTTGCCCGCAATAATATGGCGATGTTCGAGAAAGCATTGTCCATGTGGACCCCGTTCGGCGGCCGCGGTGCAGACTCGGAGCAAGAAGGGCAGCAGGGTGCCGAGAATGGCGAGCCCCGCAAAGAATCAACTGAGATTAACGAACTCAAGTCTCAGCTCGCAAACATGCAGCAGAAGATCGACAAGCTGTCAGAAAATCGCGACGACTAGATCAGCGCTGCGTTTTTCGAGCCGCAGCGCTACCCTTGCTTTTTTGCAAAGAGCCCGCGGTTCGCTCGGTCGAACAAACAAAAGTTTCATGGAGAATGCCAAAGCGCATCCGTTGGAAGCGCTCGCAATATGCGCCAATTGCGGGCAAAACAATCAATTGCGACCAGGTGAGAGGCGGCGCGGGCGTGGCTCTCAAGTTCGCTAAATCAACAGATCTTGTCCCGAGCTCCTAGCCGCCGTGACCCAATGAAAGGTCGCGCCGGGCTACGCGAATGCCGATCGTGTAACCGGCCACGACGTCGATCAATGCTGCGACCATGATCATGAAAAACACCGAGTTGGCAGCCAGCGGCACCAGCAAAAACTCGATGAGGCACGCAACAAACACGAGCATCGACAGACCGTGGTCGATGAGCGACGATGTCGACGTATATGTCGCCTTCACAATCTCGATGAACAACATGATGAAGGTCAACAGAACAATGAAGTCTCCCCAGGTGAACTTCCAAATGCCGCCACTCAACATCTTTATCTCGGGCAACATGAGTTTGCTGAGAATGTCAGGGCCAACTAGCCATACTATCAAGTTATAGACAATGAGTACGACGAAGATGAGCGGTATGGATCTGAGCGACATAAGACAATCCTTTTCCAACCGGCCTTGCTCAGTTCAACAAGGGAACTTTTGCCACGAAGGGCTTCCTGCTGCAATGCAAGATGTCGGGCGAACATGGCGTGATAAGGTCGGCCCTAAACCCTAGACGTCGTTTTTCGCCTCAAGAATCTGCCGACCGCGATACTTGCCAGTCTTAAGATCAATATGGTGGGGGCGCCGTCGCTCACCCGACTCCTTGTCCTCAACATAGGTTGGAGCCTTGAGAGCGTCATGCGAGCGCCGCATGCCTCTCTTTGATCCCGACACTTTATTTCTTGGAACAGCCATCTGTCAGAACTCCATCAATCGGCAATCTGCGCGATCGCACCTGCCGCCCACCGGTCCGTGCGGCCTCAAAGCTGCACTTTCCACATACAAATGCCCCGGCGTCGACCACCGAACCGGGGCTCTTATCCGGCGCTTTATACCCAAAATCCCTCGATCGTGCCAAGGCTTTGCTTCGGCTAGCGGTTTGGGAGCTGAATACAGCTGACTGCCCAGGGAGAACGGGCCGCAAGCCGCTGGATACGGTTAGCCCGCCGTGATGTCCAACGGCCTGGATTGCTGGCATCCCGGGTGATCGGGTTGGGCAGCGCCACGGCAAGCAGCGCCGCCTGGCGTGCGGTGAGGTGCCTGGCCGACCGCTTGAAGTGGGCCCGCGCCGCAGCCTCAGCGCCAAAGACGCCTCGGTCCCATTCGGCAATATTGAGATAGACCTCCAAAATCCGCCTCTTGGGCCAGACGAACTCAATCGCAAAAGTCACCGGAACCTCAATGGCCTTGCGCACGTAGCTCTTCGATGGCCACAGGAACAGATTTTTCGACACTTGCATTGTAATCGTACTCGCCCCGCGTGGCGTGCCTCCTGAAGCCCGCCTGATGGCGCTGAGCACCTCGGCGAAATCGATGCCCCAGTGCTGGCAGAACCGTCCATCCTCGGACATGATCACTGCGCGATGGAGGTTCGGAGAGATGGCCTCTAGCGGCACCCATTTCTGCGTAATGCGTGTGCCGCCTAGCCGCTCAAGCAACATAAGATTGGAATACGGTGGATTGACAAAGCGAAAAACGACAATCAGGAGCAACACGACGCTGAACCACGCGGCGAAGACGATCGCGACGACCTTGGCTGCGCGGATGCTAATGTCTTTGACGCGTCGCGCGTCCCACCAGGCAAGCAAGGTGCGTAACCCTGCTTGGAATCGACCCGTTAGCCCCAGCGGGGACTCAGTGGAAATTCCCGCGACCGCTACAGGCTTGCCTAACGCCTCGGATTCGGACTGCTCTGCCATGGGTCCTAGTTGGGCTGGATGCAACGGTTCGCCCGCCGGATTGGACGGCAGTGGCTTGCCCGTTGTGGGGTCAATGGACTTGTCAGTTGGCGGATCGGACTTATCCATACTGTCCTTACATTCCCCCGGTGCTATATGCGGCGCATACTCCCTTACCGTAGCCGCCAACTTGGTGCCCTGGCGCCAGGCCCACTAGGTAATCCGCGAATGGAATTTGTGCAAAGGCTTGAAGCCTCAGCCCGGCGTATCGAGGACCAATTGAAGGTCTTGCTGGACGAAAATGGGGCATCAGCCGAAGGACGTTTGGCCGGCGCCATGCGCCATGCGGTTCTTGCCGGCGGAAAACGGTTTCGCCCCTTCCTTGTGATTGAGAGCGCGGCCCTATTTGGGGTGGAACAGCGCGCAGCGCTCAACGCAGCCGCGGCCATCGAATGTGTCCACTGCTATTCGCTGGTGCATGACGACCTACCCTGCATGGACGACGATGACGTGCGGCGGGGCCAGCCCACCGTCCACAAGGCCTACGATGAATGGACCGCGGTCCTCACCGGCGATGCGCTTTTGACATTCGCTTTCGAAATCCTCGCGCGGCCGACGACGGACCGCGACGCGGACGTTCGCGCGAACCTTGTCCTTGCGCTTGCCAAAGCGGCAGGCGCACGCGGAATGGTTGACGGTCAAATGCTGGATCTGGAAGCAGACAGACGCGATGCACCCGCGCGGCCAACAATTGAACACATTCGCCAACTGCAAGCACTCAAGACCGGCGCGCTCATCGCCTGCGCCTGTGAAGCAGGCGCCCTCCTCGGTCGAGCAACGGACAACGAACGCGCAGCGCTGCGGCGCTATGGCGAGCACCTTGGCTTCGCCTTCCAGATTGCCGACGATCTGCTCGACGCAGAAGGCAATGCCGAAGCCGTCGGCAAAGCGACCGGCAAAGATGATGCACGCCGCAAAGCCACGCTCGTCAAACTTCTTGGCATCGATGACGCGCGCGCGTGTCTTAAAAAAGCAGAACGAGAAGCCATCGAGGCCCTACACTTCTTTGGCGATCGCGCTGCGACACTTATCGAGGCTGCACGCTTCGCCGCCCAGCGCACTCGCTAGGAATGCTAATGGGCTGAAGAGCGGTGACGCGGAGAGTGTATCAGGGCAACGCGAACTAGATAGGCCCACCCGGTCCTTTTTGCGCATCGCGGGGATCGCCGGACTCGGGTTTCTTGTACTCGAACGTTTTCGCTGTTCCGGACCTAGCGCCCGCGACCTGGCTCCCCGTGAGCCGGCACTCTTTGTTTTTATCAAGAAGCGCGAAAGCCCGGTTGGGCTTATCAACAAATTCAGCCCGCGTCAGCTTTCCATCGCCGTTCGCATCGTAATAGCTGAGATCGACCGTCTGAAACATCCGATCGGTGCCAATGATCCGTCCATACTCCGTCGAGTCGACAAACCCATCGCGATTGGAATCAGCCCCATCGTAGAGCTCTCCCGCATATGCCTTCCACTCTTCGCATGTGATGACGTTGTCGTGGTTCCGATCCCAGCTCCCTGCCGCCGTAAGGAAGACCGTGTCGACTTCGCCGACAGACGAGCCAGAACAGCCGGCGAGCAGCGAAAAAAACATGGCGAGCGTGCAAACCACACATCGACCTTGCAGTGAATTCCTTGACGTTTTCATTGGCTTTCCCCAGACGCGCCGGCGGCGCATATCCTTAGGCCGAATCTTTATAATGCTCCAGGCCGGCAGAAACTGAGCCAAAGCGCCGCTCAATGTAGTCTTCCACGATTCTCTTGAATTCAACGGCAATATTTGGGCCCCGCAGTGTCATTGCCTTTTTTCCGTCGATAAACACCGGGGCGGCGGGGGTTTCACCCGTACCAGGAAGCGATATGCCAATGTCGGCTTGCTTTGATTCGCCAGGGCCGTTCACAATGCAGCCCATCACCGCGAAGCTCAATTCCTCTACGCCGGGGTACTTCTGGCGCCACACAGGCATACGCTCGTGGATCATGTCCTGCACGTCGCGAGCAAGTTCCTGAAACACTGTTGACGTCGTACGTCCGCAGCCGGGGCAAGCCGCTACGACCGGCAAGAACGATCGCAGCCCCATGCTTTGCAGAATCTCTTGCGAGACCTTGACCTCAAGCGTTCGGTCTCCACCGGGCTCGGGGGTGAGCGAGACACGAATGGTGTCGCCGATGCCCGCCTGCAGCAACAGACCGATGCCCGCTGTCGAAGCCACGACGCCCTTGGAGCCCATGCCGGCCTCGGTAAGGCCGACGTGCAGTGCATAGTGGCAGCGTTCAGCAAGCTTTGTGTAGACGCTGACGAGGTCCTGTACTGCGGAGACCTTGGCCGAGAGTATAATTTTATCGGAACCCAGTCCCAGCTTTTCGGCGCGCTCCGCCGATAGCAGAGCCGATTGGACGATCGCTTCATGCATGACGGAGCGCGCATCTTTCGGCGAGTCGCCTGCAGCATTTTCATCCATCAAGCGCGTTAACAGCTCCTGGTCCAGCGAGCCCCAGTTGACGCCAATCCTGATCGGTTTGTTCCAGCGCATGGCGATTTCAATAATCTCGCCGAACTGCCGATCCTTCTTATCCTTGAAGCCTACATTGCCCGGGTTGATGCGATACTTGTCGAGTGCTTCGGCTGCGGCCGGATTTTGGTTTAACAGCGTGTGACCAATGTAATGGAAGTCGCCAACGAGTGGCAGCGATAGACCGCGCCGCACAAGTCGATCGCGAATGTGAGGCACCGCCTTTGCCGCCTCGTCGCGATCAACGGTGATGCGCACGAGTTCGGAACCGGCGCGCGCCAAGGCTGCCACCTGCTCAACCGTCGCGTCAATGTCGGCGGTATCAGTGTTGGTCATCGACTGCACGACGATAGGCGCGCCGCCGCCGACGGTCACGTCTGCGACAGTGACCCGATGCGTTTGCCGCCTCGGAGCGATCAGATCCATGGCGCAACCTCGCGTGGTCTCTTGTCTCGGCAATCCAACCTGCTGCCTAACTAGTCCACCGCCCGGCAGCTGGCCAGAGCCCGGCGTTGAAATGGCGTCAATGGCGACGTTTTAGAGCCGCCAACGTTAAGGAAAGACCGGCCACTGCGGACATAACAATGACGATTGAGGGGCCCCCTGGCGAATCGACGGTGGCCGAAAGCCATAGGCCAGCTAACACGCTTCCCGCCGCAATAGAAGCCGTCAGCACGACCATACGCTCTGGTGTGCCGGCCAATGGCCGTGCGGCTACCGCGGGAACGACAAGGAAAGCCATTACCAAGAGAATGCCGACGATCTTCATCGCGACTGCAATCGCGACTGCCAGGAGAATAATGAACACGGTGCGCACGCGTTCGCGATCTACACCTTCGGCCGCCGCCAGCTCCTCGTGAACCGCCAAACGCAGGAGTGGCTGCCACAGCCAAGCCACCACCGCGAGCACGATGCAGCCTCCGGCGAATATCCACACAAGGTCCTCACGCGTAATTGCAAAGACATCGCCAAATAGGAACCCTATCAGATCGACGGGCGGCCCCCCGATCATCGAGATGGCGATCACACCAGACGCGAGTGCGGCGTGATGCAATAGGCCAAGAATGGAATCCAGCGGGACGGCCTTTTGGCGCGAGAACCAGAGGAGTAAGCACGCGATGACGATCGCAATGAGCATGACACCAAGGGTTAAGTTCATTTGCAGCGCGAGACCGAGTGCCACGCCAATAAGACCCGCCTGCGCAACGGTCTCACCAAAATAGGCCATGCGCTGCCAGACGACGAAACAACCCAGTGGAGCGGCGATGATGGCAAGTCCCAGCCCAGCGATCAGCGCGCGAACCATGAACGGCTCAAACACGCGAACCCCCTTGGGCGCTAGTGTCCTCTGCGTCCCCTTCCCCTACCGGATGCGCGTGCCCGGCAATGTCGTGGCTGTGATCGTGGTGATGGCGATAAACGGCGAAGGCACGCGCCGCCTCGGCATCAAAGAGGCGCACATAGGCGGGATGCTGCGCGACAGTCTCGGGCATGCCGGAACAGCAGACGTGCCGGTTTAAACAAATTACCCTGTCGCTTTTTGCCATTACGATATGCAGATCGTGCGAGACGAGCAGCACGCCGAAACCGTGGGTGTCGCGCAAACGCCCAATCAAATTGTAAAGCTCCGCTTCGCCAGTGTAGTCCACGCCCTGCACTGGCTCATCAAGCACCAAAAGATTGGGTGTGCGTAGCAAGGCGCGGGCGAGCACGATTCGCTGCAGCTCACCACCCGACAGTTCTGCTATCTGCTGATCGCGCGTGTAACTTGCATCAACCTCTGAAAGGATCGCAGTGACGCGCTCGGGGGGCTCGTGGCCGCCCAGCATCAGGAACCGCGCAACCGTCATGGGGATCACCGAATCGATATCGAAACGCTGCGGCACATACCCCACGCGCAAATCCTTGCACCGGCGCACCTCACCGCTATCGGGCTTCTCCAGACCGAGCAGCACGCGCACGAGTGTCGTCTTGCCCGCACCGTTGGGACCAATGAGCGTTACGATCTCGCGCTCGAAAATGTCGAGGTCGACATCGTTCAACAGGTCGCGACCGTTTCGGCTCATGCCTAGACCGCGCGCGGAGATGAGCGCGCCCGGATCGAAAGGGTGAACGGATTTTGCGCGCGCGTCTGGTCTGCAACTCAGGTCATGTCCTTGAGCGCGGGAGTGACCGTGCACTCCCTCAGCGCCGGGCGATATTCGCCCTTCCCGATCGCCCATGGGATACTTTAGTCCTTCTTAGACGCGCAGTTGCGACAAGTGCCCAAAACTTCAACGAATCTGACCCGCGGTTGAAAATTCGCAGCCTTTGCGATGCGGTCAATGGTTTCGAAGATGCCCTCCGAGTCAACCTCGGCGACGGCATTACAGTTCTCGCAGGAGAGTACGATCGGCCGGCGCCCGGGAGTATGATCCAACCTACGGCAAGCGAAATACGCGTTCTTGCTCTCCAAACGGTGGATGACACCCGCTTCGAGCAGCGCATCGATAGCGCGGTAGACCGAGATTGGCGCTAAGCGGGTACCCTTTTCGGCCAAGCGTGCGAGGACGTCGTAAGCACCGACTGAGGTATAGGTTGCAGCGATCTCCTCGAATACGTCCTGGCGAAGCTTGGTGAATCGCAGGCTCTTCTCAGTGAAAGCTTGGTTAGCCCTCTCCATAGCCTTAGCCAAGCGACGATCGCTCAGAGTTCCAGAGCTAGGAAAAGGATGTTTGGCTTGACCCTCGGACATTTTCCTTCCCAAACTTTCGTGTTTTTTTGAGCTTACACCATGGCTTGCCTGGAGCCTAGCACCGCCCTTTAGAGGACCATGCGAGCCATCCTTGCGGATCGTGGCCTTCTTGAGCGCCGTGGCGCCTTCCCTTTTCTGCCACCATCATATGGTTGATTGCGCGCCGTACGACAAATGGTGAAGCGCGCTCCTGCCAATTGGCAGCGCGTTGTAACAGCGTAATTCAGAGAACCCTAAACCGCCCAATGCGCCCCATTCCCGCGTACATCATCGCGGCCCGCCGGACCGCGATCGGCCGCGTTGGTGGCCTCCATAAGAACCGGCGTCTTGAGGAGCTATGCGCGCCTGTCATCGCCGCTGCGTTGCACGATGGCGGCCTCGATCCCGCACAAGTTGATGAAATTATTGTTGGAAATGCCTCTGAAGGTGGCAATCCCGCTCGCCTCATCGCGTTAGCTGCTGGCCTTCCGGAAACAGCTTCGGCCTCGACCATCGACCGCCAGTGCGGGTCTGGGCTCGATGCTATTTTGGCGGCCATTCGCATGGTCGCAGCCGGCGAGGTCGAAGTCGTTGCCGCCGGTGGCGCGGAAGCCATTTCGATGGCGCCTTGGCGGATCGCCAAGCCGAGAAGTATCTACCAGACGCCACATTTTACGCGGCTACAGGCGGAGCTTGGCGAGCAAGGCGACGGGCCACCGCTCATTGAGGCCGCGGAGGCGCTTTGGTTACGGCTTGGCATCAATCGTGAGCAACAGGACGCCTACGCGTTACGTTCGCACCTCAAGGCAGAGGTCGCCCGTAACGCGAAACGGTTCATCAACGAGATCGTCCCGATGCGCGCCAACCCGGCGGAGGCGCGCGACCAGAGCGCGATAGAGCCTGATCTCAAAGACCTTGCTCAGCTCGCCCCCTATCTGCCGCCAGACGGAACGCTGACCCCCGGCAATACCAGCACAATGCATGACGGCGCCGCGATCGCCATTGTTGTATCGCAGCGCATCTGGGACTCGCTTGCAAAACCGCGTGCGCTGCGTCTCGTCGCAAGCACGGCTCAAGGCGTGCGACCCGACAAGGAGCCGTCAGCCCCTATTGAAGCAATGAAGAAACTCAACGATCGCCTCAACGGCTACAAGCTGGCGGACTTTGGCGTTATCGAAATGAGCGAGTCCTCGGCAGCGCAAGTCATCGCGTTGGCCAAGATCCTTGAGCTCGATGAGGATCTCGTGAATCCGGACGGCGGTGCCATAGCACGCGGCCATCCGTTCGGCGCAGCAAGCGCAGTACTTGTGACACGCCTTTTCACGCGCATGGCGCGCAACAAAGACACCAATAGCCCCAAGCTCGGCGTGGCGACACTTGGCGTTGTCGGCGGCATGGGGTTAGCGGCGCTGTTTGAATCCGTTTAGCGCGCATCACTGATCGTCTTATGTCCCGCCTGCTTGCGAGTTTGATTAAATCCTCTCCATGAGCATGCGATTGCCTCATTCATGCCGCGAAGTCGCCTGGCAGTGTGATCATCTTGCACCGTATGGTTGCTTGCATGCCGCATATGCAAATCGCGGGATGCCGGCGTATGGTGAACATGGCTCGCGAATCAGGAAAAACTTGGGTTTCCCAATGACGCAGCGAGGTGGAGGAAGGGCGAATGGACGTGGTGCAAGGGGTCAGCAGCGTGTCGGCCGGTGCCGCGTCGCTTGGTGATTGGTTCAGCTTGCACTGGAAAGACATGCTCACCTATACCGGGCTGATCCTGTTAGGCTGGTATATCGTCTCCAAACTCGGCAAGCCCGTTTGGCGCAAAATCGAAGACACAGTCCTCTCCAATTGGCGTCTCGCGCTGCTCGGTGCGACGGGCGTGGTGCTGTCGCTCGCCTCCGGGTGGACCACCTGGGACGGCATGCGCAATTTCACGCAAGAGCCGCTGCTGTCCTTCATGATCACGTTCGGCATCCAAGGTGTGATGCTGATCGCAGCCTGGCTCATTGGTGAGACCTTTGCCACTGGAATGAGCGTGCAGGCCGCCGGTGCACCGCGCGGTATCAATAGGGGCCTGCAAGCGGTGCTTGGCGGCATCGCCGGCATTTTGCTTTTTCTCGCGCTCATGGCGATTGTCCTGCAGAGCACGGGCAATATCGATCTGAGTGGAACAACCACGTCCGACTTGGGCTGGAGCAAGCTTGGCGACCAGTTACTGATCTTTACCGCCGGCTTAATGATAGTTGCGCTGCTCGTTATCTACGCGACAAGCGATATCATCAAACCCTACCTGCAAGGCTCCCGTATTATTCTCAAGAACGCCGCGCTGTGGGTAATGTTCTTTGCCTGCATGACCACATCGGTCTTCTTTTCGTTTGATTCGTTGTTCACGGCGATCTTCCCTCAGTCAGAACGCATTCGGGCCGCCGAACTACGTGCGCAAAATCAGGTGGCCGGCATCGTCGCTGACATCGGCCAGACCACCGAAAGACGCAGAATTCAAGAAGCCGAAGCGCTATTCACAAGCCCAGGCTGGCAAGCCTATGACAAACAGCTGACCAATCTCGCCACAGCCGCACAGGGTGCCGAAGGCGAAATCGAGCGTTATTTCAGCGAACAGGTCGAAGCCAAGAACCGCACGATCAAGGAGCAACAAGAGCGCATCGCGACGGCTCAAAGCAGCCAAGCGGGGATCGCCAACAAGAAGACGTCACTCGTCGAAGAGAAGTCGCGGCTCGCCGCAGAACGACCTGAGCTCGCTGCCATCTATGCCAAAAAGAAGTCGGATCTTGACGCCAAGGCGCGCGAGGTCGATGCCAAGCGCGTGGAGGCCATGGCCGAGGACAAAGGTGTGGAGGGCACTGGAAAAGTCGGCAAGGGGCCGATCTATCGCGAGCGCATGACAGAGCTGGCCAAACTCAGGGCGGCCTACAAGATCGCCGAAGAGCGCACCAACAATGCGAAGAAGCGCTTGAACACCGTCGAATCGCGGATTGCGCAGATTGACCGAGAACTCGCCACGATCGATGGCGACCTCGCTACTTTTCACGCCGAAGCGCAAACGGCCGAGCAGCGCATTCGACTAGCACTGGGAAAGGGTGAGGAGGAAGACGCTCAGCGCTTCGATCCGACACGGATTCTTGCGGACTTCGAAAAGGCGAAGGCAGAATTTCGCCAGAAGCCCGACGAGGAGCACTTGACCAGTCTGCATCAGCAGTGCTCGCAACTCCTTAGCGCGATGGCGAGCACCGAAGTTACCAAGGCCAAGATCGCTGGCATCGACTGCGATCCCAAACAGGCGAGCGAGGCCGCGGCCGTCATGTTCGGGCTCAATGCAGGCGCCAAGACGTTTAACAGCAACTGTGCGGGTGGCGAGCGGCTGGAGGCCAACAAGGGCGCCGATCAGCTTTTCGGCTTTGCGCGCAGATGCCTTGCTGACTCCGGGTTGCCGAGCCAAGAAACGGACGAACTGCGTACCAAGATCAACAGCGCTGAGCTCAATCGCGACGACAAGGCCCACCGCTTCGTCGTGACGTGGAACGCCTTCCAAGATGGCAATCGTCTTGCCTATCTGGCGCTAGGCATCGCCATCGCGATCGACTTGCTCGTATTCATGTCGGGTCTGTTCGGCGCCAATGCCGTGCGCTCGCCGCTGTCAGACGTGCCGAGTTTTAAGGCGCGTACAGCTCAGCAGCTCGAGGCGATCATCGAGAATGCGCTACTGCCCGATACTTTCGAGACGGCCCGGCTTACCTTGCGGTCGTTGCGCCCCATCACAAACGTATCGGGCTTTATGGCCGAGGTGCGCCCAGAACAGCTCGACCACCATTCAGCTGGGCGCGTGCTCGCCGTGCTCAATGCGGGTGCTACGATCCACGCGGTCGAGTACGACGCGGCGGGCCAGCGCTATCTTGTCCGCTCGGAACTCTTCGAATTCCTATCCGTGGTCGCCAAGAAGGCGTTCGAGGCAAGCGACCATCACGTCAATTTGGCAGAGCTGGAGAAGATCGTAGGAGTGGCGCTGCTTCCTAACCTCAGCCAAAACGCCGACACGGTGCTCCACTACATTCACCCAATGAGCGAGGATCGAGGCTTTACCGGCGAAATCAAGCTCGATGAGGTCGTACCCGAGCACATCCGCGTCGTGCGCAACACGCTGAATGCTGGCGCAACGCTCGGCCGCGTGCAACGTGCCGGCAGCGATGCCAAGCACTACTTCGTGCACCGCGATTTTTATCGGACGTTGGCCGTTATTCGCGCGCGCACGATGGTCAGCGATTATGGGCAAATGCAGATCGAGTCGGCCCCACCAGAGCAGACGTTCGGTGGCTCCCTTAGTGAGCCGTCGAAGGCGATCGAAGATAAGCGACATGATGAGGATGAGGCCGGACCCGCTGCAAATCAGGCGCATTTGTTGGATGAAATGGCAGCTGACCAAAAGGCCCAATACCTCGCCGAACTTCTCGACGCTCTGCACGTTGATCCAGAGACATATGCTCAATGCTCCGGCCCAGCCCTCAGCGCCGCCGTGGCCGCGAACGAAGCGTTTTCGCGTGCTCGCAGTAGCAACCAGTTGCTCGACAAGGCGCTTGCCGCGCGCGACGAGCAAGCGCGCATGTCGCTCGAACAGGCCTATTCATTGAGAAACAATCAACTGCGGCCCGGTCAGGAGCGTAAGAAACAGCTTCTCAGGGTGGCCTACCAGGAGATTGCGCAGAACTGGCCCGTACTGATGCTATTCCCGAACGGTCCTTACGAGCAGGATCTTAGGGCTCTGGTCGAGGCGTTGGAGCCAGATGCGGGTGCCGGTCATCTATCGTCGGAACAGACCGCACTCTATGACGTCGCGCGCACGTTATTTGAAACCTTTAGGGGTAACGGCCGCGGCAACGAATTCTCCTGGCGCCGTCTGGAAGTGGGCTTCAATCAAGCTTTGCAAGGCAACCAAGCACCCATCGCTTTCGGCGACGACAAGCGGACGCTGAACTAATCCGCGGCATTCGTCGTGCAGTTCGGCCCGCGTGGCGCATTAACATCCTGTTAGCCAATTCTCTTTTCCGTCACGAGACAATCGCGATTTCGTCACGCCGCGAGCCCGCTTCCGCCGCGCGCGAAAGCTAGTGTCCTCCTCCATTTTGAATGAGGAGAATTCTCAGCATGCCTATGATTCGCCAAACGGCCATCGCGCTCACTCTGGCCGCGCCGATGGCTACTGCAACACTTGCCCCGCCGGCTGCTGCCGCCGAGATCAAACTCGACGCTGAGCTCGGGCAGTCTGTGCTGCCAACGAAGAATGCGGGTCGCGTCTATCTGCGCTTAAGCCTCAAGAGCCTGACTGCCGCCAACCGCAACCGGCGCACGCCGGTCAATGTTGCGATCGTTATCGACCGCTCCGGCTCCATGAACGGTCCGCGCATCGCCGCTGCCAAGGAAGGCGCGCGCGTAGCGCTCGATCGGCTCTCCTCCGATGACACGCTGGCACTCGTCGCCTATAATCACGACGTCGATGTGCTTAGCCCAGCCGCTTCGCTCGGCAGCTCGCGCGCAAGGTTGAAGCGTGCCATCGATGCGCTGCGTTCGGGTGGCACAACCGCGCTCCACGCTGGCGTCAAAGAAGGTGGCCGTCAGATCGAAGCGTTCCTATCCGATAATAACGTCAATCGCGTCGTCCTGCTGTCCGACGGTCTTGCGAACGTTGGACCGTCTTCGCCAAGCGACCTTGCACGTCTGGGGCGCAAGCTCGCCTCAAAAGGCATCTCGGTTAGTACCATTGGCCTCGGCCTCGACTATAACGAGGATCTGATGCAGCGGCTCGCTGCCTCCAGCGACGGCAACCACGTATTCGTCGAGCGTCCGAGCGACTTGGCGGAAGTGTTCGACCGGGAGTTCGGCGATGCGCTGTCAGTCTCGGCCCGCGACATCACCATCATCATCGAATGCAAACTCGGGTTCAAACCCACGCGCATCTTAGGCCGCGACGGCGAGATCGACGGCAACCGCATCAAGGTGAAGCTCAACCAGCTGCAAGCTGAGAACGAGCGTTATGTCGTTGTCGAGCTGGCTGCGCCTGAGAACCATAGTGAAGGCGCCGCCGACATCGCTGACATCAATGTCGAATACCTTGATCTCGACAAGGATGGCGCCCCGGCACGCATCAAAGCGCAACCGAAGGTGCGTTTTTCTGCGAACGAGAAAGAGGTCGACGACAGCCTAAACAAGACGGTCATGAGCCAAGTCACCGAACAGGTCGCAACCGAGCAAAGCGAAAAGGCAGTCGAGCTGCGCGACAAGGGCGACATCACCGGCGCGCGCAAGCTTTTGAATGACAATGCCGCTTACATCAAGCGCTCCTATAAGCAGTACGGTTCCGGCGCTTCGGCGGCGCCGACCGCCGCAATCGGCGCCCTCAATGAGCTGGAGAAAAAGAACCTTGAAGCCGCGCAGAAACTCGATGCCGATAGTTGGGCACGCACGCGCAAATCAATGCGCCACGACCAGCACAGGTCCAAAGTACAGCAGAGTTATTGATCCGTTGGTCGCGGTGTCTGTCCGTTTCGGTCAGACCCGCTCCAGCCCCTTCACATCTCGAAGGGAACGACCGTCTGGCGCTGCTCGCCCAGACCGTCGATGCGTAAGGTCATCACATCGCCAGACTTCAAGTACTCGCGGGGTCTCCGGGCCGAACCCACGCCCGGTGGGGTTCCCGTCGTCACCACGTCGCCGGGATCGAGCACCATGAACTCCGTGACATGCGCCAGCAGAAACGGGATTGAAAAGATCATTGTGCTGGTCGCGCCGGTTTGCTTGCGCTCGCCGTTGACGTCGAGGGACATCGCGAGATTGTGCACGTCGGGGATTTCATCGGGCGTGACGAGCCATGGCCCTAGCGGGCCGAATGTCTCAGCCGATTTGCCCTTCAGCCACTGTCCGCCGCGCTTGACCTGGAAACGACGCTCGGAAACGTCATTGCAAATACAAAAGCCCGCAATGTGGGCCATGGCGTCCTTTTCCTGGACGTAACGTGCCCGCGTACCGATGACGAAAGCCATCTCAACTTCCCAATCCATGTTGAAAGCATTTTTGGGGTGCATGACGTCGTCGTAGGGGCCGACGATGCAATTAGCTGCCTTGCTGAAAAGAATCGGCTCAGCGGGGATGTCCTGCCCTGTCTCTTTGGCATGATCAGCGAAGTTGAGACCGATGGCGATAAAGTTGCGCGTACCGGCAACGGGCGCCCCGAGTCGCACGCCGGCCGGTGCAAGCGGCAGCGATGCCGGATCGATGGCGCGCAGCTTGTCGAGCGAAGCAGGCGAGAGCGCACTACCAGCGAAGTCGGCCACATGGGCGGAGAGATCACGGATCGCGCCGTCCGAGTCGACGAGGCCTGGCTTTTCCTCGCCCGGATTTCCAAAACGCACCAGCTTCATGGGTCAATGCTCACGGGGAAGTTGAAGAAAATCGAACGTGCCGGCTTGAGGGCGGGACGACTGAAGCAAAGGGAGAGACTCACCCAAAGTGCGCAATAGGACTTTGTTTCTGCTGGCGATTTCTTACCTTGTGTATCACCCCTGTGTCCCCCTGCAAAGGGGCAGAAACAGCACGTCATCGCTTTTCCTCTGCGAGAGCACGGCCCAATTTTTCGGGTCTGCTCATCACTCCATGCTCGCGCGCCAGACGCTACATGAGCACCCCTCAATGAGCGGGATCAGCGACGCGCGGTTGCCTTCCCCCCATGCTGGCTTCGGCGTTGAAGCAGTGCCCTCTCGTGCGCGTTCTTCAAACCTCGCATGATCGCGAGACATCGATCCTGACGTGCGAACATCCTCTACCAGGTCGCTGAACGGGCTTGGCCAGAAAACACCTCGGCCATGCGCCGGCGCGTGCCTGCGCTCGTTTCAGGTGGCAGGTCAACCGTTGCGAAAA
>CAZURR010000014.1:18881-36753 GCA_964622715.1 uncultured Hyphomicrobium sp. | reverse complement strand
AGAAAATCCGCCGCGTAAAAGAAATGATTGGCAATCGCCCGATTGATATCGAGGTCGACGGTGGGATCGAGCCTGAGACGGCAGGGCTCGTTGCGGCTGCTGGGGCCAACGTGCTGGTGGCGGGCTCTGCAGTGTTCACCGGTGGCGGCGGTCGCGACGCTTATGCGGAGAGAATTTCTGCAATTCGCGCGGCGGCGGAGAGTGAGCGTGCCATAGCTGCTGCGTGACGCGCACACGAACGCAATTTTCGCCGGTTCGCCGATCCGTCCTGGGATGGGCCGGCAAGTTCTGAGGCGGCACAGTGCTGCGGCGTCAGATCCTCCAGCCCGAGTGGATGGCCGCTATGCCGCCCGTCAAATTGCGGTAGCTGACGCGCGCAAATCCAGCTTCACAAATCATCGCGGCGAAGCGCTCCTGCGCGGGGAATTTGCGGATGCTCTCGACAAGATAGCGATAGGGCTCCGCGTCGCCTGCGGCAAGTTTACCCAGACGCGGGATGACCTCAAAGGAATGGAAATCATAAAGCCGGTCGAGGATCGGCACCTGTACCTGAGAGAATTCAAGGCAGAGAAAGCGGCCGCCGGTCTTCAGGACGCGAAAGGCTTCACGAAGAGCCTTATCCATGTGTGTGACATTACGGATGCCGAACGCGATCGTGTAGGCGTCAAATGCGCGATCGGGAAACGGCAGCGCCTCGGCATTTCCTTGTGTGAGGGTGATGCGCTGATCAAAGCCTGCCTCGCGCACTTTGCGGCGCCCCACATCGAGCATTTCGCAGCTGATGTCACACAGGACGGCGGTCGCATTTGCTCCGCTTGCACGGGCATAGCGAATGGCAACGTCGCCCGTGCCCCCCGCGACATCGAGTAGGCGGAAGGACCGATCGTTGCGTGGCGGATTGAGCCAGCCTACGAGGTCGTCCTTCCACAAGCGGTGTAAGCCGCCTGACATCAGGTCGTTCATGAGGTCATAGCGATCGGCGACGGCGGCAAAGACCTCGTTCACGAGGCCCTGGCGCTCTGCCTCCGGCACATCGCGGAAGCCGAATGTCGTCTGGCGAGCAGCGCCGCTGCGCCGCTTTTCGCTGATGGGATCGCTCATGGGGGCGGACAATAGCGAAGCCTCTTGGCCCGCGCTATGGTCCCGTCGCGTTGGTCGCCAACGCTTTGCCTAAGCGGTTAAGAGAATGCCCGAGCTACCCGAAGTGGAGATTATCCGTCGAGGCCTGGAGCCGGCGCTCACACGTGCCCGCTTTGCACATGTAGAGCAGCGCCGTGCTGACCTTCGGTTTGACTTTCCCGAGCGCTTTGCCCGCCGTCTTTCCGGCCAGAGGGTCGAACACCTGGAGCGGCGGGCGAAGTATCTGCTGGCGCACCTGTCCGGCGGTGAGGTGCTCCTCATGCACCTCGGCATGACCGGCAGGTTCACGGTCTTTTGCGTGCTCCGAAAGGACCAGCCTCAAGGCCGGCAGCTGGGCGAATTTGCCTTTGCGACGACGGCCAACCCCAAACACGACCACGTTGTGTTTCACATGGAGCACGGCGCTGTCGTTACATACAACGATCCACGCCGTTTTGGCTTCATGTTGCTCATTGCCAAAGCCGATCTTGCTTCGCATCCGCTAATGCGAGGGCTTGGCGTAGAACCGCTTGGCCCGGCACTAACGGCGAAATACTTGGCCCAACGTGCGGCGGGAAAAGCGGTAGACCTCAAGGCGTTCTTGGCCGACCAGCGCATCGTGGCGGGTCTTGGCAACATCTATGTGTGCGAGGCGCTGTTTCGTGCTGGGCTTTCGCCGAAGCGCAGGGCGGACTGCTTGGCAAGGAAGAGCGGCGCGCCTACAGCGCGGGCTGTGCGGCTCGTTGAATGTGTCCAAGCTGTGCTGCGAGAATCGATTGCTGCGGGGGGGTCGTCTTTGCGTGACTACCGCCACGCGGACGGCGCGATCGGCTCATTTCAAGAGGCATTTGCTGTCTATGGCCGCCAGGGACAGCCGTGTGTATGGACCGATTGCACGGGCAGCGTGCGCCGCATCTTCCAAAGGGGCCGCTCGACATTCTTCTGTCCGAATTGTCAGCGGTGAACGGTGCGCGTCAGTGCGAGCCGGGCGCTTAGATGAGCTTACGATATGATAGCACTGAGAGCAGCGACAACAGCGTAAGCGTCGCGCCACCAGCAAAGAAGATATCGTTGGCAGCCCAATCGGACTTGGGCGTGGCGAGCTTGCCGGAAAGGAGAAGGTAGGCCAACGCAACGATCATACCGAATCCCTGCAATGCTCCGAGGCTCGTCACGATCGCGAGCGCGCGAGGGGCGCGAAGCCGACCATCGGAGGCGACCAGCCAAAGGGTGTAGACAAAGATCCCAGCAGCAACCAGTGCCATGGCTGCGCCGTACTGCCACCCGTGGCGCCAACTCAAACCAGACATGGAGTAGACGGCGAGCATTGCTACCGCTCCCCACGCGTAAACGAGACCAGAAAGCACAGAATTGTGCAGAACGGAATCGACCGCGATGTGTTTTTTGTATTGCACCGGGCCGTTGCTCAACAGCGGCCAGTTAACGCGCAGCATCACAAAGATCATTTGAGCTGCGAAGAGCGCCGCGGCAAATGCGAAAATTGTGCGCGAATCTCGTCCGGCAGCAAAGACCATCACAAGAACGCTCACCACAAGTGCCATCAAGATCGCTGGCACCAGCGGCTTCAGGGGTATCGCACGTTCCGTT
The DNA here is from genome assembly GCA_964622715.1 of uncultured Hyphomicrobium sp. Classification (GTDB taxonomy): domain Bacteria; phylum Pseudomonadota; class Alphaproteobacteria; order Rhizobiales; family Hyphomicrobiaceae; genus Hyphomicrobium_A. The sequence continues at coordinate 34,026 of CAZURR010000014.1, read as the reverse complement.
TCTTGTGTGCTCAAGGTAGCAGCTCGTCCCTTCGCTGTGATGCGGCTAGGAATTTCTCGGTCGCGGGATACGTAGGGCGTTGGCACTGATGACCGCGAGCGCGGCCGCTCCAAAAAAGAATATGTTGTTAGCCGCCCAATCAGGCTGTTGCATACCTCGCGGCATCTTATCGTCAACGATAAGACCGATCATGGTGATGAGCATGCCGGCAAGCTGGGCGATCGTAAGATAGCGTGCCAACTTGAGTATGGTTTCGTCCTCCTTGCCTGTTTCGGCATCTCGGCTCATCGTCGCCGAAAAGAAGAAGCACAGCACTGCGACGACCCCGGCCGCGAGCACATATTGCCACCACTCATGCCAACTCAGAATGAAGACGTAAGTAAGGAGCATGCCGAGTGCGGCCCATGCCCATACGAAGCCCATGTCGCGGGCCGTTGCGCTGGCGAGGGCTGGCAGGTTGGCGCCTTTGGCAGTCAGGCGTTGGAAGTCGCAAACTGCGAGCACCGCGAACCCCAGACAAGCCAATGCCGCCATCGCCAAATGTATCCCCGGCCGATCCTCCCCCGCGCTCCAAATGATAGCCAACAAGCCGATGATTAAAGCCGTGATCCAAGCCCAAGTCGACGTCATACGATTCCCTCCATCGGCCTATTCTTGGGGTTCCCGGAGGACCCTTAGCAGATTTCTAGCGCCCTGTTCTCCCTTGCCGGCCAAGTTATTCCGCCCCCGCATGGCCGTTGACCGTCCTGCAGCGGCCGTCTATACGACAGCCAACTTGAGCCGCTCGAAGCTAGGGTTTCGGGCGGCGAGCGCGTTTCGCTCTGTCTTTCAGCTTGTTGGAGCTTTAAAGGCAAGGACGGAGCGAAGCCGAAGTACAATGAAGGGTTACGCAATGGCCAATACTAGGTCGGCAAAGAAAGCCGCTCGCAATTCGATTCGTCGCACAGAGATCAACAAGGCCCGCAACTCGCAGACTCGTGGCGAAGTGCGAAAGGTCGAAGCGGCGATTGCGGCCGGCAACAAGGACACCGCTGTTGAGGCATTGAAGTCGGCAGCGCCGTTGCTGGCGCGTTCGGCGCAAAAGGGCTTGATGCATAAGAAGACGGCTAGCCGCAAGATTTCTCGACTCACAGCGCGCGTGAAGGCAATCGCTAGCTGACCGTTTCATAACGCATGTAGGTCGTGACACTGTCGCGGTATTTTCGCCACACGGCCGTTGTGAGTCGCGCTAGCAAATAAATTTCTTGAACGATTGTAAGTTGCGGATTTTGAGGTGCTGTGGGCGCACTGCGCGGGCATATTAGGTCGGCGCAGATATATTTTTCGAAGGGCGCTCGAAAAAAAATCGACGAGGCGACGTGGAACTGTTCGGCGCGTGCGCACGATGCTGATCGCTCTTCCATAGGTGTGGAAATCTTCAACTGCGTCAGCTGCGTACTCACAATTCGTGAAACTTATTCACCAGTTTTCCACAGCACCAGACGTCGCCTATTGGCATGAGCTACCTCGCGCAACTGCACTTGCATCCACTTGCTTAACGATGCGTAAAGCGCTAGCCTCTTTTGGCTGAGTTACTCACGTTGAGTTAACAGCAGTTGCTTTAGTAACGACGAGCGTTGGTCCAGGTTTTTCTAAGTATCTCGTCCCTGGCTCTACCGTCACTAGGATCTTGTATTGCGTATCTTTCTGGGTGCGGACCCAGAAGACGGGGTTTGTTTTCTTAAGTCTACCGAATTCTGTGAAGTAGGTCGTAGTCAGAAAAAAGATCTGCGGCACCTGCGTCTGTGGAGAACGCAAGTGGATTCCATGGAAGTCGTCCACGTCGAGGATGTGCCTGTGGATGAGGTTTGGGCTCGTCTGCAGCGCGATGCCAACTCCGTGATGATCGATGTGCGAACGAGAGCGGAGTGGACGTTCGTTGGGCTACCCGATCTTAAGAAAATCGGGAAGCAGGCTCTAACGGTCGAGTGGCAGACGTCTCCGGAGAACAAAATCGACGCGGCATTCCCGGAGCGTTTGGCGGTTGTGCTCGATGCGGCGGGTGCCAAGAAGGATGCTGAGTTGTTCTTTATCTGTCGATCTGGTGTTCGCAGTCGCATGGCGGCGGAAGCCATGGCGAATGCAGGATTCGAGCGATGTAGGAATGTGGCGGATGGCTTCGAGGGGCCTCTCGATGCCGATCGCCATAGAGGGCAGGTCGCCGGCTGGAAAGCCGCTGGCTTACCTTGGGTGCAAGGTTAGAGCACCCAATTCGGACGACTGAACAAAGACGGACGACGCAACCGCGGCGGTGGATTGCGACGGTGCGGACTTGTTCAGGGACTTTGAGGTGCAAGTCAGAAAGCCGAAAAAGTAGCGGGGGTCAGTAATGCAAACGATTCAGAAGACGGAGCGAAAAGCTGCGGCTGGCGGAGGCGCTAGTTCGGGGCAGAGCGAGGCGGGACAGCGTACCGGCGAGCCGAAAGGCCAGAAAGTGCGTGCCATGCTGCGCGCACGTCTCGGTGACGATATATTTTCCAGCTGGTTTCATGCATTGGAATTTGAGGAAATCGAGGGCAAGACCATCAAGGTTTCAGTGCCGGTGAAGTTCCTCAAAACTTGGATCCAGTCGCACTACTCTCAGGACCTGCTCGACTGTTGTCGCGCTGAGTTCAAAGGGGCCGAACGCGTCGAGGTCATGCTGCGTCAGCCCGGCGGAGCGGCTGCTGCGCGCTGGAACAACGGCCAAGAGGCTCAAGCAGGATCAGGTAGCGGTGCCAATGGGTCACCGACAAGCGCGCGGCCAGAGCACGGTCAGCGAATGGCCGGTTTCGTGCCTCCTGCTCAGAGCGTGGGCAGGACGAGCGTGGGCGGCTTCGAGGGCTCGCCGCTCGACCCGCGCTATACCTTCGATAGCTTCGTGATCGGTGCTTCAAACCGCATGGCACATGCGGGCGCTACGCAAGTTGCCGAAACGGCGTTGTCGGACGCTCCCGGATTCAATCCCCTCTACATCCACTCGTCGGTCGGCCTGGGAAAGACGCATCTGCTGCATGCGATCGCTTGGGAGGTTAAGCGGCGTGCGCCACATGCACAGGTGCTCTATTTGACGGCTGAGCGCTTCCGCTATCAGTTCGTCGAGGCGCTGCGCAGTCAGGATCCGCTGGCCTTCAAGGATAAGTTCCGTTCCATTAACATTCTCCTGATCGATGATCTGGAGTTTATGCACGGCGAACGGACGGAGCAGGAGTTCGACCACATCATCAACGCGCTGCTCGATGGCGGGCGGCAGGTGGTCGTTGCTTCTGCGCGTGCGCCTAACCACATTGAACGCCTCAATGAGCGCATGCGCTCTCGGCTTCAGCGTGGGCTTGTCACCGAGCTTGGGACGCTCGATCACGAACTCCGGCTAAAGATTCTGCAAAAGCGTCTGGATGAAAAGCGCGCCGGCGACCCTTCCTTCACGCTAGGGGAAGAGGTCCTGGAGCTACTGGCCGAGCGCCTCACAGAAAGTGGGCGTGAGCTAGAGGGTGCCATCACTCGCCTCTATGCCACGTGGCAGTATATGCGAACGGCCATTACCCCCGACGTTACCGCGACGGTGATCCGCGATCTGGTGCAAGGACTGGAGCCGCGCCGCATCAAGATCGAGGATATCTTGCGCATAATCTCGCGTCACTTTGGCGTCTCGAAAGGTGATCTACTTTCGCAGCGCCGCCATCGATCGGTTGTGTGGCCGCGCCAGATTGGGATGTACCTCGCCAAGCAGCTGACCGCGCGTTCGTTGCCTGAGATTGGGCGGCGGTTCGGCAACCGGGATCACACCACGGTGCTTCATGCGATCCGCAAGATCGACCGCGAAATTACTGGCAATCCTCGCTTGAAAGAGGAAATCGAGGAGTTGAAGAAGCTACTGAGCCATTGAGCGGTCCTCAGTGGCCAGATTGATCAACCGTACCCGGAGCGCGGGTACGGCAAACTAAACTGGGGAGGGGCGTCGTCGTTGGGCGCCGTTCCTAAGACGTTGTGACGGTCCGATATTCCCAGTCAACGATGCCGCCCCTTGAAAAAGAGGGCGGCATCGGGTCAAGTTGTCTAGGCGCGAATCCTCCTTCAGTTTAGTGGTCCCTGCCTCCGCGGTCCGCCGTCTCGCGAAAGGACAGCCTTGTGGACTCGACAGTGGTGGGGTTAGCCTCCCAGAATGCGCCGAGGGAAAATGCCATGCGGCTAGTGATTGAACGTGGTGAACTTTTGCGGGCGCTCGGCCACGTAACGAGTGTGGTTGAACGACGCACGACGATTCCCATTCTGTCCAACGTACTGTTGCGAACCCGCGACTCGACCCTAGAATTCAAGGCGACGGATCTCGAGCGTGAGGTCGTTGAGTCGGTTGCAGCCGATGTGAGTGCGCCCGGTGCCGTGACGGTACCGGCGCACATTCTGCATGATATTGTGCGCAAGCTCCCCGATGGCAGCCAGGTCGATATTCGTAGAGACGCGGAAAAGGAACGTCTCACGCTGGCCGCGGGTCAAGCACGCTTCGCACTGCAGACGCTTCCCGCTGAGGATTTTCCCGACATTGCCGTCGGCCAGCTGAGCCACGATTTTGAACTTGGCGCGCAGGACTTAAAACGTCTCATCGATAAGACGCGCTTTGCCATCTCAACTGAAGAGACGCGCTACTATCTGAATGGCATCTACTTGCACACCGCGCAGGCCGAGAAGGCGGCAACGCTGCGTGCGGTGGCCACTGATGGTCATCGGCTTGCGCAAGTTGAGCTACCGCTTCCCAAGGGCGGCGAAGGCATGCCGGGCGTCATTGTCCCGCGCAAGACGGTGCATGAGCTGCACAGGCTCATTGAAGACAGTTCGGCAACCATAAAGGTCGGCATAAGCCAAGCGAAGGTGCGCTTTGAGATCGGCACGGTGACGCTCACGTCGAAACTGATCGACGGCACGTTCCCCGACTACGGACGCGTTATTCCAAAAGGCAACGACAAGGAGATGAAAGTCTCCAACGCGGAATTCATGAGCGCGGTCGATCGCGTGTCGACGATCGCGAGCGAGCGCGGGCGTGCTGTTAAACTCAACATCAAGCCGGACAAGCTAACCCTGTCGGTCAACAACCCCGAGGGTGGTAGCGCTACCGAAGAGATCGATGTCGCCTACTCGGCCGATCCGCTTGAGATTGGATTCAACGCCCGCTATCTGCTCGACATTGCCGGCCAGCTGGAGGGTGAGGAAGCCTGCTTTAAGCTGGCCGACCCAGGCTCTCCCACCATGGTGAGGGATGCAAGCGACGAGTCAGCGCTTTATGTGCTGATGCCGATGCGGGTGTAGCCCGTGGAGGCAGCGGCCATGGGCGCGTCCACGCCCGCACAGAGTGCCTCCGCCACGATGCTGTGGGTTGAGCGCCTGACGCTCACTGATTTCCGCAACTACACTCAAATCGCCTTGGAGGCAGGGCCGGAGCCGCAGGTCCTCGTTGGCGCCAACGGTGCGGGCAAGACCAATCTTCTTGAAGCCATCTCACTGTTGGCGCCCGGGCGTGGTCTGCGCCGGGCTGCTTTTCCTGAACTCGTTCGTGGCGCAAGTGATGGAGGTTGGGTGGTTGCGGCGCGCGTGCACACACACATTGGCAAAGTCGAAATTGGGACAGGGCTCATGGCGTCGCAAGGCGCCGGCGAGGGCTCTTCTCGCGTTGTGCGCATCGATGGGGAGAGGGTTGGGGGCTCAGGCACGCTGGCCGAGTACGTCGAGATGGTGTGGCTCACGCCTGCCATGGATAGCCTGTTCATGGGGCCAGCCTCGGAACGTCGCCGCTTTCTCGACCGGCTCATCCTGTGCTTCGATCCCAGCTATCGCACGCGTGCCGGTCGGTTCGAACGCGCCATGCAACAGCGCAATCGCCTACTTGTTGGTGGAGTGCGCGATGTAACGCGCTTTGAAGGCCTGGAGCTGGTGATGGCAGAGACCGGCACCGCGATTGCAGCGGCGCGCGCTGAAGCCGTGGCTGGTCTTTGCTCCATCACAGCCGAACGGCAAGCGCGTGATCCAAATTCGCCGTTTCCATGGGCCGGGCTTGCGATCGAAGGTTCGCTTGAAGCGGATCTTGCTGGACTGGCCGCCGTCGAGGTGGAGGACGCCTACGCGGCGGTTCTCAGTGACACGCGCGAGCGCGACCGGGCCGCGGGCCGTACGCTTCATGGGCCGCACCGCTCCGATCTCCTGGTGTCGCATGGGCCCAAAGAGCTGCCAGCGCGTCTGTGCTCGACCGGAGAGCAGAAGGCGCTCCTATTGGGTCTCGTCCTTGCCCACGCCGAACTCGTCGCACGTCGTTGCGACGGGGTTGCCCCCATATTGCTTCTCGACGAGATCACGGCACACTTGGACGCGGCGCGCCGGGCAGCGCTCTTCGACGAAATCTTGCGTCTTGGGGCTCAAGCGTGGATGACAGGAACGGAGCAAGTAGCGTTCGCTGCGCTGCGCGAAAATGCCCGCTTCTGGCAGGTTGAGGACGGCGCTTTGACGGGGTTCAGCGCCACATCTTGCTAGGCCGATACGCTCGCATCACAACCCATTGATAAAAATAGTTTTTTCGCTGAGTGTTGTGCCAATCCGAGCATGCTTTTTCACGGTGCAATGGCCGGTTCCATGGTATAAGAAATGCCGAGGTGGAACGACCCTCAAGGACAGGACTGTATGAGCGCTTTGCCCGCGAATAAAAACACGGGCGCCGAGGACTACGGCGCCGAATCCATCAAGATGCTCAAGGGGCTTGATGCGGTTCGTAAGCGCCCAGGAATGTATATCGGCGATACGGACGACGGCTCGGGTCTGCACCACATGATCTATGAGGTTGTCGACAACGCCGTCGACGAGGTTCTGGCTGGCCACGCCAAGGCGTGTTCTGTTGCTTTGAATCCCGACGGCTCGTGCACCGTGCGCGATGATGGCCGGGGCATACCCACTGGCATCAAAACGGACGACGACCAAGAACCGAAGCGCTCGGCCGCCGAAATCGTTTTCACAGAGCTGCACGCCGGCGGCAAGTTCGACCAGAACGCTTACAAGGTGTCTGGCGGCTTGCACGGCGTGGGCGTGTCGGTGGTCAACGCGCTGTCGACTTGGCTCAAGTGCCGCATTTGGCGCGAGGGCAAGGAACACCTCATCGAGTTTCGCGATGGCGTGCCCGTCGCGCCGCTTCGCGTTGTCGGCGACGCCGATGGTCAGCACGGAACTGAGGTGTCATTCCTGCCGAGCCTTAAGACCTTTTCGCAGACCGAGTTTGACTTTGCGACGATTGAGCATCGCTTGCGCGAGTTGGCCTTCCTCAACTCGGGCGCCAGGATCGTTCTCACCGACGCACGCCATGCGGACGTGAAGCGCGAGGAACTGCATTATGAAGGCGGCACGGCGGCGTTCGTGCGCTATCTCGACCGCTCTCGGCAGCCGCTCATACATGAACCGATCATGATTCGCGCTGAACGCGATCGTATGGGCATCGAGATTGCGCTGTGGTGGAACGATAGCTACCACGAGAACGTGCTGCTCTTTACCAACAACATCCCTCAGCGCGACGGAGGCACGCACTTGGCTGGCTTCCGTGCGTCGCTGACCCGTGTCATCAACAAATATGCCGGCGAAAGTGGGCTCGCGAAAAAAGAGAAGGTGGATCTCTCAGGCGAGGATTCGCGCGAGGGGCTCACCTGCGTTCTTTCAGTCAAAGTGCCCGATCCCAAGTTCTCCAGCCAGACGAAGGACAAGCTGGTCTCATCCGAGGTCAAGCCGGTGATTGAAAGCGTTGTGGGAGAGCAGCTCACCGCTTGGTTTGAGGAGCACCCGAAGGAGGCCAAGGCCATCGTCGGTAAGATTGTCGAGGCCGCACTTGCCCGGGAGGCCGCGCGCAAGGCGCGCGAGCTGACGCGTCGCAAGGGCGCGCTGGATAACTTGCGTCTGCCCGGTGGCCTCGCCGAATGCCAAGACCGCGATCCCGTCAACACGGAGCTCTTCATCGTGGAGGGTGACTCTGCCGGCGGCTCGGCCAAGCAAGGCCGCAAGCGCGAGTATCAAGCCGTTCTGCCGATCCGAGGCAAGATTCTCAACGTGGAGCGCGCCCGCGTCGACAGGATGCTCTCGTCCGAGCAGGTGACCAACATCATCGGCGCACTCGGTACCGGCATCCGCGATGATTTCAACCTTTCCAAACTGCGCTATCACAAGATCATTATCATGACGGACGCCGACGTCGACGGCGCCCACATTCGCACGCTGTTGTTGACCTTCTTTTATCGGCAGATGCCCGAGCTCGTTGAGTATGGCCACGTCTACATCGCGCAACCACCGCTCTACAAGGTGGCGCGCGGCAAGTCGGAGACGTACCTCAAAGACCAGCGTGCGTTGGAGGACTACCTCATCGACTCTGGTCTGGAGGACACCGTGCTCGTCAGCGGCACCGGCGAGGAGCGCGCCGGTAAGGACTTGCGGGATATCGTCGATCAGGCGCGCACCATTGTCGGTTTCATCGATGTGCTGCATTCGCGCTATGCGCGCCACATCGTCGAGCAGGCGGCGATTGACAGAGCATTTGAACCCGGACTTCTGCATTCGGCCGCCCGTGCGAACGAGGTAGCTCAAGACATCGCGCGCCGACTCAATGTGATCGCGGAGGAGACAGAGAAAGGCTGGCAAGGCAGTTTTGGCAACGACGGCTTTTTCTTCAAGCGCGAAGTGCGCGGCGTCACTGAGGCGCACGCTCTCGATCTCGCTTTTCTCGGCTCGCTCGATGCGCTGCGCTTGAACGAACGCCAGCAGCATCTTGCCGAGGTTTACGGAACGCCCGCGAAGCTTCGGCGCAGGACGGAAACGATCAATGTCCATGGCCCGCGAGACTTGCTGGAGGCAATCTATGAGGCTGGCCGCAAGGGTATCTCGCTGCAGCGTTACAAAGGCTTGGGTGAAATGAACCCAGAGCAGTTGTGGGAAACGACGCTGGATCGTGAAGCGCGCACGTTGCTTCAGGTCAAGATCGGCGACCTATCCGAGGCAGACGAGATATTCTCCAAGCTGATGGGCGACGTCGTCGAACCGCGCCGCGAATTTATCCAAGATAACGCGCTTTCGGTCGCCAATCTCGACGTTTGAGTGCACTGACCTCGCTCGAATGGGAGTGAGAAGACGTTGCATCACGGCATATGGCGGACACGGTGCAATGCTCTCGCCGTCGGGAACCGTGCCGTTCGGCCAGTGATCCAGCTACCGAAAGCTCTCAGATCTAACGTAAGTCTCAGCGCGCTTTGCGCTCGGTTGGGCCGTATCGGTGAAGATCGAGGCCGAAACGCTGTAGCCAAAGTTTGGCCTCTTGCATGCGCGGCATCGTCTGCTCCACGAGCGCCCAGAATTTCGGACCGTGGTTCATCTCGACAAGGTGCGCAATCTCGTGGGCGGCCACGTAGTCGAGCACAAAACGTGGCGCGAGAATGAGTCGCCACGAGAACGAGAGAACTCCCGTCGTCGAACAGGAGCCCCAACGGCTGGATTGATCGCGAACTGCGATGCGCTTGGCGGCGACACGCAGCTTGCGAGAATGATGAATGATCCGGGTATCGAGATCACGCCGCGCCTCCTCGAACAACCAGTCGCGCAATCGCCGCGGCGCATGTTCGATTTGACCGCCGACGTGAAGTTCAGGAACTCCAATCGCCGATTGGCGGGGATGCACGACACCACCCGGTTCGCGTTTGCGCGTGAAAACGATGCGACGAACTTCGCCGCGCAACGGCATCAACGCGCCGTCGCGAAACGGTACGGGATGTGGCACGCTATCCAAACGCTCGCGTACCCATTCGATGTTACGGATGATGAAAGAGTCGGCTTCGCCAAGGTCGCACTGAACGGGAACCGTTACGATCACGGCGCGGCGTGTACGACTAACACGAAGCGTCAAGCGGCGGGCGCCCGGGTGTCTACGAACCTCGACCGGTGCACCGATCTGATCGAGCTCCAGCGATTTCGGCACGGTTTTCGCGGACACTGCGGTTCGCCGCATAGATCCCTCGCGCTGCATAAAGTTGGGCCAACTCGGAGGCGGTTAGTGAAGCCCGTGTGCAACTTGTCAGCTTATGTCCCCCAAGTTCAGCTCTATCCAAAGTTCGGGTGAGACGCCAGCGACAAAGCGCAAGAGCCCAGACAACGTGGCTACACTGTGGCCGGCGCGCCGCTACGACTCTGAGTTATGTTTTCGTGTGCACGTGCGAGATGAAACTCGCGACATTTTCACTGGCGCACGCTTGGCGCGAATGGCTTACAGCGCCTTGGCGATCTTTGCGGCCATCTCCTCGACGGGTGTCGTCGGCGCAAAGTGCGTGACGAATTCGCCCTTCGGGTCCATCAGATAGAAAATTGCCGTGTGATCGATCGTGTAGTCGTCAGGAAGATCTGCGTTTGGCACTTTCTTATAGTAGACGCGATAGGCCTTCGCGGCCTTGGCGATTTCGTCGGGCGTGCCGGTCAAGCCGACGAAGCGCGCATCAAAATTCTGCACGTATTCGTTGAGCTTTTCGGGCGTATCTCGTTCAGGATCGACGCTGATAAACACCGGGACAACGCGATCTGCTTTCTCTCCAAGTTTGTCCAGCGCGGCGGCTACGAGCTGCAGGCCAGCTGGGCAGATGTCGGGACACGACGTGAACCCGAAAAAGACGAGCATGTAGCGGTCGCGAAAATCCTTCTCGGTTACGCGCTTGCCATTCTGATCGACGAGACTGAACGGTCCGCCAATAAGCGCCTTCCCGCTCGTTCTGGGCCCACCAAACGTCACGATGGCTTGGCGCGCTTGCGGAATGATCGAAACGGCCGCTATGGCGCCTACCGCGAGACCGGCAGCTACGGCCAAAATAACTCTGGTATTCATCGAATGAATTTCCCTTTAAGGATGCAGTTAGTCCTCAACGGGCTAGACTGCAACTCCAGTGAATGGTGCCCTATTGTCGCGTTGGACAGGGCGGCGGGACGTTTTTCGACCTTTCGCATGGCATGTCGCTGCTGAGGTTACGCATCCCGCCGGTCTCATATGCTAACTTTCGTCGTTCCAGCTTCGTCCATGGTTTGTGTCCGTTGCAAAAACTACGACCAACAAAAAATGCCGCCCTTTTGATCGATCCGATCGACGGCCGGTTGCGTCTTAACACGATCGTTCGCCTGCGTTGGATCGCGGTTCTGGGGCAGCTTTCTGCGATTGGCGTCGTGACGTTATTGTTCGGCTTTTCACTGCCCATCGGAGCGTGCCTAACTGTTATTGCGCTGTCTGCCTGGCTCAATGTTTTTCTCGGCATTCGCTATCCGCCGCGGCACAGGCTGAGCGTTGGGTTTGCGACCGGCCTCTTAGTCTACGACATCTTGCAACTGGCCGCTTTGCTGTACCTGACGGGAGGTATCAACAATCCATTCACGATGCTCATCGTCGCGCCCGTAACGGTCTCCGCAGCGACCCTGCCACTGCGCATTACGATCGTGCTTGGCCTGCTTGCGCTAGCTGCTACCGCTTTATTGGTGGTCGAGCACGAACCGCTGCCTTGGTACGGTGGTATACCGTTCGAACTGCCCGGAATTTACAGGATAGGAATATTTGCAGCAGTTTGCGCCTCAACGACGTTCCTGGCCCTCTATGCGTGGCGGCTCACCAAGGAGTCGCGCCAAATGTCGGCGGCCTTGGCCGCGACCGATTTGGTTCTTGCGCGCGAGCAGAAGCTGCATGCTCTCGATGGTCTGGCGGCTGCAGCCGCGCATGAGCTCGGCACACCGCTGTCGACAATCGCGGTTGTGACCAAGGAGCTAGAGCACCAGATTGGGTCCGAAGATTCGCTGCGCGACGATATAAAGCTCTTGAACAAGCAAGCGCTGCGTTGCCGCGAGATTCTTCTGAAGCTCACTCGAAGCCCTAGCGAGCAGGACCCACTGCACGCGCGCGTTAGCGTGCGGGCGATGTTGGAGGAGGCGGCTGCGCCTTACCGCTCGGACAAGGTCAACATCAAGATTGTAGCCGGGCCGGAAAGCGATGAAACGGATGCAGCTTCAAAGGAGGCTGTGGCCGAACGCCGTCCGGGCGTCATTTATGGTCTTGGAAACATCATAGAAAACGCCACGGACTTCGCCCAACAAGGAGTGGCAATTCGAGCGGTATGGAATGCCTACGAGGTCGTGGTGACTATCACTGACGACGGCCCAGGTTTTCCCCCAGACGTCATGGACAACGTGGGCGAGCCCTATGTCACGACACGGCCCGCCGAAGACCTCGCTGGAATGAGTAACGCGGATTTCGGTACGTCGGGGCTGGGCCTTGGCTTTTTCATCGCCAAAACGTTGCTCGAGCGCTCAGGGGCCAGCGTGAGCCTTGAGAACCAAAAGGCCCCCGCGACAGGCGCAACTGTGCGAGTTGTCTGGCCGCGGGACATTTTCGAGGGACAAGAGCAGATTTTGTCTACAAAGCTAACCTTCGGTGCTGGCTTTTTGCCAAGCAAACATGGATAGATTGGCGTTCACAATAGAGCTACGAAACAGCTGACACGGCGCTCTCAAAATGCGAATCTAAATGATGCGATTTGGCTAGCTGACGCCGTTGCGTTGCGTGAGCCGTGGGGCTTATAAGCAGGCCCAGAGTTGCGTCGAGGCGGGAAAGTGTTGTGGAGGCAAAACACCGAATCGTAAACCCGGGCACCCCCGGAGGTGAAATGAACACGACCGAAGACCTATCCTTCCGCCAAGACGAGCTGCCGGAAGATCACTCTCTTATCATCGTCGATGACGATCGCGCGTTTTTGCAGCGCCTCGTCAGAGCCATGGAAACGCGCGGCTTCGAGGTGAGGGGTGGCCACTCGGTTGCCGAAGGCATCGAGCTCATTCGCGGTAAGGCTCCCGCCTTTGCCGTGGTCGACATGCGCTTGGAGGACGGCAATGGCCTCGATGTGATCGCGGAGCTGGCGCGTCTGCGCCCGGATGCCCGCGCCATAGTGCTAACGGGCTATGGCAACATCGCAACCGCGGTGACAGCGGTGAAGCTCGGCGCGGTCGATTATCTCGCCAAGCCGGCTGACGCTGACGATGTGACGGACGCTCTTTTGGCGCCAGCGAACTCCAAGGCTCCGCCGCCGGAGAACCCAATGTCGGCGGACCGCGTGCGTTGGGAGCACATTCAGCGCGTCTATGAACTATGCAATCGCAACGTGTCGGAGACGGCCCGGCGTCTCAACATGCACCGGCGGACGCTTCAGCGCATTTTGGCCAAACGCGCCCCGAAGTAAGGGAGTGGCAGCCGAGCACTGCAAGAGCATACTCAAGAATTCTCATGCGACGGATCAGCGACGCTTTGCAATGCAAGGGCGGCTGCGCGTGCAAAACGCAATGTCATGGACTTGCGCCGCGCCGGTGCCAGCCGTGCCTCGGGAGCCGGCCGCACGATCTCGCCTCCAAATCGATCAGCGAGAATGATCCCAGTGTCGGCGGGCAAGATATCCACGGGAAAGTCGGAGGCGACGGCAAAGTAAAGCTGGTCTGAAAAGTCGCGGTATTCCGGCCACTTGTGGTCAGCTCGCAAGTCCTCGACGCTCGATTTGACCTCAACGATCCAAATATCGCCGGTGGCCGACAGCGCGACCACGTCGGCGCGGCGTCCGTTGGGCAACGGCAACTCGTTGAGGCTGGCAAAACCCAGGGCACGCATCAAGCGGCCCACACCGCGACACACTTGGCGCGTTACAACATCACGGTGAACGGTTTCCGCCACATCGATGCCAGTTTCACCCGCTCTATCCTGGGATGTCGTCATTTATATGCCATCAGCTAGTGCGGCAATCCTACCGGCAAGACCCGCAACATAATGCTCCACAGTGGGCAAATCCAATCGGGCCTGCCTTAGGACCGCTCGAATCGTTTTTTGGTGTTGTGACTAACTCTCTTTGAGGCGGGCGCCGATCCCATGTTTTTCAGACGCTCAAAGCAAGACACGGAAAAGACCAGAGCAATCAGGGCTGAGGAGGCCTCGGAGGCCGTGTCAGTGCCGCTCAAGCAAGAAACCGCCACTGATGCGGCGGTGGCGGTTCCTGTGGAGATGGCGTCGGAAAAGCCCGAAACCGTCTCGGCAAAGCCTGACGAGGCGCTGCCGGGGTCCGAAAGTATGCCGGCCGAGCCCAAGATCCATGTCGACCCCAAGAGCCTCGGATTCGAGACCACCGCCGATTTGGAGCCTGGGGATGGCTCAATAGGGCAGACGCGCACGTTGGAGGTTCTGGCGTTCGGTGCCGGTATGAAGGGGCCCGGCTACAATATGCTCGTCGTCGGCCCTGCTGGATCGGGCCGGCACACGGCCGCACGTTCAAAACTGGAGGAAGTAGCCAGTTCGGCGAGTGCCCCCCCGGATTGGGTCTATGTCAGTTCGCTCGATTCGAGCGGCGGTCATCGCGCTCTGCAATTCCCAAGCGGCACAGCAAAGTCGTTCGCTGATGGTATGGCGCGTGTGATCGATCGCCTCGAGGAGGCCCTGCCTGCTGCTTTTGGGGCTGATGACAATGAGCTGCGCCGCCGCACCATCGAGGAGGAATTTCGCTTCAGCCGGGACGATGCGCTGGAAGCGCTCCGCCGCCACGTCGAGCCGCAAAACATTGCGGTTCTCAGCACGCCGGCTGGCATCGCCGTCGCGCCTATCCTCGAAGGGAAAGTGGTCAGCACCGACGTATTCAATTCGGTGCCGGAATCACTTCGCAAGCAGGTCGAGTCCAAAATTGCCGCCGTCGAAGCCGAAATCGAGGCGATCCTCGCCAAGGTGCCGCAATCGGAGAAGGCACGACGCGAACAGCTTGTGGCACTCAATGAGCAGATCGCCGGGCGCCAAGTCAGGCTTGCACTCGAAGAGCTCAAGAGCGAGTTCAAGGACAACAGCGGCGTTGAAAGTTACCTCAGGGCGGTCGAGCGCGATCTCGTCCGCAATGCGGGATTGTTTCTTCCCGCGGCGGGTAAGGGCAATGAAGGCCCGCGGGTTCCAACCAAAACGATGGGCGATTCCCGCTTTGCGCGGTACCGCGTGCATGTGATGACTGCGAGCGGCGCCGAGAGTGGCGTACCCATTGTTCAAGAGTCGAACCCGACGTATGCCAACCTCTTTGCGCGCATCGAG
>CAZURR010000014.1:0-18781 GCA_964622715.1 uncultured Hyphomicrobium sp. | reverse complement strand
ACCCATTGTTCAAGAGTCGAACCCGACGTATGCCAACCTCTTTGCGCGCATCGAGCGTGGCGGGGGCGACGATTCCCACGAGGCACAAGTGGTTCGTATTAGGCCAGGCGCGCTACATCGCGCCAATGGCGGTATTCTGCTCCTTGATGCGCGCGCGCTTCTTGCCCAGCAGGCGACCATGGACGCTTTGCTGCGTGCGCTCTCAGACTCCGAAATTCGCTTCGATCCCCCTGCCGAGCCGCTTGGTGTGGGTGCCGGGGAGATCCCCGAACTGGAGCCGATCGCGCTCGACGTGAAGGTTGTTGTGTTCGGCGAGGCGGATGATCATCGCTTGCTTGCGGAGCAGAACCCCGAATTAAGTCGAGAATTCAAGGTGGAAGCCAGGTTCGACAATACGGTCGAACGCTCGCAGGAAACAGTGGCCGCTTATGCGCGCCTCATTGCTGGCATCGTTACGCGTCATGCTCTCAAGCCGGTCGATTGCGGCGCTGTTGCCATGCTGATCGACGAGGCATCGCGCCGGGCCGGCGGCAACGGCAAGCTCTCGGCTGAGGTTGGCGATATGTCAGATCTGTGCCGTGAAGCGGACCATTGGGCAGGAAGCGCCGGCCGCTCCGTGACTTCGATCGCCGACATTGAGCGCGCACTTGAGCAGCGTAAGGAACGCGTGGTGAAAACCAGCGAAGGGAACGTGACATGATTGCGCATGTGGCTGCAGCAGGCGAAGGCAGGGGCCGGGTGGTGCTGTGGCTGGGATCGTCGGCCGAGACGAGCCCTGCCGCGATCGATGCCGCGATGCTCTTGGCTCGTGCCTACAATTCTGAGGTGGAGAGCCTCTTCGTCGAGGACCAGCAGCTGTTCGAGCTTGCAAGCCTTCCTTTTGCCCGCGTGATTTCCTCGGGCGAGGATGGGTGGCGTGCCTTGCCGCGCGTCGATCTGGAACGTGAGATCCATTTCGTGGGCGCAGCATTGCAACGCCAAATCGCGACCACGGCGCGAGAGGCATCTGTGACCTATAGTGGCCGCGTGGTGCGGGATGATCCCATGCGCGCACTTGCGCAAGCCTGCAATGATATGGGCCCATGGAATGTCGTGACTCTCGCCGAGCCCTTCGGCGCTGGGAAGGAAGAGCGGCTGCGTGACCTCTTTTCCACGGTTCACGGTACAACCGGTGTCGTCGTCGCCGGTCCGATGGCACATCGGATTCAAGGTCCCATAATTGCAGTGGTAGAGGAGATCGAGCGCCTCGGTCCCATGCTCAAGGCTGCCGATCGAATCAAAGAGTCGACAGGCGGGCCGGTTAGACTGCTGCTCGTCGGGGACCGGCAAGACGAACTTGCTTGGCTTGAGGGTGAGGCCCGGCTTTGGTTTGGTGGCGGCGAAGAAACGCCGTTCGAGGTCATTCTCGTCGAAAGCGGTGATACCGCAGCCGTGGCGGAAACGGCGCGCCGGCACCGGGCCGGCTTCGTCCTGGCGCAGTACGGTGGTCTTGCTGTTCCGGTCGAGGGCAGCCTACGCCCGCTCACGCGCTCTCTGGAGTGCCCGCTGCTTGTCGTGCGCTAGTCCTCCTAAAGCGTGGAATCCAGATTCTCGCTAACAAATTTGTGCGCGCGCGTGGATGAGATTGTAGCGTTGCGCTTCAATTGACTCGTGCTGGCGTATCCACGGCCAAGCCGCCGCTCAATCCTCGTAGAAGAAGTCGGGTCCGGAGCCAACGATAAGAGGATCGGGCTTGCCGATTACACTTTCATCCTTGCCCGCATAGACCATTTCCGACAACACGAGGCGGATCGACTCCAATCTTGCGCGACGCTGGTCGTTGGCGCGCACTACCGTCCACGGTGAGATTGCCGTGTGGGTAAAGCGGAACATATCATGCTGCGCTTCCGTGTAGTCGTCCCACTTATTTATTGCAGCAAGATCGATCTCGGTGATCTTCCACCGCTTGAAGGGATTGTGCCGGCGCTCGTGGAAGCGCTTGAGCTGCATTTCGCGCCCGACCGTCAGAAAGATTTTGAATAGGCGGATACCGTCACGCACAAGTAGGGCCTCAAACTCGGGCGCGTCTCTTAAGAACGCACTGGCCTGCTCCTCGCTGCAAAACTCCATCACGCGTTCTACGCCCGCGCGGTTGTACCAGGAGCGATCGAAGAGCAAAATATCGCCTTCCGTTGGTAGGTGTCCCACATAGCGTTGGAAATACCACTCGCCGCGTTCGGCTTCGGTTGGTTTGGGCAGGGCGACCGAACGCGCATGGCGGGGATTAAGGCGCGCCATGAAGCGGCGGATGCAGCTTCCCTTGCCGGAAGTATCGCGTCCCTCGAATATGATGACGAGGCGCTCGTTGCATGCTTGGATATGTTCCTGCAGCTTCAAGAGCTCCAGCTGCAGCGCCAAGAGCTCTTTCTCGTACGGCTTCGCCCTCAGCTTCTCAGAATATGGGTAGCCGCCAGATTCGAGAGCCTTTTCGGCGATTTTTGGGGAAAGCTCTGGGTTCTCGAGGTTGAAATCAGCCGGCATGCCAGTCTTACGGTTCTTGGTGCCATTTCCGTACTTCACAGTCGTCTCCCCGCAGTCGCAGTTACATTGGCAGATGAGCTTAATCGTATTTGAACGGTCGCACACGCATCTACGCCGCACAACGCTCCAAGAGTTTGAATGTATCGTCGATCACAGTTATCTAGCATGCGCATCCTCCTCGTTGGCAGCAACGCGTGGAAGCGTTGAAAATGTCCATTGGACCAGAAGCAAGCGGCAGGCGATGGATGACGCGAAAGGCTGAATTTGAAGCCTGGGCCAACGCTGCTTGGTTCAGCGCAAGGCGGCGGATTGTCGTACGGTGGATGCCATTGACGACCGCGGCCGTCATCTTCGCTTTGCTCATGGTTTTTGGCCAGCTCGGCGCCCTGCCCGCACTCACGGCCGTCGTGGCGATGTTGGCCGCGGCCGCTCTCTGGCCACTCGACACCTCGGTCTTTGTCGATGCGCTTGCCAGATCGGCCGCGCCAGATAGTCAAGTGCCCGACCTCGACCGCAAAGGGTGGCGCGCTGTCGTTGATGCGATTCCCACAGCCGCTCTCGCACTCGATGGCGCAGGTTGTATCGTACACCACAACCGTCTCATCACCGAGCTGTTTCCCAAGATCCGAGTCGGTCAACCGATAAGTCAGGTCACGCGCAATCCAGACCTTATCGACGCCATTGATCAGGCTTTGGCCTCAGATGAACGCATTAGCGTGGAGCTCATTGAGCACGTTCCCGTCGAGCGTCGCGTCTCGGCGACCGTTTCGCGTGTGGCGCGGACGGCGGCACTGTCCACTCCGTATTTGCTCGTCACCATTCGTGATCTCACCGAGCAGGATCGGCTGGCGCAAATGCGTGCGGACTTCATCGCCAATGCAAGCCATGAAATGAGAACCCCGCTCGCGTCATTGCGCGGTTTCGTGGAGACGTTGCAGGGAGCGGCACGCGAAGACGCAGATGCGCGCGAGCGCTTCTTGCGGTTGATGGCAAGTCAGGCTGAACGGATGACGCGATTGATAGATGATTTGTTGTCATTGAGCCGCGTCGAGATGCGCGTTCACTTGCCACCGCGCGGCATCGTCGAGCTCAACGAAACCGCCGCCTATGTCTGCCAATCGCTTGAGCCCCTGACCGATGTGACCAAAGCGGCGATCACACTTGAGCGCAACGACAGCCCCGCCCGAATCCGTGGGGATCGGGAGGAAATAGTGCAGGTGATCCAGAATCTCGTGCAAAACGCCATCAAGTACGGCCGCAAGGACGGCAAGATTCAGGTCCGCGTTGGGCATGATTCGGCCAAGGGCTCGCTGCCGGCAAAGGTACGGGTCAGCGTTAGTGATGATGGCCCTGGCATTGCGCCTGAGCATTTACCGCGACTCACGGAGCGTTTTTATCGTGTCAACGTAGCCTCGAGCCGGGAAAAAGGTGGAACGGGGCTTGGACTTGCCATCGTCAAGCACATCCTCAACCGCCATCGAGCGGAGATGAAAATCACTTCTAAATTGGGGGTCGGTTCGACGTTTAGCGTGATTTTTGATGAGCTTGGAGCGGGCAGTTAACCAATTTCCGCGTTGACGCCGCGTGCCACGAATATTGTATAATTTTCATATCGTTAGATTGTCACAAAAGCGTCGTCCCGCTGGTCTATCACGAACACACCGGCGCCATCGCGCCGGGCGAGAGCCAAAAAGAAGTCCCGTTGAGGTCCACGAGCATCGCTTTCGCTATCACTGTGAGGATCAGGAGATAAGTGTGAGCAAAAAGTTTATCGCCTATTCGGCGGCGGCGGCCGTCGTTGGCACAATCGCGTTCGCTGGTGTGGCGTCAGCGCGCGAGATCAAGATTGTTGGTTCGTCGACCGTGTTCCCCTACACGCAGGCGGTGGCGGAGGAATTCGCGCAGAAAGGCGGCACAGCGCCAACAGTGGAGTCTACAGGCACTGGCGGTGGCATGAAGATTTTCTGCCAGGGCATCGGTGAAGCCCATCCTGATATCACCGGCGCTTCACGTGCCATGAAGTCGTCGGAGCGCGTGCTCTGCGAGAAGAACGGCGTCACGGACATCACCGAAGTCCTCCTCGGCTACGATGGCCTTTCGGTCGCCAATTCGCGCAAGGGCAAGAAGATGAACTTGACGAAGGCGCAGCTGTATCAGGCGCTCGCCGCGAAGGTTCCGGTTGACGGCAAGCTCGTCGCCAACCCCTACAAAAAGTGGTCGGACATCGACAAGTCGCTGCCCGATATCGCGATCATCGCTTATGGCCCGCCCCCGACGTCGGGCACGCGCGATGCCTTCGTCGAGCTGGTCTTTCACCACGTTTGCAAGAAGGGCAAGCTTCCCTTCTGGAAGGCGAAGGCCGAGGAGATGAAGGGCGACAAGAAGGCCTTTAAGAAGATGTACAAATCCGAGTGCACATCGATGCGCACGGATGGACCGTTCATCGAGGCTGGTGAAAATGATAACTTGATTGTTCAGCGTCTCGACGCCGATCCCAACGCCGTTGGAATCTTCGGCTACTCATTTCTGTTCGAAAACCAGGACAAGCTGCAAGCGCTTTCAATCGCCGGCGTTGACCCGTCAATGGAGACGATTGCGTCTGGCAAGTATGCGATCTCTCGCCCACTGTTCATCTACATCAAGAACCCGCACCGCAAGGTGATCAAGGGCATGGACGACTTCATTAAGGAGTACGTCAGCGACGAAGCCATGGGTAGCGGCGGGTACCTTTCCGAGCGCGGTCTCGTTGTCCTCGACGAAGCCAAGTTGAGGGCGACGCAGAAAGCCGCCCTCAACGGCGAGGCGATGCCGACTAACTAAGATGGTTGGTATGGCTTAAGACTTGAGCGACCGGATTTGACAAAAAGAACCGGATCCGGTCGCTACTCTCTTGGCGCCGAAGCTCACTGCCGAATACGTAGCGTTGCCGTGTAGCCGCCGCCCCGATCAACGCTGATACCGGCTTGCTGCTAAGAGGCCGGCAAATGGCCACTAACAAGAGCATTACGCGCCAGGTATGTTGAGCTACCTCTTTCTCGTGCTGCTAATTCTCATCCTGGCGGGATTTACGCTGGGGCATCGAAAAGCGTTGGCAATCGGCGCGACGAGCGACGTGCGCATGCACTCGCTGGCAGGCTATCACGGATGGTACGTTGCCGCCCTGGTGGGGATACCCTCGTTCGCTCTCGTGCTTGTGTGGCTGTTGTTTCAGGGACCTGTCGTTGACTGGCTGCTGATTGGAAGTCTGCCCAAAGAGCGCGTTGACGGTCTGGACAAAGGGCAGCTCGACCTGCTCGTAAGTCAGATCAAGTCAGTTGCAGCGGGCAATGTCTTTGGTAATCCCGACGCACTCGTCTCGGAGGCAGCAGATCGCTACAACCGCTGGAACACAATAGCCGAATGGTCGATGGTCGCCCTCGCTATTTGCGCTGCGCTTGCCGGGATCGCACTAGCGCAGCAGCGGATATCCGCGCGATTTCGGGCGCGCAACACTGTCGAGCTGGTGATGAGCGGTCTCATGATTGCGTGCTCGTTGATTGCCATTCTCACCACGTTCGGAATCGTGGCGTCGCTCCTTTATGAATCGCTTCGCTTCTTCGACAAAGTCTCCGTTGTCGAATTCTTGACCGGGTTGAATTGGGAGCCCCAAATTGCCATCCGGGAGGACCAAGTAACGGCAGGCGGCGCGTTTGGTGCCATTCCGGTTTTTGCCGGCACGCTCTTGATTGCGCTTATTGCAATGGCGGTGGCCACGCCGATTGGGCTCTTCGCAGCGGTCTACTTGACCGAATATGCGATCCCAAAGTTCCGCACGGTCATAAAGCCTCTCTTGGAGATTCTCGCAGGTATCCCGACGGTGGTTTACGGCTTCTTTGCGGTGTTGACCGTGGCCCCTGCAATACGCAATTTCGGTCAAGCCATAGGCTTCGATATCGCGCCGAATAGTGCAATGGCCGCCGGTGGGGTGATGGGGATCATGCTGATTCCCTTCATCTCTTCGCTATCGGACGATGCCATCGCTGCGGTCCCGCAAGCCATGCGCGACGGCTCTTATGCCCTCGGTGCGACGAAGGGGGAGACGATAACCAAGGTCCTTCTTCCCGCTGCGTTGCCGGGAATCATGGGCGGCATCTTGCTTG
The DNA here is from genome assembly GCA_964622715.1 of uncultured Hyphomicrobium sp. GTDB lineage: Bacteria > Pseudomonadota > Alphaproteobacteria > Rhizobiales > Hyphomicrobiaceae > Hyphomicrobium_A. The sequence continues at coordinate 12,122 of CAZURR010000014.1, read as the reverse complement.
CGATTAGTCGCGCCATCGGAGAGACCATGATCGTTGTCATGGCCGCTGGCATCATCGCGTCGTTGACTCTCAACCCCTTCAAGCCCGTTACGACGGTGACCGTGCAGATCGTCACGCTTTTGATTGGCGACACCGAATTCGACAATCCGAAGACCCTGGCCGCGTTCGCTTTGGGTCTAGTCCTATTCCTGTCGACGCTCATTCTGAACGTCATCGCCTTGCGGATCGTACAGAAATATCGAGAACAATATGAGTGACGCTATCGTTCAGGCGCCGGGAGGTCCCCCGCGGACGGAGCAATGGGGCACGGACGTGGCCAAACGCCGTGTGCGCCGCCGATATGCGGCCGATCGGCGACTACAGTACTATGGGCTCGGGTCCATCGGACTGGCCGTCGTATTGCTCGGGATTCTGTTTTCGTCGCTGATCTTCACAGGCTACGTGGCCTTTTTCACGACCAAGATCGGGTTGACAATCTATCTGGATGCAAACGTCATCGACAAAGCGAACCCGGGAGCCGCCAATTACCGCAAGTTGGCGCGCGATGCATTTTTCTCGTACTTCCCTGAGGTGACGAGCCCAAAGGAGCGTCGGCAGCTTGGTAAGTTGCTCAGCGCAGGCGCACCCTATGTTGTGCGTGACTACGTGCTCGCTCATCCCGAAGAGATTGGCAATCTTGTCGAGATCAAGGTGCCCCTTTCCGATCCCTACGATCAGCTTTATAAGGGTGTTATTCCTCGCGAAATCGACGCGCTGTCGAGTGACCGCCTTGCACTCTTTGATGTCTTGAAGAAAAGGGGCGTTCTACTCGTCGAGAATGACAAGGCCTACGTAAAAGCCGATGTTTTCATCAACCCGGAAGATGTGCCCGAGGGTGATGTTGAGGCCGCCGACTATCAGCGCATGGTCGATGAGGCTTTTCACTCATTCTATATGCGTGCGCGTTCTCGAGCCTACGAGACGATTCTATCGAAAAATGTCGCCGCTGCCGTGAAGGCCCGAGTGCTAGCCGATCCCACTTTGGTCGGCAAAACAATTCAGGTCAATCTACCTCTCTCTAAGAACTACGACAATCTGGCGCGCTTCGGGGAAGCCAAGATTCTCAACCCACGTTTCTCCTCGGAAATGGATCTGCAATGGTTCGATAGCTTGATGAAGCGGGGATTATTGTCGACGCCGTTCACGTGGGAGCTCTTCGTTAACGCAGATAGCCGCTTTCCTGAGCTTGCCGGACTTTCCGGTGCGTTGACGGGCTCGTTTCTTGCGCTACTCGTATGCTTCCTTCTTAGCTTCCCGATCGGGATTGCCACCGCTCTCTATCTAGAGGAATTTGCTCCCAAGAATCGGTGGACCGATCTCATCGAGGTGAACATTAACAATTTGGCGGCCGTGCCCTCCGTTGTGTTCGGCCTGCTCGGCCTTGTGGTGTTTCTCAATGCTTTTGGTCTTCCGCGTTCCGCACCGTTGGTAGGTGGCATGGTACTGTCGCTGATGACGCTGCCGACGATTATCGTTGCAACGCGCGCAGCCCTGAAAGCTGTGCCGCCGTCGATCCGAGAGGGCGGCTACGGCGTCGGCGCCTCCAAACATCAGGTGATGCTACATCATGTGCTGCCATTGGCTCTGCCGGGCATCTTGACGGGTACAATCATTGGTTTGGCCCAAGCGCTTGGCGAGACCGCGCCGCTCTTGTTGATCGGTATGAATGCATTCATACCGAGCATCGAGAACATGGGGCTTCTGCAGCCAGCAATGGCGCTTCCAACGCAAATCTTCTCGTGGGCCGACAGTCCGGAAAGAGGCTTCGTTAGCCGTACGTCCGCTGCGATCCTCATACTGTTGAGCTTCCTGATCATAATGAATGCCGTTGCGGTCTATCTTCGTCAAAAGGTGGAACGGAAATGGTGATACGGCGCGGCAGATGGAGCCCCTGCTATGAATGAGCAGTCGAAGGCTTTCACAATGGAAATAAATACGACCGGATCGGCAGACAGCGATACGGTGATTAACCCTTACAAAGTGACATGCCGAAAGGTGTCGGTCTTTTATGGATTGAAGCAGGCACTGTTCGATGTCGACCTGGACGTTCCCGACAGAGCCGTCATGGCGCTGATTGGGCCATCGGGCTGCGGTAAGTCGACTTTCTTGCGCTGTCTCAATCGCATGAATGACACCATTCCCGAATGCCGCGTCACCGGCGAGATCAAGGTCGATGGTCGAGATATTCATGATCCCGAACTCGATGTGGTCGAGCTGCGTGGCCGTGTTGGAATGGTGTTTCAAAAACCCAATCCATTCCCGAAGTCGATCTTTGACAACATTGCTTACGGCCCGCGGATCCACGGATTAGCGCGTTCCAAGAGCGATTTAGAAGAGATCGTGATTGCAAGCCTCGAAAAGGCGGGCCTGCTCGCAGAGGTTAAGGATCGCATTCATGAGGCCGGCACGGGTCTTTCGGGTGGCCAGCAGCAGCGGCTCTGTATTGCTCGTGCGATCGCCGTCAATCCCGAGCTGATCTTAATGGATGAGCCGTGCTCCGCTCTCGATCCGATTGCGACTGCCAAAGTCGAGGAGCTAATTGACGAGCTGAAGAAGAACTACTGTATCGTCATCGTCACGCACTCCATGCAGCAAGCTGCCCGCGTCTCCCAACGCACGGCATTCTTCCATCTCGGCGTTCTTGTCGAGGAAGGCGTGACAGTCGATATGTTCACCAACCCAAAAGATAAGCGGACGCAGGACTACATTACCGGGCGGTTTGGCTAATGAGATTCACATCCCCGTTCGCCAACGTGCGCGCGCAAGGAGAGCCCATGAACGAGCACACCGTAAAATCCTATGAAGAAGAGCTTGCGCTGCTCGACAAGAAGATTGCGCAGATGGGCGGTCTCGCGGAGCAGTCGCTTGGACGTTCCTTGGAGGCGCTGGAGCGGCGTGATCCCAAACTCGCTGAAGAGATTGTCCTGTCGGATCACGCCATCGACGATTTGGAGCGCGAGATTGAAGAGCAGGTTATCTCGATGGTCGCGCGCCGTCAGCCGATGGCGGACGATCTTCGCCATATCGTTGGCGCGCTGCGAATCACCACTGATCTTGAGCGCATCGGCGATCTCGCCAAGAACATTGCTAAACGCTCGCTTGCTATCGCCGATGAGTCGCATCCCAAACCGCTGATGACGGGGATCCGTCACATGGTGGAGCTTGCGCTGCAGCAGCTCAAGGATGTGCTCGATGCTTACAGCGAGCGTGATGCAGAGAAGGCCCTCGCCGTCTGGCGTAATGATGCGCAGATCGACGCCATGTACAACTCGCTGTTCCGCGAGCTCCTGACCTACATGATGGAGGATCCGCGCAATATCGGAATTTCCACACATCTGCTGTTTGGAGCCAAGAACATCGAAAGGGTGGGAGATCACACGACAAACGTTGCTGAGACGGTCCACTACCTGGTGCGCGGTTTCAACATCGCTGATGAACGCCCGAAGGACGATCAAACCAGCTCCACACTTATTTCTGGTAGCTAATCATGCATGGAGGCCGCGCAATCGCTATGTCTGCCAAGGTTCTGGTCATAGAGGACGAAGCGCCGCTCGCGGAAATGCTTCGCTACAATCTGGAGTCAGCAGGCTTTCGCGTTGCCCACGCGGAGACGGGCGAGGAAGCGCTGATCCTGCTCGAAGAGGAACGTCCCGATCTGGTATTGCTTGATTGGATGCTACCGGGCGTATCGGGAATCGAGCTGTGCCGGCGACTACGCTCCAAGACGGATTCGCGCGGTGTTCCAATCATCATGCTGACGGCGCGCGGAGAGGAGAGCGACCGCATTCGCGGACTTTCCACCGGAGCTGATGACTACGTCACCAAACCGTTTTCGCTGCCGGAACTGATGGCGCGCGTAAAGGCGATCTTGCGAAGAACAGCGCCTCGTCGCATGGCCGAGGTGCTCAAGTTCGGCGACATTGAGCTCGATCGCTCCGCCCATAAGGTTATGCGCGGTCTGCGCCAGGTTCGCCTCGGTCCGACTGAGTTCCGTCTATTGGAGTTTCTGATGGAGAGCTCTGGACGCGTGTTATCGCGCACGCAGCTGCTCGACGGCGTTTGGGGGCGCGATGCTTTTGTCGACGAGCGAACAGTGGATGTGCACATCGGCCGGTTGCGTAAGGCGCTGATCCGCGGCAACGAGCACGATCCCATCCGAACCGTGCGCAGCGCCGGTTATGTATTTGGCGACTCGACGAACGCCTGACGCTTCACGATCTTTTTGTCGTTTGAGCCAAGCGAAGCCGTATTGAATCGGAGGTCAACGCCGTCTTCATCGCATCGTCAAAAAGAAAGGCCGGACGCCTCGTTGAGGCATCCGGCCTTCTCCCCCGCTGCCGTTGTCGTTTCCGACACGGCCAACCAATAATCGATCAGGATTCCGCAGGCTCCTTGCTTTCGGTCGCAGGTGCGAGTGCGGTCTGCGCTGGTTCGGCGACCTCGCGCTCGCGACGCCGCGTGTTCGGCGGTTGGAACGCGCGTCGGGCGTGAAATTCACAGTAGGGCAAACCGGGGACTTTGTTCTTGCCGCAGAAGTGGAATTCGGCGCGTTGCGGGTCGCCAATCGGCCAGCGGCAGGTGGTCTCGGTCAGCGTTTGAATGGACTTGCGCTCTGCTACCGGAATAACCAATTCTTCGACCGGTTCCGAATAAGCGTCAGCGTCTGCATTATAAAGCGCGCGTAGGGCGGGATTGCCGATTGTCGCGTAGCGCGACTTCGCCATCCTCTTGGCAGCCATGCGTTGGCGGGGGCGGTGGCTCTTCATGCGTGACGTAGTGGCACGTCCAGAAAGGCCAAGTCTGTGAACCTTGCCGATCACGGCGTTGCGGCTCACGCTACCAAGCCGTCCGGCAATTTGGCTTGCACTCAAGCCCTCGGCCCAGAGCTTTTTCAGAAGCTCCACGCGATCATCCGTCCAAGCCATCTATTTGCTCCTGAACATCGGGCGCACGCGTTTGCGGCGCACACCGATTGACATTCGGCGCAGACAGGGGCTAAGCGCGGACGGGCGTACGAGCACCGCGAACGCGAATTACCGCCGGCCTGACCGGTTTACGGACGCTGAACTGGATGAAACGCTGTGGAACTAAAGCGCAGGTCACGCGGGGGAGCGAACGGCTCCGCCCAATGCGCTTCGGGCTACGCGACGAGAGGGGCGACTAGTGCCACATCTCGGGACCCGACAAGGCAAACCTACAACAGCTTGAATTGAGCCTACAAGATCAGGGGCCTGGGTGGGGCTCCATTGCCCGGGAGAGGTGATATATTCGCAACAAGCAACCTCAAGCGTCTCCGTCTTTCCAATCGACATGATTTCGTGGGATCGGAAATCGCTTTCTGCTGACGTGTCATACAACCTTTCGAATGCGCACTTCCCATACGACTTTCACGCGCGGATCAAACACCGCCGAAGGGGCCGTTTTATGGCCGCGGCCGTGCGTTGACAGGGCTCTGGCGCGCGCGTATCACCGACGGCCTGAGAGCCGCCGAGGAGGGCGGCTCTTTTGATTTTCTGCGATTGATCCGCTGCACAGGGATGGGCGACGATGTCTGGTTCCTTGGCGGCTTCGGAGCCCAAGACGAAGGCCGCCCCTACAAACGGCCCGTCGCCGGCCGTGATGGCGACCTACGCACGCCACGATCTCGTCTTTGAGCGGGGTGAGGGCGCTTGGCTCATCAATCGCGCGGGCGACCGCTATCTCGACTTCGGTTCAGGGATTGCCGTGAACGTACTGGGCCACGCCCACCCACGCCTCGTTGCCGCCCTCACTGAACAGGCCGAGAAACTCTGGCACACGTCGAACCTTTACAGGGTTGCCGGCCAGGAGCAGCTCGCGGAACGGCTAGTGGCTGCGACTTTTGCCGACAAGGCTTTCTTCTGCAACTCGGGCGCGGAGGCATGCGAGGCTGCAATTAAGACCGCGCGGCGCTATCACTATGTTTCCGGCCACCCTGAGCGCTGGCGCATCATAACGTTTGAGGGGGCGTTTCATGGCCGTACGCTCGCCACGATTTCTGCGGGCGGCAACGCGAAGCACCTGGAAGGTTTCGGTCCGCCGGCCGAGGGGTTTGACCATGTGCCCTTCGCCGACCTTGCAGCCGTCGAGCAGGCGATTGGGCCAGAGACCGGCGCAATCATGATCGAGCCCGTTCAGGGCGAGGGTGGCATCAACGTCGCGCCGACCGAATTCCTTCGTGGCCTGCGTGCGCTGTGCGATCAGCATGGTTTGCTCTTGATCCTCGACGAAGTGCAGTCGGGCATGGGCCGCACCGGTAAGCTCTTTGCGTACGAATGGGCCGGCATCATGCCTGACCTGATGGCCATCGCCAAGGGGATTGGTGGCGGCTTTCCGCTCGGGGTGCTGCTCGCCACCGACGAGGCCGCCAAGGGCCTGACGGCGGGCACGCACGGGTCTACATTCGGCGGCAATCCACTCGCCACGGCTGTCGGCAATGCGGTACTCGATGTTGTACTGGAGCCAGGCTTCCTTGACGCAGTTCAGAACAAGGCGCTCCGGTTAAAGCAAATGCTCGCCGGAATTGCCGACCAGCACGCGGATATCGTTGAAGAGGTGCGTGGCCATGGGTTACTCATAGGCCTCAAGCTCAAGAACGTGCCGTTTGCTGACGTCGTCAAAGCTGCCGCCGATGAGAAACTGCTTGTCGTGGGTGCCGCAAACAACGTCGTTCGGCTCCTTCCCCCCCTCAATATCGAGGATGAGGAGATTGCAGACGCCGGCGAGCGGCTATCGCGCGCCTTAGACAGCGCCGCAAACACCGCATCTTGACCCTCGCCTCCACCAGAGCTGGCCGGACCGCCATGGCCCCTACTTCGCAACTTTCATCGCCGCCGAGGCATTTTCTCGATCTCGATGCGCTCGATTCCACAACGCTGCGCCATATCGTCGATACCGCGCTCACCATGAAGCGCGCAGGCAAACGCGTACCGGGAAAGTTGAAACCTTCCGGTATCGACGATGCTGTTCTTGTGATGATCTTTGAGAAGCCATCGACGCGCACGCGCGTATCTTTTGACGTTGCCATGCGCCAACTTGGCGGTCAGACGGTATCTCTCAACAATACCGACCTTCAGCTCGGCCGCGGCGAGTCGATTGCTGATACCGCACGTGTACTGTCGCGCTATGTCGATGCCATCTTGATCCGCGCTAACGCACACACAACATTGCTTGAGCTTGCGCGTTATGCGGCGATTCCGGTTATCAACGGCCTTACTGAAAGGAGCCACCCCTGCCAGGTCATTGCCGACGTCCTAACCTTCGAGGAACGCTTAGGCCCCATCAAGGGGCGCACGATTGCTTGGGTGGGTGATGGAAACAACGTGGCCGCCTCATGGATGCACGCTTCGGTTCGCTTTGGTTTTGAGCTTCGCATCGCGTGCCCCGATGAGCTTGCTCCGGAGCAAGCCGTTGTCGACTGGGTGGAGCGGGAGAAGGGTGCGGTATCTATCGGGAGCGATGCGGCGCAAGCCGTGCGCGGCGCCGACTGCGTCGTGACCGACACGTGGGTATCAATGGGTCAGTCTGGTGCAGACCGGCGTAAGCAGATATTGAAGCCCTTCGCCGTTGATGCCCGTCTCATGAGCCAAGCGGCACCTGGAGCGATCTTCATGCACTGTCTTCCGGCCTATCGAGGCCACGAGGTGGCCGCGGATGTGATCGATGGTCCCCAATCAGTTGTGTTCGATGAGGCTGAAAACCGTCTTCACGCGCAAAAAGCCATTCTCGCTTGGTGCCTCGGAGCAGGTTAGATGAGCGATGCCCCCGATGCGGTGCGGATCAAGGAGTCGCTGCGCGACGACATCGTGCTTCCCTTCCGCACTGAACGCTCAGGCGTCATTGGTCGGGTCGTGCGCCTCGGCGCGGCTATCGACACTATCCTTTCGCGCCACGACGCGCCGGAGCCCATCTCGCACGCGTTGGGTGAAGCGGTGGCGCTCACGGTCATGTTGGGCACGGCTTTGAAGTTTGAAGGCAAGCTAACCCTGCAAACCAAGACGGACGGCCTGCTTGACTTCCTTGTTGTCAATTTCGAAACGCCGGGCCGCGTGCGCGCCTACGTTCGATACGACAAGGCGCGTCTTGAAGCGATGAACAGCAAAAACGAAAACATAGACCAACGTGCGCTCCTAGGCGCCGGTTATCTCGCCATGACCATTGACCCAGGCGATGACATGGATCGCTATCAAGGCATCGTTGCGCTCGACGGTGAAAGTTTGGGAGAGGCGGCGCTCACCTATTTTCGCCAATCTGAGCAGCTTCCGACGTTTCTGCGTCTAGCGGTGGCTCGCCACTACGGCGCCGGTGAGAACGGCGAGCCCGGCCAGTGGCGCTGGCGTGCGGGTGGGCTTATGATCCAGAACATCGCTAGAGACGGTGGCAAACCGCGCGCGCCTGTCGAAGAAGAAGCCGACGAGCAGCGCCTGCTGGGCGAGGACGACGATGACTGGGAGCGCGCCCGGATTCTAGCTACGACCGTGGAAGACCACGAGCTGCTCGACCCCACGCTCTCGCCGGAACGGCTGCTCGTTCGCCTGTTTCACGAAGAAGGCGTGCGTGCTCTACGACTCACGCCCGTCGAGGCCCACTGTCGCTGTTCGCGCAAGCGCGTTGCAGGTTTTTTGCGCAGTTTTGGTTCCGATGATCTTGCCGGCATGCGCGAACCGGACGGCAGCGTCAGCGTTACGTGCGAGTTTTGCACAACAACGTATCGTTTCCGCCCAGACGAGCTTGGTTGAGAACGCGCTAATTCCTGCCAGTCGATTTGAGATAGCCAATGATCTTTTGGCGCTCGTCCTCAGAGGCGATGCCGCCATAAAGCTTCATAGCGTTCCCGTGAACGACCGCTTCGGGATCAGCAATGAATTTATCGAACTTCGCTTCGTTCTACACGATACCGGACTGTCGCCTGGCGGGGGAGGAGTCGTAACCGCTAACCGTGCCGGCTTTTTTTCCGACAATTCCGTACAGGCTTGGGCCAAGGCGGTTGTCGCCATCCCTGACAGAATGGCAGGTGCGGCAGGCGTTGTTGAACGCGATTTGCCCAGCGTTGTCAGAGCTTTGCGCGTGAGCTTCTAGCGACGTGGCAAGTAAGGCAATTGCCGTGAAGCTTGCATGCAGAAGGGCTAACGGGTGCATTGGCAAACTCCTATTTCGGAATACGCATTTGCCAGCAGTGGAGGACGTTGGATCCCCAAGAAAACGTCCCGAACACGCAACGATAGACGGAAAATATCAGGAGCCCAACTGCACCTCCACGCAACTTTAGTTCGGGTTGTTTTCAGCCCAATCAGCGAGACGTGCGAGAAAGCCTGAGCAACTTTCCATTTGGTCCTTGGCGATCCACTCATCTGCCGTGTGCGCTTGCGCAATATCACCGGGGCCGATGACGACGGACGGCGAACCATCGTCCTGAAACAATCCAGCCTCGGTCGCGTATGAAGCGGCGTGCGTCTCGGTTTGACCGGCCAGATTAAGAGCGAGAGCGACGGCCTCCGAGTTGGCACCGGCCGCAAATGGCGGCACCTGGTTGGCGATGGCAATATTGATACGTGCCTCTGGCGCGACGCGCTGCAATTCTGGCAAGCACTTCCGCATGAGAAAGGTGCGCACGCGCTGATCGATCGTACTGGCATCGACGCCGGGTAGTGCACGCAGATCAAAATCGACGCTGCATGACACAGGCACGATGTTCGTTGCCGTTCCGCCGCTGATACGGACGACCTGTAGCGTGGCGTAGGGCGGATCGAACCGCTCGTTGCGCGGCGCGACCATGAGCTCCTTTTCAATCAGGTGCAGCTCTTGCAGCAGGACACCCGTCGCGGTTATGGCATTGGCGCCCAGGTGCGCCATGCTCGAGTGCGCCGCGCGGCCCTCGATTTCCACGTGCCAGCGCACCGGCCCTTTGTGGGCGTCGACGACGCTCATCGACGTCGGCTCGCCAACGATTACCACGCGCGGCTTGATGAGGCTCTTGCCGAGCTCAGCGATAAGAGGACGTACGCCAAGGCAGCCGATCTCTTCGTCGTAGGAAAATGCAAAGTGGATCGGCACTTTGAGCTGCCGGCGCTGAAAGTCAGGCACCGCGGCCAGAGCGCAAGCGAGAAAGCCCTTCATGTCGCAGGTGCCGCGCCCGTAGAGCCGCCCGTTGCGCTCTGCAAGCATGAAGGGATCGCTGGACCAATTCTGCCCGTGGACCGGAACGACGTCGGTGTGACCGGACAGCGCGACGCCGGAAGCTCCCGGCGGTCCAATGGTGGCAAAAAGGTTTGCCTTGCTGCCCTCCGCGTTGATCACGAGATGGCTGGCGACACCGCGTTGAGCCAGATAGTCCTCCACAAAGCGCACGAGTGCCATGTTGCTCTTGTGGCTTGTTGTGTCGAAGCTGACGAGCCGCGCTAGCAACTCGGTTGCGGAATAGCTGGGCCCCTTCATCGGCGCCCTCGCTCAGTACGATTTGCGAATGTCACTAGTTCACGCTCCGCACGGCAAAGGGGCAATCGAGCGAGAAGGCCGGAATAGCGACAACGAATAGCGCGCCGTCCTCGCCCTCCATCTGATAACTGCCAACCATAATGCCAGATGGTGTGCACAGCGGGCAGCCCGAGGTATAGCTGAAGGAGCCGCCAGGTATGATGACCGGCTGCTCGCCCACAACGCCCGGCCCGCGCACCTCCTCAGTGTTTCCGAGACCATCAGTGATGTGCCATACGCGCGAGCGCAGCTGCACGGTCTCCTTGGTCTCGTTAGTGATCTCAATAGTGTAGGCCCAAAAGAACTCGCTGTCCTCTGGTGCCGATTGGTCATCGAGATACCGTGGGGTGACGCTGATGCGGATACCGCGGGTCACAGCTTCATACATGCCAGCTTGGTCCCTTGCGGTATCAACGGAGGTGGGGCGGGCGGATTCTATTCAGGCCACCGCCGCCGTCAATCTCGCACATATAGTAAACTTGCTCTGCCGTTATGAGCGGCCTCAAGGCCGGTTTCCAGATCGGTGGCAAGGTCCTCAAATGCTTCGAGCCCAACAGAAAGCCTTAGCATGCCGTCGCTAATACCAAGTTCTGCGCGTGCTTGAGGGCCGATACGGTGGTGTGTCGTCGTTGCTGGATGTGTCACTAGGCTCTTGGCGTCACCTAGGTTGTTGGAGAGTTTGATGAGCCGCAAAGCATTCTGGAATCGGAATGCGGCGGTCTTGCCCCCGGCCACCTCGAATGTCACGATTTGCCCGCCGCCCGTCATCTGCCGGCGAGCGATGTCGGCTTGAGGATGGTCGGGGCGTCCACAATAGAGCACGCGCATCACGCCTGGCTGCGCGTTGAGATGATCGGCAACCTTTGCCGCCGTCGCCACTTGCGCTTGCACGCGCACAGGCATCGTCTCCAGGCCCTTGAGCATGACCCACGCATTGAACGGGCTCATTGTCGGACCAGTCTGACGCAGGTATTCCTGTAGATGGTTGGTCACGTAGTCGGCACTGCCGAGCACTGCGCCGCCCAAGCACCGCCCCTGACCGTCAATGTGCTTCGTCGCCGAATAAACGACAACGTTCGCCCCGTGCTCCAATGGACGCTGCAGCATCGGTGTGGCGAATACGTTGTCGACGACGACGAGAGCGCCGATGTCCTTGGCAAGCTTCGAGACCGCAGCAATATCGACGAGGTCGAGCGTCGGGTTCGCTGGCGTTTCGAAAAAGAACATCTTGGTGTTGGGACGCACGGCTTTTTGCCAGGCCTCCAAGTCGCGCCCGTCGACGAGGGTGGAGGCAATGCCGTAGCGCGGGCACAGCGTCTCTATGATATAGCGGCAGGCGCCGAATAGCGCGCGTGCTGACACGATGTGGTCGCCGGCCTTGAGGTAGGAAAGCAGCGCGGCATTGACCGCCGCCATGCCCGTTGCGGTCGCGCGCGCTTCTTCGGCCCCTTCCAGCAAGCGAACGCGCTCCTCGAACATCGTGACCGTGGGATTGGCAAAGCGACTGTACTGGTAGCCAGGGTCCTCATTCTTGAAGCGGGCCTCGGCCTGCTCGGCGCAGTCGTAGACGTAGCCCTGCGTGAGGAAGAGCG
>CAZURR010000013.1:36042-37208 GCA_964622715.1 uncultured Hyphomicrobium sp. | reverse complement strand
CATCACGTTGCCAACGTGAGGGTCGTGAGTTCGAATCTCATCGCCCGCTCCAATTTCACAACCGACATTCGAAGAATGGACCAAGGCGCGCCAGGTGCTCGCCTGGTTGACAACCGTGCGAATGGCGCAGGCTAAGCGGCGGTTGAGGCAGTCGAGGCGTTTTCGGCAACCGGTTCTTCAACGGTGGCTTCTAGACGCGAAAGGATTTCCTCGGTGAGCATGCGCACCGCCGCGCCAATGTGGCCTGGATACTTGGCGAGATAGCTGCGCTGCTCCGGCTGGAAGCGCGCAGCATCCTGAAGTACGTTGAGCCGCGGAATCGCGTGCGCGAAACAGCGGTTCGCCGGATTGTCGGCCAGCCAGCGATGGTACTCCTCGTCGGAAGCCGAGTTCGCCTCTTTCATGTTGACGATGACGCCAAGATTCTCAGCGAAACCCATCTCGGGGTTCAATGACTTAAAACGGCGGAAGACCTCAAGCCCGCACACCGATACGTAATCGGCCTTGGTCGGCGAGATATGGAAGTCGGCTTCGCGTAGCCAGCTCTCGGTGAGGATCGACAGGCCGGGAGGGCAATCGATAAGTACAACATCAAAGACCTTGCGAATCTCGCTCAAGAGGGCGGCAATGACCGAGCGCAATCGCGGATGTAGGCTTTCTTTCGATACCTCGCGCTCAAACAGAGTGAGCTGCATGTCGCTCGGCAACAAAAATACCGTGCGAGCATCCTCAACGTCGGAGACGTCGCGCACGATGAATTTTGGCCACTCGACGGTTTCGCCCTTAAGCACCGTGCCGTGCAAATAATCGACAATCGTCGCGGCTTCGCTTTGCAGCTTGTAGAGGCTGGAGACCGTCATCAGCATGCTGGAGACACTCGATTGAGCGTCGCTGTCGACCACCAACACGTTCTTGCCGTGATGCGCCGACATCGTTTCCGCAACTGCCATGACAAGGGTCGACTTGCCGACACCGCCCTTGGTGTTCATCATTGCAATCGAATTACGCATGTACCCAGCTTCCCCCGCCATGACGGCTCATGGCCAATGGCGCTCTATTTGGCCACCAACCCCTTAGTGCCGCGGGAATATGGCAACGTTGCGAAATGCTGGCAACGATAACGGGATCGACGCTGGCAAGTTCACCCCTGGGGAGCGCGAAGGCTC
>CAZURR010000013.1:0-35942 GCA_964622715.1 uncultured Hyphomicrobium sp. | reverse complement strand
GCAACGATAACGGGATCGACGCTGGCAAGTTCACCCCTGGGGAGCGCGAAGGCTCTCCCAACGATGGCACCGTCCCATATGTCGCGCATGGCACAAACTGCCGATGCCGACACCCAAGAGAGCCCCTTTTATCAAGGCTGAAGCGTCTTTAGCCCCTAAATACAACCACCGTTGATCCCGGCCGCATGCGGCTTCGCTTCTTCGGTGGCCGGATGCGGCAGCAATAATATTCCGACATATGAGCAAAGCGCCAATTCCGCTTGGGCGCAGGTTCTGAATAAGTAGAAGGGGTAAATCGACTTTACTGAAAACGTGGACGGGCGCCTTCAGGGCTTCGCTGAAAGGGAGCCCATCGGCGTCCAAATCTTGGTGTCGATGACCGAGCGCTACGCGGAGATCCTCGCGGTTGCCGGGATGGGTTCGTATCTGGCGCAGCTCTTTTTCTCGGCAAATGCGGAATCTCAATAAACTTCCCGACAACCTGATCGTTCCGCCGCAAAGCCTTCCAAAAGCGCGGGGGCTGCTTGCACATTTTTCATGCTATAGGGGTCGCGCCCGCGGGCATTAGAGGGGTAGCTGACTTGGATATTTCCGCGCCTGCTCAAGACGCTGTGCCGGTGAAGCGAGCGCCATTGCGCGCACGCATCGCTTGGATGGGGTTCGACTGGGCTGTGCAGCCCTATTATACGTTGATCCTGACGTTTCTGTTCGCGCCTTACTTTGCAAACACGGTGGTGGGTGACGGCGCACGCGGACAGGCGATGTGGGGCTATGCAGCCGCGATCGCAGGCGTGCTCATTGCTGCGGGTAGCCCCTTCTTCGGTGCCATTGCGGATGGACGTGGGCACCGCAAGCCATGGATCGCGTTATTCTCGGCGATCCTCGCAACCGCATTGGTGAGCCTGTGGATTGCTATACCTGGCGCGCCGACGCAAACGATCTACCTCGTACTCTTTGCCTTCATTTGCGCGATGACAGCTGCGGAATACACCGCAGTCTTCACCAACGCCATCATGCCGGGATTGGTGCCGCAAAGCGAACTCGGCAGGCTTTCGGGTCGAGGCTGGGCTTGCGGCTACTTCGGTGGACTTGTGAGCCTTGCCCTCATAGCCGGGCTGATCGTTTCGAGCCCGGATACGGGCAAGACACTGCTTGGGCTCGACCCTGTGGTGGCGCTCGATGCCGGCGCGCGCGAAGGCGATCGTCTGGTCGGGCCATTGTCAGCGGTCTGGTATCTCGTCTTCATGATCCCTTTCTTTTTGTTCGTACCCGACATCAAGAAGGAAAGACCGCAAGACGACCGGTCGGCAACAGCAGAGCTCTGGGACACGATCCGCTCGTTGATGGGCCAGCGCGACATGTTGCTCTTTCTAATTGCGCGCATGTTTTACATAGACGGGCTGGTATCCATTTTTACGTTCGGCGGCATCTATGGTGCAGCGGTTTTCGACTGGGGTGCGCTGTCGCTTGGTATCTTTGGCATCGTATTGACGCTTGTCGGCGCATTTGGTGCGCTCATCGGCGGTGTGCTCGACGACCGATTTAGCGCCAAGGCTGTCATTCTCGCGGCACTATTGTTGCTGCTCGTGGGTGCGTTCGGAATCTTATCCGTCGACCCCACACACGTGTTCTATTTCGTCGAGGTCACGCCAAAAGTGGCCGGCTCCTCGCCCTTCTCCTCCATTGGCGAGAAAGCGTTCTTAGGCTTTGCCATGCTCGTCGGTTTGGCGGCAGCGCCAGTTCAAGCCTCGAGCCGCTCGCTGCTAGCGCGGCTGGCGCCACCTGAAAAAATCACGCAATATTTCGGTCTCTTCGCTTTCTCCGGAAAGGCCACGGCGTTCCTTGCTCCATTCCTGATCGCGACCATGACGGAGGTGACGAATAGTCAGCGACTTGGCATTTCGGCGATCGCCGTGTTTCTCGTCACCGGCATGATCCTGATGCTCCCTGTGCGTTCACCCCAAAGGAAGCATGCGCTCTGAGAAAGTGCGATCGAGCATGATGGGGGCCTGTAGGGCCCCAAACCGCGGCAGATTTGGCGGCATGGTTGCAGCTTGGGCTTTTCGCCACGATATGATTCCGGGTATCCGGCGCCCAACAGCATTCAAGAATAGGACCTGACATGAAGACGATCACAATCCTTTCAGCGGCGTTCATAGCATTGATGGCGCTGCCATCGCTTGCGCAAGAAGAAGCCGACAAAAAACCCGCAGTCGAAAGCTCGCCCGACGCCAATAAGCAGGAACACGAACACTCTGCTGAAGAGGCCATCGACAAAGCCAAGGACGCCACCAACAAGGCCATCGAGAAGGCTAAGAACGCAATCATAGAGGCGATTGATAAGGCCAAGAAGCATACCAGCTCGGCAATTGACACTGGGAAGGAGGCTAGCGAAGAGGCGATCGACAAAGCTTCCGAGTCCACCACTATCCTCGACAAGGCCGCTAAGGCGGCACGAGAGGTGCTGGACAAGGTTAAACAAGCAACCAGCGAGATCTTGGAAAAAGCCAAGGAGGTAACGGCGGAGAAGAGCGAGACAGAAGCGCCTTCTGATACGCCTCCTGACCCGGAATCAAGCAAACCGAAGACGAGCGACTAGCCTGTGGCCACCACGCGGCCGATGCGTGCGGCAATAAAATGCGCGATGAGCAAGTTTGAGCCACTATTCAGGCCCGCCACCATTGACGATGCACCGGTACTGGCCGAGCTTGTCAACCAAGCCGGCGAAGGCCTGCCGCATTATTTATGGGGCACGATGTTGGAGCCCGGCGAAGACGCATGGGATGTCGGGCGCCGCCGCGCCGCGCGCGAAGACGGTAGCTTCTCCTATCGCAACGCGGCGATCATTGAACAAGACGGGGACTGTGGTGGCTGTCTAATTGGTTATGAGATTCCCGACGAGCCCGAACCCATCGCCGACGATATGCCGGCCATGTTCGTGCCCTTGCAGGAGCTGGAAAACCTTGTACCGGGCACGTGGTACGTGAACGTTTTGGCCGTCCGGCCGCAGTTTCGCGGGCGCGGGCTAGGCACACAGCTCCTGGACTTGGCTGATAAGACGGCGCGATCGCTGAGAATGCGCGGACTGAGTGTCATTGTTTCTGATGCCAACACGGGCGCGCGGCGCCTTTACGAGCGCTGCGGCTACAGCGAAACGGCCACGCGACCAATGGTCAAGGAAGGCTGGAAGAACGACGGCCAATATTGGAAGCTGTTGGCAAAGTATCTGTAACGGCCTCTAGCGTTGCGGGCGCTCGGCGATCATGAACCAAGATGGGCCCATGTAGGGGTCGTTCCAGATGCGCTTCCACTGAAATCCTGCTTTCTCGTAGGCGCGCACCGCACGTTCATTTCGGATTGAAGGGAACACGCACACAGCGACCGCAAGTGTGCTTGCAAACACTTCGTCCTTCAACAGTGAAAGCGCCGTCTGACCCACGCCCTTGCCGCGATGCTCCTCAGACGCAATGAAAAGATCGAGGTCCCACGTGCCGGGAGCAAGGTCTTGCGGTAGGTCTTCGCCCCATATGGTGGCGTCAACCGCGTGAGCATAACCGACGGGTGCGCCGCCTGCTTCGATGATGCGGCAGAGGCCATGCTCGGAGTTCAACGCCATGTTGACCTCGGTTTCTGTCGCCGAAGCAGGACCCCACCACTCCTGAATATCGTCGCGCACCAGCCAGCCGCGTATGAGATCCCAGTCCGCGCGGCGGGCGAGACGCAACCGAACCGTTGCTCTATCCGCCATGGTCTAATGCCGAAAGTGCCGCATGCCGGTGAAGACCATTGCCAGGCCTTTGTCGTCGGCCGCTTGGATCACCTTATCATCGCGCATTGAGCCCCCCGGCTGGATGACCGCAGTTGCGCCTGCTTCGGCGGCCGCCAATAAGCCGTCCGCAAAGGGGAAGAAGGCATCAGAGGCGACGACCGAGCCTAGGGTCAGCGGCTCGCTTAGGCCCATTGCCTTGGCGGCGTCGGCGGCCTTGGAGGCCGCGATTCGTGTTGAGTCGATGCGGCTCATCTGACCGGCCCCAATGCCGACGGTGGCGCCGCCCTTTGCATAGACGATAGCATTCGACTTGACGTGCTTTGCGACCTTGAAGGCGAAGGCGAGATCGGCAAGCTCCTGTTTGGAAGGCGCACGCTTAGTGACAACCTTGAAGTCGGCCGGCCTAACGACGCCGTTGTCGCGCGACTGGACGAGAAGACCGCCTGCGAGCGAGCGCACTGCGACGCCCGGCGTGCGAGGATTGGGCAAAGCACCGGTCGTTAACAGGCGCAGGTTCTTCTTTGTGGCAAAGAGTACTTTAGCCTCTGGCGTCGCGTCCGGTGCGATAACAACTTCGGTGAAAATTTTGGCGATCTCCTCGGCAGCGGCGGCGTCGATCTTGGCGTTGAGCGCAATGATGCCGCCGAAGGCGCTGACGCTATCGCAGGCGAGCGCCTTGAGATAAGCGTCCTTGAGCGAGGCAGCCATGGCGACGCCACACGGGTTGGCGTGCTTGATGATGGCAACCGCGGACGTCTCGGATCCCAGCTCCGCCACGAGTTCGAAGGCAGCATCGGTGTCGTTAAGGTTGTTGTAGGAGAGCTCCTTGCCCTGATGCTGCACAGCGGTCGCCACGCCGGGGCGTCTATCGCCCGACGCGTAGAAGGCAGCCGATTGGTGCGGGTTTTCACCGTAGCGCAGAGGCTCAGCGCGTCGCCCGCCAAACGCGCGCCATTCGGGCGTGTCATCACTGAGCGCTGTCGCGAACCATTCACTGATCGCGGCATCATATGCGCCCGTGCGGGCATAGGCTTTGGCGGCAAGCGCTTTGCGCAGATTGAGAGTCGTTGCTCCGCCGTGAGCTCGCATCTCCTCAAGAATACGCGCGTAGTCGGCCGGCTCGACGGCGATCGTCACCCCGGCATAGTTTTTTGCCGCCGCGCGGATCAGAGCCGGGCCGCCGATATCAATGTTTTCGATGCAGTCGTCGAATGGCTCACCCTTCGCCACTGTCGCTTCGAAGGGGTAGAGGTTCACCACCAACAGATCTATGGGCGCGATGCCGTGCTCAGTCGTCTTGGCCTCATGCTCGGGATTCCCGCGCACCGCAAGCAGACCGCCGTGCACCATTGGATGCAACGTTTTCACGCGTCCATCGAGCATCTCGGGAAATCCGGTCAGCTCGGAGACGTCCTTCACGGCGAGACCTTCCGACCGCAGCGCCGACGCCGTGCCCCCTGTCGAGACGAGCTCGACGCTCGCCTGAGACAAGGCGCGGGCAAATTCAATAAGCCCCGTCTTGTCCGACACTGAAAGCAGCGCGCGACGGATATTGGCCTCGCTATTGGTCATCGTGTTTCTTCCTATCAGTCCGCGCGCCCAACTACCCAACTGACATTGCTTTCGCCAAACGTCACCCCCCGCAGCACAATTTGCAACGCTCGGCGCGGACCGCTGCTGTCGGCGAAATAGGCGCTCTCCTCGACCGTGAGAGCGGCGCCATCGGCTTTGAAGCGCCAGTTCTGACCGTCCGTCAGCCTCAGCTCCGCCTCGTTCGGCTCATTTGACAAACGGCACTTGACCTCCGGGTGGAGATGAAAATGAATTGCAAAGGGCAGATCGATTCTCAATCGAAGCTCGCCACGGTTCGCAGCGAGCCGATCCCAGCCCTCCAGCCGGGCGCCGTCGAACGCCAGTCGCAAGCGGCGCGAATGAATGAGCTCGAAGCGGTTCAGGTAACCGTCGTGGCTTGCTGCCAGCGAGACGTCCGCGCTGGTGTCATCGAGGCTCCATTGGACATGCGCGGGCAATTGGATTGGCGGCGCACCGATCAGCTTCTCCAGTCGGCGGTGCCTAACGAGCTTGGAGGACGACGTTTCGGCAAGACACAAGGTGTTGTGGCTCGCGGTCGCGCGCGCCGTGGGCCGCCAGTCGGCTGCCGCCGCTCCCGGCATGCCGCCGTTGACGAAGAGAAGCTGCGTGCCAACACTCAGTTCGAAGGACAAACAACCGGCTTGCGCTTCGCCGGCGACCGCGAGCGGGGGCGGGCAGCCAGTGTCGACAAGCACCACGCTTTTTTCGCGTTCGAGGCGTACGTAGCCCGAATCACGAGCCGCGGTGAGCTCTCTAATTGGGTTGTCGTCATAGGCGAGGACTGTTGCCAGCCCCGCAGCAGAAGGCACGCTCATGCCGTTGAAGCGCGCAAGCAGGCCATCTCCCAATCGCAATAAGCGCAGCATCGGCATGACGCGTCGCAGAGTTTCGCTAAAAGGCGCTGGCGTGGTGCGTGCACGTGCGGTGAAGCATTGAATCAAGGGCAGCAGATCAAGCATGATTTCGACAAGAACACTCGGATTGCGGCTGATATGGCCGCCATCGGGCAGGATTTGATGCTCTAGCTCGGCAGCGAGCGATTCCTCTACGCCTTTGAGCTGACGTTCATGCCCGGCAATGGATAAGTCTGCAAGGGTGAGCGCAATGAGCGCCATTAGGCGCGGATAGCCCTCTGCTGCATCGCGCCAGGCTGCAGAGAGGTACACGAGCTGGCGGCCAAGGCTTTGCGTTATAGTCCGGTAGGTCTGCGGGTCGGCGCCTTCGAGCAGCACGTTGGCATGGGAGACCCACGAGATGAGTCGGCGCGCAGCGACTGCTGGTTCCGCGGCAACGCTAACATCGGCGCACCGGCGGAGAGCCCATTCGGTCGCAAGCCCCCGTACCGCCACGCGCGCCTCATCATCACCTGTAGCAGCAAGATTGCGCACCCAGCCGAAGCCATGAAGTTCGCGCGCCCATCCCTTGTTGGGTGGATCGATGTCGAAGGGCGAGCGCCCTTGCAGAATCGCGATGCTGCCCGCGAGCCCGAATTGCCCATGCTCGATCTCGTGCCAAAAGCTCGGATCTGCCGTTCGCAAATCCTGAGGCACGAGCAGAAGCTGATCGGCGGCCGGCGGCCCGTACGACCAACGCAAAAACGGGGAAGAAAGCATACCCGCAATGGCCGAGCGTTTGGAGCGGTCGGCCGACAGCGCGGCAATCCTGATGCGTTCTTTGAGCGTCAGCTCGGACATTCACAGTCCTCCGCGACGGAGGTACCTGGCTGCCCGCCAGGCCCGCCGGCCATGACGCTGGGAGTACCCTTGCGGGAGGGCCAAGACAAGGCGCAGCCTGCGACCGGCTGGGAGCAACCTGCCTTAGCCGGCATAATTAGGCGCGTCGCAGCAGGCGAGCGGCATAAAAGCCATCGGCGCCCGATAGCTGCTCGTCTTGGTGGGGCATATGGTAGGGAAGGGTGCGCAAATCGCCCTCTGGTGTAATCCACTCGGGCGCAATTCCACACTCGCCGCCAGCAATAGGCACGCGCACGAAATTGTCCGCACGCGCAAGTAGCCGGGCGATCTGCCGCACGCCTTCTTCAGGTTCCAAAGAGCAAGTGCAATAGACAAGCGTGCCGCCCGGCGCAACCAAGCGCAACGCGTTGTCGAGCAGTCGCCTCTGTAATCCAACCAACGTCGTGAGGTCTTCGGGACGTTTCAGGCGCAAGATGTCAGGGTGACGACGAATTGTGCCGGTGGCGGTGCACGGCACGTCAAGCAACACCGCCTCGAAGGTCCGCCCAGGAGCCCATGTTGCGGCGTCGGCCTCGACGAGGTCGGCTTTGAGATGGAGGCGCTCAAGGTTTGTGCGCAAGCGGGCAAGGCGCGCAGTAGAAAGATCGATCGCGGTGACCCGCGCGCCGGCAGCAGCGAGTTGCGCTGTCTTGCCGCCCGGCGCGGCGCAAACATCGGCGACTGCCTTTCCCGCGACCGGACCCAGCAGCTTAACGGGAAGCGCAGCGGCGACGTCCTGCACCCACCAAGAGCCGTCTGCGTAGCCGCTAAGATCTTCGATCCGGCCGCCGGCTGCAAGACGCACCGAGCCTGTTGGCAGCAAGCTCCCGCCTAGACGTTCGGCCCATTTTTCTGGGTCGTCTTTGACTGAAATGTCGAGCGGTGCCTCTTTAAGTGAAGCTTCGGCAATATGGCGTGCTTGATCCTCACCGTAGGTCTCGATCCAGCGCGCAAAGAGCCAGTCGGGGATATTGAGGCGCAGCGCATCGCAGCCCTGCAGGACCTGAGCCCCCTCGCTCGCGACCCGGCGCAATAGCGCGTTGACCAGCCCTTCGAAGCGGCGGGCTTTGCGGTCGCGGCGTGCCTGCTCCACCGCAATACTCACTGCGGCATGCGGCGGCGTTTGCAGAAACAGGAGTTGCGTAGCGCCAGAAAGCAGTATTGGCCAGAGCTGGCCTTGCCGTTCGGGCAATGGCTTTTTGAGGAAGCTTGTCAGCACGGCTTCCAGCTCGCCGAGACGGCGCAGGACGGTGCCCGCGATGAGGCGGGCGAGAGCGCGGTCGCGCGGTTCCATGGAACGCGTCGCAAGATCCTTGGCGAGCGCCTCGTCGAGCGAGCCGCGGTCATGAAGAACGGCAGCCAGCAACTGGACGGCTACATCGCGTGCAGCAAAGCCTAAGGGCAATCGAGGCGCTGCGGCATTGCTTTGTGCTGCCTTGGGCGTGCCGGCGGCAGGCTTGGTGTTGCTGCGGCGCGACGCATTCTCAACGGTCACCGCCCTAGCCCCACGGACCGCGTGATTGACGCGGCTCAACCGGCGTACCGCGCGATGACCATGGTCCCGCACTATACCCGGACGTCTCGTCGCGGCGGCTGGCGGTTTGACCCATTCCGCGCGCCAATTGTTGTAGCGCGGCTATGCGGTTTTCAGTGTTGGGATGAGTTGAGAACCAATTGTCGAAGCCGCGGCCCGAAAGAGGATTGATGATGAACAAGGACGCGGTCGCCGGCACCTCCTCCGCGGTCTCGTTGGGTATGCGGCGTGCGAAGTTTTGAATCTTGGCGAGCGCGGACGCGAGCGACAACGGCTGCCCGCAGATCGCGGCACCGAGCCGGTCGGCGGAATATTCACGCGAGCGGCTGATGGCCATCTGCACCAGCATGGCAGCAAGCGGGGCGACGATAATTGCTATAATTGTACCCAGGAACCCAAGGCCGCCGCGATCATCGCGGTGGCCGCCAAACAGCATTCCAAACTGCATGTATTGCGCGAGCATAGAGACAGCACCGCCGATGGAGGCGGCAACCGTCATGGTAAGCGTGTCGCGATTCTTGATATGCGCAAGCTCATGAGCCATCACTCCGGCGATCTCATCGCGGTTCAGCGCCCCAAGCAGCCCGGTCGAAGCGCAAACTGCTGCGTGCGACGGGCTGCGTCCGGTTGCGAACGCATTGGGTTGATCACTTTGCATGATGTATACGCGCGGCATCGGCAGGCCGGCGCGCCGCGCAAGGTCGCGCACGAGACCGTAGTATTCAGGCGCGGTGCGTTCATTGGCTTCTTTCGCGCCATACATGCGTAAAACGAGCTTGTCGGAGTTCCATAGGCTGAATACGTTCATGCCGAGTGCGAGCACGAATGCGATAATCATGCCTGTCTGCCCTCCGATCGCTGCACCAAGCGCAACGAAGATGGCGGTCAGCGCTGCTAGAAGCATCGCCGTTCTTACGTAGTTCATGGGCATAGCTCGTCTCAGCCTTCTTCGCGAACCGATTTTTACCATGCTATACACGGGAAGAAGCTCCGCCAGCAACCAGTGGCGCTGAGGAACTGCGCAATGGAAGATCCGCAAAAACAAAGCATTCTGCCAGCCGCCGCGGAGCGCGCGTTGCAGGAAGCCGAGGAGCGCCGCGCTGCGCGCCAGCGCTCAACTAAGACGGGCCAACGTGAAATCGGCGGCAGCGACGGCCCAGATCCAACGCGCTATGGCGATTGGGAAAAGGGCGGCGTCGCCACGGACTTCTAGCGAGAGCTGCACGAAGCCGCCGGTTGCTGCTCTTTCCAAGTTCGCAATGACACTCAACGCGCTGAAACCTTCAAGCAACATGAGCCAGCGAACGTACGTGTGGTGGTGACAGGCCTGCCACGCATTCTCAACAAATAAGACGCGAGCCTCACTTGCGTGTGCCGCATACCGAAAGAGTGCCTATAGTCAGGAGCGCAACCATCCTCAGGACTTTCCATGCGTCGTCCCAAACGAATATTCTCAAACGTTCTACTCCTTGCGCTGTTGCTTCTTGTTGCCTTTGGCGCCTTTTGGCTAGGTCTCGTACCGCAGCGCTTGAACCCCCTCTCTCCGGTCTCGCTTGATGAACCCAATGCCTGGTTCATCGACTTTCGACTGGCGGCTCTGAAACGCGATCCTGCGCAGTGCCAAGTTGTGCTACGCGAACCTCACATCAAGGCCGCGCCGATCGCTGATAGCGGCATCAAGAATGGATGCGGCTGGGTCAATGCCGTGCGAATTACTGAGATCGGTGGCGCAGACATGAGCGTGGACAAGCTAACGTGCGACGCGAGCGCTGCGCTGGCTCTATGGGTGGAGTATGAGGTACAGACCGCAGCCGTCGACATGTTCGGTAGCCGCGTGGCCCGCATCCAGCACCTCGGGACATATGCCTGCCGCAACATCGTGGGCAACCGCAAATGGCGCAAGTTGCGCAGCCAGCATTCGCTCGCAAACGCCATCGACATTGCAAGCTTTCGGCTAGAGGACGGGACGCAGATCAGCGTTGCACAGGATTGGCGCGGCCGCGGCCGCAAATCACAGTTCTTGCGTGCCGTTCACGATGGTGCGTGCCGCTATTTTCGCGTTGCAATCGGCCCCGATTTCAATGTCGCGCACCGCGACCACTTCCACTACGACCGCGGGGTTTTGCGCACGTGTAAGTGAGATGGGCCCAGCGATTGTCTGTCATTCGTATCGTTCAGCTAGCCGCACGGTTCTTGCGGTTGGCGATGAGATGGTCGACCACTGAAGGATCTGCGAGGGTCGAGGTGTCGCCCAGATTGGAGAAATCGTTCTCCGCAATTTTGCGCAAGATGCGGCGCATGATCTTGCCCGAGCGCGTCTTGGGAAGGCCATGCGCATACTGAATGACGTCGGGCGACGCGATGGGGCCAATCTCCTTCCTCACGTGTGTGACGAGCTCTTTGTGTAGATCATCGCTCCACGTCTCTCCCGCCTTCAGCGTGACGTAACAGTAGATGCCCTGCCCCTTTATGTCGTGCGGATAGCCCACAACTGCGGTCTCGGCGACCTTGTGATGGGCGTCGAGTGCTGCCTCAATTTCCGCGGTTCCGAGCCGGTGCCCGGAAACGTTTATGACGTCGTCAACGCGGCCGGTGATCCAGTAGAAACCGTCCTCATCGCGCCGGCACCCATCCCCTGTAAAGTACGTGCCCGGATAGGTGGAGAAATAGGTTTGTATGAAGCGATCGTGGTCGCCGTACACAGTGCGCGACTGACCGGGCCAGCTATCGAGAATGACGAGATTTCCAGTCGCTGCGCCTTCCAGAATCGTGCCCTTGTCGTCCACGATGGCCGGCTGAACGCCAAAGAAGGGTCGCGTGGCCGAGCCAGGTTTCAGCGCCGTTGCGCCAGGCAGCGGTGTAATGAGGATGCCGCCGGTTTCCGTCTGCCACCAAGTATCCATGATGGGGCAGCGCCCATCGCCAACCACATCATAGTACCATTCCCAGGCCTCCGGATTGATTGGCTCGCCGACGGAAGCAAGCAGCCGAAGCGAGGAGCGATCCGTGCGTTTCACAAAGTCGTCGCCAGCACCCATAAGCGCGCGGATCGCCGTGGGCGCCGTATAGAAGGTATTGAC
Organism: uncultured Hyphomicrobium sp.; assembly: GCA_964622715.1. Taxonomy (GTDB): domain Bacteria; phylum Pseudomonadota; class Alphaproteobacteria; order Rhizobiales; family Hyphomicrobiaceae; genus Hyphomicrobium_A. The sequence continues at coordinate 24,233 of CAZURR010000013.1, read as the reverse complement.
GCGCCATTTGTCGACGACGTGCCAGAAGCGCGACAGCGTTGGATAGTTGGGAACGCCCTCGAACATGAGAGTCGTCGCGCCGTTAGCGAGAGGACCATAGACGATGTAGCTGTGGCCGGTGACCCAGCCGACGTCTGCCGTGCACCAGTAGATGTCACCATCGTGGTAATCGAACACGTACTGATGGGTCATTGAGGCGTAGACGAGATAGCCACCTGAGGTGTGGAGCACACCTTTGGGTGTACCCGTCGAGCCCGACGTATAGAGAATGAAAAGTGGATCCTCGGCGTTCATCTCCACCGGCGAGCAATCGCTCGAGACGTTTAGGAGTTCTTCGTGAAGCCAGTGGTCGCGACCTGACACCCAGGGAACGGAGTTTCCCGTCCGGCGCACGACGAGCACTGTCCCTCCTTCTTTGCCCGCCTTTTTCAGCGCCTCATCAGTATTCTTCTTTAGAGCCACAGTCTTACTGCCGCGCAGCCCCTCATCGGCAGTGATGGTGAGCTTGGAATCGGCATCAACGATGCGGCCGGCGAGACTGTCGGGAGAGAAACCGCCAAACACGATGGAATGGACGGCTCCAATGCGTGCGCACGCGAGCATTGCGTAGGCCGCCTCGGGAATCATGGGCAAATAAATGGTAACCCGGTCGCCCTTCTCGACCCCGAGTGTTTTTAAGACGTTGGCGAATTTGCAGACGCGGGCGTGCAGCTGCTTGTAAGTAATCTTCTCATCCTGAGTCGGATCATCACCCTCCCAAATGATGGCAACCTGATCGCCGCGAGTCTCGAGGTGGCGATCGACGCAATTGGCGCAAACGTTGAGCGTGCCATCCTCGAACCATTTAATCGAGACGTCCGTGCTTGGTCCGAATGAGGTGTTCTTGACCTGGGTGTAGGGCTTGATCCAGTCGACGCGACGGCCCATTTCGCCCCAGAATTCGACTGGGTCTTTGACCGAGCGCTCATAGAGGCTGCGATAGGCTTGGTCGTCGATCCAGGCGCGAGTCGCCCACTCAGGTGAAACCGGGTAGACCTTATGGGACATCGCTGGACTTCCTCCCTCAGCATTTTTTGTTATGGCAATTATGTGCAAGCAAGCACGTGTTCGCAAACACGCAATTCGTCCAATGTGACAAGTTGTGAACCGTGACCCTCAGGCGCCTACTAGGCCAATAACGGAACCTTGCAGCAACAGCACGCCTAGCCAATGACCTCCGTCAATTAGTGTCAGCTCTCGTTTGGCGCCCTGAAATGCATGGTTGACGGTTAAGGTGGTGATGACAAATCCGAGCCAGATGAAGGCGCCCGAGATCACCCCGTTGCGAAAGGTCACCTGGTCCGGCCCCAAGTGGCCGATGACGCCTGCTAACACCCAGGCCATGACGAGCTGAGCGATGAACGCGATAATAAAAGGAGTGGGCGAATTGCCTTGGGCCCGGAGTTCTTCTTCCGTCTTGCCAACGGCCTCGACCCAGGCCTTGGGGAATAGAACACCGTACCAGAGCCAGCCAAACAAGAAGCTGACGACGGCCGCTATGACGACGGCGAGGTAGCTAAATCCCGCAAATTCCATGACGTTTCTCTCCCGCTGCTTTTCTTTTTTGGTCTGCTTAGCTTAGCAGAAGCTCCAATGTACGTCCGGTGCAGGATCGTTCAGTGCACCTTGGAGCCGCACCAAACGGCCGTTTTTTTGATCTCGGCGTCTTCTAATTCGCGTGTGACAGGAACGAGATACTCGGCTGCTACTTCGAAGCGGCCTGTGGGAAAGTAGTTGCGCTGCGGATCGCCGATGAGGATGAGGGCAGTGTCCTGCGCGGCCTCGATAAATGTCAACACGCGGCTCGCAAGCTCGCGCTCGTAGAATAGATCTCCAACGAGGATCACGTCGAACGTGCCGGAGGGAACTACGGCAAGCAAATCATCCGCTGTCGTCTCGACGGCGGTGGCATTGGCGGTGGCGTTGAGGCCGATCGCGGCAAGGGCCATCGCATCGATGTCGGCGGCGAGGACCAACGCCGCCCCGGCCTTCAAGGCGGCGATGGCCGAAAGGCCACATCCCGAGCCGAGATCGAGCACGCGCTTGCCCCTAACGAGTTGCGGATTGTCGAGAAGATAGCGCGCTAGCGCCTGACCGCCGACCCAGGCAAACGCCCAGTAGGGTGGCGGTACGTTCTTTTCACCCAGCTCTTCTTCCGTTTTTTGCCAGATAGGCAGAGATTCCTCGGCGAGATGAAGCTGGATCTCTGGAACAAGCGGCGGGCTGAGCAGCTTAGTGTTGGCGCGAATGAAGGCTTCAGCCGAGGCACGATCGGCGGGCGGACGCGGCGCAGGATGAAACGGTTTCATCTTTTGAGTTTCTTTGAGTCCAAGCCGCCCATGCGGCTGACCTCCTTCCACTCCGCCGCCGTCACTGGCTGCACGGAGAGCCGCGAGTTGGCAACGAGCGCCATCTTCGCCAGCTTGGCATTTTCCTTGACGGCAGAGAGCGGCACAGGGCTTGGCAAATCGGCGACAGCGCGCACGTCGACGCACTCCCAGGTGCCGCTATCGTCATTGGGGTCTTGGTGCGCAAGCGCTGACACCTCAAGGACGCCAACAATTTCCTTGCCATCGTTTGAGTGATAGAAAAAGCCAAGCTCGCCAACCTTCATGTCGCGCATGTTGTTGCGTGCCTGGTAGTTGCGGACACCGTCCCACGGCTCACCGGCACGTCCGCGCGCTTTCAGCATCTCCCAGGAGAACACGTCAGGCTCCGATTTGAAAAGCCAATAGGCGGACATGTGTTAGTCCTCTGCCTTGAGCGGACGTTGCATCAGGTGCGCGACGGCGTCAGATACGCTCGCGCGACCGTCCAGAATATCGCAAACCGCGGAGCAAATGGGCATATCGATGCCCTTCTCGGCAGCAATGCGCTGCACGGCGGCAGCGGTATAGACGCCTTCGGTAACGGCGGTTCGGCCACCCAGCACGTCATCAAGGCTTTGGCCTTGGCCCAACGCGCGCCCGAGCGACATGTTGCGTGACTGCACACTCCCGCACGTCAAGATGAGATCGCCGAGGCCCGAAAGGCCAATGAGCGTTTCGGGGCGCGCGCCTAGTACCTCCCCGAAACGGCGTAGCTCGGCGAATCCCCGGGTGACGAGTGCGGCGTGCGCGTTGGCGCCGAGACCTTGGCCATCTACGATACCGGCGGCGATCGCCAGCACGTTCTTGAGCGACCCGCCGAGCTCAACGCCTATGAGATCGTTCGTCCAGTAGAGCCGGAATTGGGGATTGCTGAGCCGCTCGGCAAGCAAGCGGCCGATTTGTTCATCGGCACATGCGATAGTGAGTGCCGCGGGGAGACCGCGCGCGACCTCGGCGGCAAAACTCGGGCCTGACAGAACGGCTTGTGTGGCCTCGGGCAATACCTCTGCGAGGACGTCGCCCATAAAATTACCGCTGCTCTGTTCGATACCCTTTGCACACAAGACAATGGGCTGGCCCGAACGCAGATCAGATTTGAGGCCTTCTGAGACAGCGCGCACGTGCTGTGCCGGAGCCACCATGAGAAGGACGTCGCAGGACGCAGCATCGGCGAGCGTGTTGGTTGCACGGATGGCAGGATCGAGCGGAACGCCAGGGAGGAACACGCTATTGGAATGTTGGGCGTTGATCCCCTGGGCGACCTCAGGCTCGCGCACCCACATGAGCACGTCGCGACCGGTATGCCGCAGCGTCTGCGCAAGGCCCGTGCCCCATGCTCCACCGCCAATGATGCCGACGCTGTCGATCTTCACGTGCTCTCCCTCTTTGCGACCGCTATGGCGATGTCTAGCACGCCGGCGCTCATGCCTTCACCCCCGCTCCGATGGCAGGCGGGGCTTTTGGGTCCAGGGGCCAGCGAGGGCGTACAGGCGCATCGAGCGGATCGGTTTGCCCCAGTGCCAAGCGCTCCGCGCCGGCCCAAGCGATCATAGCCGCGTTGTCGCTGCACAAGGGCACGGGCGGAACGTGAAAAGCAAAGCCTCGCCTCGATGCGAGATCGCGCAAGGCTACGCGCAGACGCTCGTTGGCCGCGACGCCGCCGGCGACGACAAGATGGCGAGGAGCGTCTTGCCCAAGGCGCTCATTCATGATGTCCATGGCCCGCGCGCACCGGTCCGAAACGGACCGGGTGACCGCATTCTCGAACGCGGCGGCTATGTCGGAAACATCTTGCTCCTTGAGCGGCGCCAGCATTTCAGCCGTACGGCGCACCGCCGTCTTGAGACCCGCGAAGGAAAAATGCGGCTCGGCGCGACCAAGCATCGGGCTGGGGAGATCGATACGTGCGCCATTGCCGGTGCGCGCCGCTTGTTCGACAGCAGGTCCACCGGGAAAGCCAAGACCAAGCAACTTGGCGGTCTTGTCGAAGGCTTCGCCCAACGCGTCATCGATGGTTGTGCCGAGGCGCTCATACTGTCCGACGCCGCGCACGATCAACAGCTGCGTGTGACCACCTGAGACGAGCAACAAGAGATACGGAGGCCGGAGCCCTTCAGTGAGCCCTACGGTCAGCGCATGTGCCTCTAAGTGGTGCGCCGCAATGAAGGGCAGGCTATGGGCAAGTGCGATTGCCTTCGCCGTAACAAGACCAGCGATGAGGCCGCCAATCAGACCCGGTCCGGCGCTCGCCGCAACCGCATCGAGATCAGAAAAGTTGATGTCCGCCTCGTGCATGGCCTCAGCCGTCAACAGATCGAGACATTCGACGTGTGCCCGCGCGGCGATTTCCGGCACCACACCGCCGTAGGGGCGGTGGCGCTCCCATTGAGTGCGCACGACATTTGAGAGGATGCGGCCCTGGCCATCGCGCGCCCTGACAACAACGGCAGCCGCCGTCTCATCACAGCTCGTTTCCAGCCCGAGGACGAGGCTTTCTTCGGCGTACTTGTCGTGGCGGCTATTCATGAATCTTTTCGGCGTGCACGTGTTTGCCTTCCCGGCGCGGCGCAGGCATTAATGGCGCCGCATTGAGGCTGTCGCCTAGCACCCGGAGAGAACGGCTTGCAAGCAGCGAAGATCCGCATCGGTACACGCGGCTCGCCCCTGGCGCTGGCCCAGGCGCGCGAGGTACGCCGGCGAATTGCCGAGGCGCATGGCCTTACAGAGGATGATTGCGAGCTGCGCATTATCAAGACGACGGGCGATCAAATCGTCGACCGGCCGCTCATGGAGGAGGGAGGAAAGGGGCTTTTTACCAAGGAGATCGAGGATGCGCTGCTGGCCGGCGACATCAATCTGGCCGTGCATTCCATGAAGGACATGCCGACCGTACTGCCAGCGGGCCTTTCCATTGGCGCGACACCCAAACGCGAAGACCCGCGCGATGCTTTTATCAGCGCGAGATATGCCTCACTTGACGATGTGCCTTGCGGTGCGATTGTCGGTACGTCCTCGCTACGCCGACAAGCGCAACTGCTGCAGCGGCGACCGGACCTGCAGGTGGTACCGTTTCGCGGCAACGTCGAGACGCGATTGAGGAAGCTCGACGAGGGCGTGGTAGACGCGACGTTTCTTGCGTGTGCTGGGCTGAACCGACTGGGCCTCAAAGAGCACATCAGGCATGCGATGAACCCCGACGTTATGCTGCCGGCTGTGGCGCAAGGCGCAATTGGCATCGAGGTGCGCAGCGACGACAGCAAGACCACGCGTCTCATCGCGCCGCTCAACGACGAAGCGACGGCGCTTTGTATTGCGACTGAACGCACCTATCTCGCTAAGCTCGACGGGTCATGCCGCACACCGATCGCGGGCCTAGCCGAGCTTAGCGGCGGATCGCTGCGCTTTCGCGGCGAGATCTTGACCCCAGACGGCGCGCAATGCCATGCCACAGACCGCTCCGGTGGACCGGAATCAGCGCTGCGCTTGGGCGAGGAGGCAGCGACTGAGCTGCTCGACCGTGCCGGCCCCGATTTTTTCCGCGCGCTTGTTTGATGCATATTCTCGTCACACGGCCCGAACCCGACGCCTCCGAACTCAAGGTACAGCTCGAAGCGATGGGCCACACAGTGACGGTCGAGCCGCTCTTGCAGATAGAGCTGATGCCCATTGAATCGGATACGTTCGAAGGCGTGCAGGCCATTGTCGCGACAAGCCGCAATGGGCTGCGTGCGCTGGCTGAGAGCCCTGCCCGTCCGGCCGCCCTCAAACGCCCCATTTTTACGGTCGGCCCCGGCACGGCAGAACTTGCCCGCGCTTTGGGATTTGCGCGTCTCACTGAAGGGGCCGGCACTGCGCACGATCTCGTCCCTATCATAGCGGGCCAGTTACAGCCCAAGGCGGGATCGGTGATCCACCTGGCTGGCGAAACATTGGCCTTCGACCTGGCGGTGGCATTGGAGAACCAGGGCATCGCAGCACGCAAGATTGTCGTCTATCGGGCTCATCCGGCCAAAACGCTCACCGTACAGACAACGCAATTGATGGGAGAAGGCGCGCTCGACGCCGTAATCTTGATGTCGCCGCGTACGGCGGCCGTCTTTGCTCAGCTGGTTGCGGCCGCAGGGCAAAAGGACGGCGCTCGCCGCCTGACATACTTGTGCCTTTCGCAGGCGGTGGCGCAGAGCCTTCACAGCCTCGGGCCCGTCCGCAACGCGGTCGCCGCAAAGCCAAATTCTTCCGAAATGCTCAGCCTCGTCGGACGGGTGGCAACACGCCCCCCAGGTGTGTAATTTAGCGCGATTAGAGCGCGATGTTTTCGGGGCGTGCAGCGGCCGCCCAGGTGAGCGGCAGGTGCTGTGCTAATTTGGCCCCGGAACTTGAGGTCTTATGACTGACAATAAGAATGAACCCCGCAAGGAGAAGCCTGGTCCTAGTAAATCGGGCAGCGCTAGACCACATGCGATGCTAGATCTCAAGGCCACGGAGATCGCGTCGAATCCGGCCAAGGAGGAGACGGCCCCTATCCCGGCCGAACCGTCTAAGATGGACCCGAGCGACAAAACTTCATCCGATAAGCCGCCAGACGCAGCAAAAATCGAACCCACGAAATCACCTGCACCAGGGAGAATGGCCGCCGCTGCTAAGGACGAGCCGGTTACGAAGCCGCGATCCGAGCCGAAAGCCGCTGCTGGCCTCAGTGGGTTCTTTAAGAGTGGAGTCTTCACGCACCTCGCAGCGGGCCTCGTCGGCGGTATCGTTGCCCTAATCGCTGCTGATTTGCTTGCAGCCCAGCTTGGGCTCTCTAGAACCGGCCAGAGCGAGGCAACGCGGGTTCTACAGCAACGTATTTCGGCACTCGAAGTGCAAACCAGTCGAGGGACCGGCGCGCCGAAACTTGCTTCGAAGATCGCCGATGCAGAGGCCCGGCTCGGCAAGCTCGAAGCACTCAACAAGCGCGTCAATGTGCTTAGCAATGCCCAGGGCAAACTCAGCAACGAGGTCGCGACGATTACCAAAACTCTTGGCACTGAGGGCAATGCGGCAAGTGCGCCGCCACGCCTCGCCAAGCTTGAGGCACAGCTTGAGGTGCTTTCCGCAGCAGCAGAGCACGATCCTCAAGCGGGACCTTTGCCCCAGCTCGCCGCTGTGACAGGCAAGATTGCAGATCTGGAGTCGACGCTGAACAACCAACTCAACGCGCTGCGCACAAACGTCAACGACGAAATCGAAACGCGCCTGTCCGCCGTGAGCGAAGCGAGCGAGGCAGCCAAGTCGGGCACGCAGCGCATCGACCGAGAGCTAGCCGCTCTCAAGGCGGAAGAAGCGCAGTCCACCACGCGCCTCAATTCGCTGAAGGTCGAAAACAACCGTACAAGTACTTCGTTGCAAAAGATGCAGGATGAACTTGCAGAACTGAAAACCAATCTCGACGCCAAGCTCAATTCGTTTGCCAAGCCGGCCGATGTGTCTTCCGCCGTGACGCCACTTTCGGACCGGCTGGTAACGCTGGAGAATAATGTGCAAAGCATCATCAAGAGCGAATATGACCGCAAGGTTATCGCGGAGCGCATTGTCTTGTCGCTCGAACTCGGCAACCTCAAGCGCGCGATCGACCGCGGCCAAAGCTATGCCTCCGAACTCGCCGAAGCACGCAAGTTGTCGGGCGGGAAAGTTGATCTGGCGCCGCTGGAGCGCTTCGAGGACAAAGGCGTGCCGACCCTTGCCGAGCTGCGCCAGGACTTCAAAACCGTTGCGTTCAAGATGATCGATGCCGAGACGGAACCGGCTGAGGGCTCCATCGTGGATCGCTTGCTTGCGGGTGCGCGGTCCGTCGTACGCATGCGCAAGATCAGCCACGGACCCGACGATACGAGCGTTGAGGCCGTTGTCGGGCGCATGGAGATTGCCCTCAACGAAGATCGGCTCGGCGAAGTCTTGGACGAGGCCAAGTCGCTACCGCCACCGTCGGCCGATGCGGCGAAGAATTTCCTCGCCAAGGTGAAGGCGCGCAATGCCGTCGATAAAGCACTCGCTGCCGTCGAGATGCAGCTCAAGGCGTCGCTGAGCCGTGACGAGAGCTCGCCCGGCACGGACGCCAAGTAGGGGTGCGGCACGCATGTTTCGTCTTATTGCCTTTCTGATCACAGTCGCTCTCATTGCAGCAGGCGCCTCCTGGCTCGCCGACCGGCCGGGCGAGCTGATCGTGCAATGGCAGGGCTATCAGATCGAGACGAGCGTGTTTCGCGCAATCGTCATTTTTGCCGTTCTATTCATCGCGGCCCTGCTTGTGTGGTCAGTAGTGCGCCACATCTGGTACAGCCCAGCAAGCGTGGGCAATTTCTTGACAAGGCGGCGACAACAACGCGGCCTAGAGGCGCTGTCGAGCGGGATGATCGCACTTGGCGCCGGTGACAGAGCCGCCGCGACACGCTCCGCGATTCAGGCGCGAAAGACTCTGCCAAATGAGCCACTGACGCACCTGCTGCGCGCGCATGCTGCCCAACTTTCCGGCGACCCCACAACCGCCCGGCGCATCTTTGAGGCGATGCTGGCCTCGCCCGATACCGAACAGCTTGGACTGAGAGGCCTTTACCTCGAAGCCCAACGGGTCGGCGAAACCGAAGCCGCACGACACTTTACCGAGCGCGCCGTTGGGTTGAATCCGAAGTTGGACTGGGCCGTCGACGCACTGTTCGACTTGCAGTGCCGTCAGCGCGATTGGGCCGGCGCGCTCGACACACTCAGCATTGCGCGCAAACATGGCCACATCGAGCGCGCGAAGGCCGATCGTCGCCGCGCGGTATTGCTGACCGCACAAGCCCAGGCTGCCGAAGAGGATGATCCAAATCGCGCGCTGCACCTAGCGGTCGAAGCCAACGGCCTTGCACCTGATCTTGTTCCGGCGGCAACCATCGCAGGCCGATTGCTCGCGGCTCGCGGAAACACGCCGCGCGCTGCCAAGATTCTGCAAAAGACGTGGAGCCGCTCACCGCACCCCGACTTGGCCAACATGTACGCGTACGCGCGAATCGGTGACAGCCCGCGCGACCGGCTCGATCGTGTGAAGCAGCTCGCCGCCTTGGCGCCCAACTCGATCGAAGGACCGGTCGCGGTGGCTACCGCAGCTATAGAGGCGCATCAATTTGACGACGCGCGTATCGCCCTAAAGCCGCTGCTCGACGGCCGCATGACGCAGCGCGTGGCAACGCTTATGGCGCGTATCGAAGGCGAGGAGCACGGCGACAAGGGCCGCGTGCGCGAATGGCTCGCGCGAGCAGTGAACGCACCGCGTGACCCCGCATGGACGGCCGACGGTGTCGTCGCAGAACATTGGTCGCCGGTTTCGCCAGTGACCGGAGCGCTCGATTCCTTCCGCTGGCGCGTACCGGTCGAGCCGATCGAAAAGCGCGAAGGCGAGGTTCTCGCGAGTAAGCTCGAAGAACTGGTGACGCTGGGTGCACCCCGCGAGGTAGTGGCTCCTGGTGAGAACATTCCCGCCAAGACGGCGGCTGCCGATATGCCTGAGACGATCGAGGTGGTGCCCCTGCAAGCGGCAGAATCCGAAGAAGAGAAAAGAAAAACGGCCAAACGAGAACCCACAGCAAACGAAAAGACCAAACCTGCCCCGAGCCTGGTTGGAGAGGCTGGTGTTTCCGCGCCTGCTCCACCCGAGGACAGCGAGAGCCATACGGAGTTCAACCGACGTCGCAAATTCCGCAATGAGCCTGCTCGAAAAGACGGTCCGCCTAACTTCGTTGCGCCCCACGCTCCTGACGATCCCGGGCCAGAAACGAGCGATCAGGACGACGTTGGCCCACCGCTACGGCCTCAGCGCGCGTGAGCGCACTTCTCGTTTGGGCGGCCTGGAACTGCATCTTGCATTCGGCGATGGCGAGGGGTATCCCTCCGCGCTAACGTCAGCACGCAAAGCCGCAATAGCTCAGTTGGTAGAGCACGTCATTCGTAATGACGGGGTCGGGGGTTCGAGTCCCTCTTGCGGCACCAGCGACATTCAAATCAGCCAAATCAACAACCTGGCTTCCGTGATCCACTTGGGTCTGCCTAAAGGTTGGACCCAAAAAGAAACCTAGTATGGAAGCTGTTGCGTACCGCACGCCCTGACTGTTGGTGGGCATGCTCGCTCATGTTTGGGCAAGAGCACTGCCGGTCACAACTTTCGCGAGAGCAAACCTAAACGTCTGATTGCGCAAGAAGGCGGGGATAGAACGTTCGCCATACTTCTGCCCGGTCTCAGTATCTCATATTCATCTATGCGAGGCGAACATGACCGGGGGATTGACCATGGGCCCGCCAATACCAACCATGAGTGAACTTTTGAAATTTGCCGAGGAGGCGCTGGCGCAGCGGAAGCAAGCCTCTGAGAAGCTGTTGGAGGACAGTGCTATAACGCGTGACCAACTCATCAAGCTCGGACTGTTGTCAGACAAAGACATGAGCTGACCACGGGTACAGTCCCGCAACCAAGCCACTCAACAGCTCGCGAGCCGGCGGTTACAGACTGTTAACGCCACACCTGCACACTGGCTCTACGGGAAAGCCCGGCCTTGCGTTCCTCCAGAGGTCGAGTCTCCACTTCATTTGCGGTCTCCATTCGAAACTGCGGCCTTGCTGGCTTCTAAAAACCAGCAGGGCCGTTGTTCTTTTGCGCGCCCAAAGCCTTGTTAGTAAGTTTAAAATCGCTGAGCGCATGACGAGCAACTGAGCCACGACGCCCGTGAAATGGTTGTTGCTCGATGGTAGAAAGCGTGATTCGTAGTCACGGGGCTGGAGGTTGGAGTCCTTCTAGCGGCATCAAAGATCTCACCCTATACTTTCATGAGGCGCTGCGTGGCGCAGATTCCAAATCCGACTGAATCTAACAGGCCCGGCGTCTTCGCGCGCGTGATTGACAGGTGGATCGCGCGCTATGCACACCCTTCCGCCGCCGCCTTGCACGCTGTCGCCGATTTAGAGCCAGCGGTTGTTGTGACCGGCGGATCGCGCGGGATTGGTCTTGCGCTGGCGCGGCGCTTTGCCAAGGCCGGGCATGATATTGCGATCATCGCGCGCAATAACGGCGCGCTTCTGGATGCCGCGGCTGCAATCGAGCGCGACTTTGGTGTTAAGGCGCACGCAATCGCCATCGACATCACCGACCCAAACACACCCCGGGCCCTCGACGCACAATTGTGCGAACGTGGCTACTATCTGGACGTCTTGGTCAATTCGGCGGGCATTGGTTTATCAGGGCGCTTTGAATCCCACGACGAGAAGGAGGTTGTACATCTCCTCGATCTCAACGTGACGGCCCTGACGCGATTGATGCATCACGCCCTACCGGCCATGCTGGAGCGCGGTCGCGGCGGCATTCTCAACGTTGCCTCTCTCGGTGGCCTCGCGGCAGGGCCATACCAGGCAGCCTATTACGCGAGCAAGGCCTATGTGATCTCGCTTACCGAAGCGGCAGCCCGCGAAAGCGCGGGCGAAGGCGTGCGATTGACGGTCATTGCTCCCGGGCCCGTCGATACCTCCTTTCACGAAGCAATGGGCGCTGAATCGTCCTTCTACCGGCTGCTGCTCCCAGCGCTCAGCCCCGAGCGCACGGCCAATTCCGCCTATAGCGGTTACGTTCTGGGACGTTGCCTCATCGTACCGGGAATCACGAACACGATCATGGCGATCGCCCTGCGCATTCTCCCGCATACCTTGCTGCTGCCACTGATCGGCTGGCTGTTGCGCCCGCGCGAGAACCCCGACGACGGCAAACGCTGACACCCACGCTGCCCGGATGTCGTTTGCTTTGTAGCAACACTTTTCCGCTTATGTGGACGGCAGCGCCGAGAATTGGTTCTTGCGTATTCGGCGCTGTTGGCCCGGTGGCACGCCGGAGAGTTCTAGAAACTCGCTTTGCGCGCCACCCCGTGTCGACCACTGTTTGGCGCCCTCTTCTCCGCAATGCGAGCACCGAACGACAGCCCCAGCATTTGGTGGGGCTTGCCCATCTACACCCTATTCCACAACCAGCCTGGACAGTTGCGCCTGTAAGCCCTAAACGGCCGAGTGCCCTTACTATCGCCGATCGCGAGTACCTAGACCAACGCCGCCCGCGCATTTCCTGCTCAATCAAACCCCGATTCGAGAGGCGCAATGGCCAAAGAATTGAGCCCTCAGCCGCCAAACGGTCTCGACATTGCGCCAATCGGTAATGGCCGCGTGGCAGCACTAATCGATTCTAAAGGGCGCATCGTCTGGTGGTGCTTTCCCCGACTCGATTCTGACCCTGTCTTCTCGCACCTGCTTTCGGGCGACGATGATAAGGGATTCTGCGATGTCGTGCTCGACGGCCAGACGAAGGCAGCATCGGCCTACGTGCGCAACACGGCAATCATCCAGACGATCCTTGAAGATGGAAACGGCAATGCGGTCAAAGTTACGGATTTCGCGCCGCGCTTCATGCGGTTTGAGCGCGCTTTCCATCCCGCACAGATTCTGCGCCGAATCGAGCCGGTCCGTGGCGTGCCGCGCATCGCCATCCGGCTGAGGCCGACCTTCGACTACGGAAAGCCGTGCGATTTCCATGCCATCGGCTCCAATCACATGCGCTTCGAGGGTGGTGCGAACGTCCTGCGGCTTACGACCGATGCACCGCTGTCTTACATCGCAAACGAAACTCCGTTCGCCCTGACGCGACCTTTGACGCTCATTCTTGGATCTGACGAGCCACTCCAGGCCGCCGTCGATACTGTCTCTCGCGAATTCCTTGAGCTCACACACAACTACTGGCATTTTTGGGTACGCGGGCTTGGCACACCGCTCGAATGGCAATCTGCGATAATTCGAGCGGCGATCACCTTGAGATTATGCCATTTCGAAGAGACGGGGGCGATTATCGCCGCGCATACGACATCGATTCCTGAAGCGCCCAATACACAACGCAACTGGGATTATCGGTTCTGCTGGCTGCGGGACGCCTATTTCGTAGTCCGCGCGCTCAACCGCTTGGGCGCGACCGAGACGATGGAGTCGTATCTTAATTTCATCGCGACCATTGCTGTCGACATCGAACGGTCGTTGCGTCCGGTCTACGGCATCATTCACGATGATCCGCTGGAGGAGCATATCGCCACCGACCTCACCGGCTTCCAAAACATGGGCCCGGTGCGCATCGGAAATGCGGCCTCCGAACAATTGCAGCACGACGCCTATGGCAGCGTGGTGCTTGCGATCTCTCAGATGTTCATCGACGAGCGGCTGCCGCGCATGGGTAATGAGTTTTTATTCCGCCGCATGGAACCCTTGGGGCATCAAGCGCGACGCCTATATCTTGAACCCGACGCCGGTCCTTGGGAGTATCGGGGACGTCAGCGTATACACACGCACTCGGCAACGATGTGCTGGGTCGCGTGCGACCGCCTTGCCCGCGTTGCGAGTATGCTGGGCCTGAAAGACCGCGCAGCCTACTGGATGGGTCACGCCGACAAGTTACGCAGCGATATCCTTAAACGCGCATGGAGCGAGCGTTGGGGCGCACTTGCCGGAGCGCTCGATCATGACGATCTAGATGCAAGCGTGCTGCTCTTGCCGGACTTAGGTCTTCTGCCGGCGACCGATGAACGTTTCCGTAAGACATGCGCGGTCATTGGCAAGGAATTGAACCGCAACGGATTCATCATGCGCTACACTGCGGAGGATGATTTTGGCGCACCGGAAACCGCGTTCCTCGTGTGTCAATTCTGGTATGCGGACGCGCTTGCTGCGGTTGGCGAACAAGAGAAAGCAAGAGAAATTTTCACCGACATCCTGTCGCGGCGAAATTCCTTTGGGATCCTCAGCGAAGACATTCATCCCGAAACGGGCCAGCTATGGGGAAACGTGCCACAGACCTACTGCATGGCTGGAATTATCAATACTGGGATAATGGTTTCGCGTAGCTGGGAGGACGCGTGGTCAACGCCCCAAAACGGCTCGGCATAAACTGAAATTGGGGCCCGCAGACCTCGCAACAGCAACTATAAGAACCAATAAATGATTGATTGATAAAGAGGCTGCGAATTCGCCCGCTCCGCGACAAGAGCTGCTATAGTGTTGGCGATAATCGGCAGGAGTGTCATGGGTCGGATAGTGCTGGCCTCGAACCGGGTCGTTGATCTCAGTAAAGCGGCTCAGGCTGGCGGTGTTGCTATCGCCATCGCAGACTTGCTGCGCACCCGCCCGGGCTTGTGGCTGGGGTGGAGCGGTAAGATTGTCGACAAGGCTGATGAAGCAAACGCTGCTGCGAATGTGGTCGAGGACGGCACGACCACCTTCGTCACCATCCCGCTCAGCTCCCGTGAATACAAGGACTACTATCTCGGCTACGCGAACGGGGTGATATGGCCCGTGTTCCACTCGCGGCTCGATCTGGCCCAGTTCGAGGCCGGTTATTACAACAGCTACCTGGAGGTCAACCGGCGCTTCGCGCGCGCGCTGCAGCCGCACTTAAGACCAGACGATACGATCTGGGTGCACGACTATCACATGATCCCGCTGGGAATGGAGTTGCGCAAGCTTGGTGTGCAAAACCCGATTGGATTTTTTCTGCACATCCCGGTGCCAGGGGCACAAAATCTCCTGTCGATCCCCGAACATAAAGAGCTTGCCCGAGGCCTTGCAGCCTACGATCTCGTCGGTTTGCAAACGCGCGTCGACGTCACAAATCTTGACCACTTCTTCCTGGATGGCCGATTGGGTCAAGTTATGCAGGACGGCCGGATAAGGGCCTTCGATCGACAACTTTTTACGGCGAGTTTCCCGGTCGGAATCGACATGGATTCCTTCCTTGGGTCGAGACCTAAGAAGAGCCGAGAGCCGCCGCTCTCGACCACACGCCTGATCGGCGTTGATCGGCTTGACTACACAAAGGGCCTACCGCAGAAATTCCGCGCATTCGGCCGATTCCTGGAGAAGTACCCCGACTACCGCCGCCACGTTAATCTTTCGCAGTTTGCGCCGCCGACGCGCGAAAGTGTCGTCGCCTACGCCGACATCCGCAAGGAGCTGGAAACGTTGTCGGGAACGATCAACGGTAAGTTTGGCGAACTCGATTGGGTGCCAATCCAGTATATCCACCGCTCGACGCCGCGCCGTATGCTCGTCGACATATTTCGAAATTCCCGCATCGGTTTCGTCACTCCGCTGCGCGACGGTATGAACCTTGTGGCAAAAGAATACGTCGCAGCTCAGGACCCGAACGATCCAGGCGTTCTGATCCTATCGAGCTTTGCCGGCGCGGCCGAGCAGCTAACGGAAGCGCTGCTCGTCAATCCCTACAACGTCGAAGAGATGGCTGATGCCATCAAGATAGCACTAGAAATGAACCTTCAAGAACGCAAGGAGCGCAACGAGGCTCTCGTTGCGGGAATCCGTGCGCAGGATGCGTTTGACTGGTGCCGAACTTTCCTCAACACTTTGGAGGGTACCCACGATCGCGAAACACGTCCCGCAAGCAGCCCAGCGAGCGATGCCGCGCCAAAAACGCAGGAACCGCCGCAGTTCGTTCCCGCGCGCCCGCGCGCAGGTCAAGGCTAACACAGCGTGCGGTTGTTGATCGCTTCGCTGATCGGCGGTCGGCCATTTCCCTCTCAAACATGAATCCTCGCATGCAAGACATTCACTCTCCCGACAAAAAGCGGCCAGCATTAGCGCGCCGAGGAACTTCCAACGGACGCGATCATCACCTAAGTCGCAGCAGATTCATCGAAGGAACGAGTCTTTGCGACGAAGAATGGGCAGTACACTCTGGGGACGGTGCGAAGTGTCGCTCGTGAATCGACAATGAAGGCCCTGACCGTCGGCGGTGCAATGATCGATACGATCGCCATCATCGAGAGCGAACACATCGAGCGCATGTCGATGTTGAATGCCGAAAGCTCGTTCCTGTTGCTCGAGGAAGGCCGCAAGACGGAAGCGCTCGATATTTCCATGCATTGCGGCGGCGGCGCGGTGAATACGTCGATTGCGCTGGCACGACTAGGCCTCGACGTCGCCGCCTTAGTTAAGCTCGGGCGTGATGAACGAGCTGAGACGGTCGTAGCACGTCTGATAGAAGAGGGCGTATCACCGCGTTGGGTGAGCCGCGATGCGCGCGCACCAACGGGCGGTTCGGTGCTCGTCTCGTCTCACGAACGCAACGCTGCGGTCTTTACATATCGCGGTGCCAATACGCTCCTAGATCCGAGTGACCTGCACGACGACGCATTTGCCGTCGATCTTGTTTACATCTCCCACCTTTCGAATAAGTCAGCCGATTGCTTTCCAATGATCATCGAGAAAGCGAAGGCGCATGGTGCGCTCATCGCAGTCAACCCGGGTGTACGGCAGCTATCGGCGCGCGGCGATCCCGTCCAACAATGCCTTCCGCAAATTGACATCCTTGCAATCAACCGCGCGGAAGCCGACGTCATGGTCACAAGCCTCGTTGCACGGTTCGGCGAGGGCGGTCCGCCACTGGAATTGGAACGCGGCGAGCAACCCCCGCCACTTGCAGCACGCGGGCTTGCCAGTGGCGGCTTTGCGATGAGCTTGCCGAAGTTTTTCGGTGCTCTGCGCCAATTGGGCACGAAATGCACCCTGCTGACTGATGGACTCGGGGGCGCATTCGTCTGCCACAAGGATGAAATTCTGTTTTGTCCAGCGCTCGATGCCGAGGTAGCAGGCACTGCAGGCGCAGGCGACGCATTTGCGGCAACTTTTGCAGCATTCCTCGCTCTTGGTCAGTCCAGCGAGGCGGCGCTCAAGTCTGCAGCGGTTAACGCAGCCAGCGTCGTTGCCCATGTCGACACACAGACGGGGCTCTTGACGCGCGAAGCGATCGAGGCGCGTCTTGGAGACGCGCCCGATTTTCCGGTGCGTAAATGGCCGCTATAAACCAGATTCGTTGAAACGACGGCTAGCGGCGGTGGGATCATTTCGAGGATGCAGAAGGAGAAAGACTTGCAGGACGCGGATCGGGCCAAGGGGCGGCCGGCTCGGGCAAGCGACATTCTTGCAGACACCTCAACGCAGTACGCGCTGTTTCTCGATGTCGACGGAACGCTGCTCGACATTGCGGCGACGCCCGATGCCGTCGTCGTACCTGCGGGACTCGCCAAGCTACTCGGCCGTTTGTCGGTGGGCCTCGAAGGCGCTCTCGCGATCATCACGGGCAGACGTTTGCAAGATATCGATACCTTGCTTGCACCTGAGAAGCTCGTAGGTGCGGGCGTCCATGGAGCGGAATTGCGGACGACACCTGGCGGTGTGATCAAACCCGTCGCGGCGCCAATTTCCGAAGCCCTGGTTGCCGAGCTGACAGGGATGGTCCAAGGCTGGGCCGGTGTTTTTGCTGAGTGCAAAGGACCAGGCCTTGCCATTCACTACCGCCAGGCACCGGCGCTGGAGTCCGAGATCGAGGCCGCGCTTGGAAGCTTTCTCGAATCTCACGCAAACGAACTTGTCATTCTTCCGGGCAAAAAGCTGTTCGAGGTTGTTCCTGCCGGCTATTCCAAAGGCACAGTGCTCACGGCGCTTGCCGAGCTTCCATGCTTTCGCGACCGCGTACCGATCATGATCGGTGACGACGCGGGTGACGAGCCGGCGTTCACAGCGGTCGAGAAGATGGGCGGCCATGCCTTGAAGGTCGCTGGCGAGCATTTCGGTCACGCTGGCATTGATTTGGATGGACCAGCTGATGTGCTCATCTGGCTCAACGGGCTCGCCACGCGGCTAGACGTTTGAGCTTAGGCCCAGCAGAACAATGTGACACTGATCTGCGCTGCACTGTCACAGTGTGCGCAACAGTAGCGTTGTACGGTACGGGCCAAGGGACTAGAACCGTTTTGCACGGAACATCACAACCCTTGCCTAGATCAGGCTGACCGCAGATCGACCATCAGCCGCTTTCAATACATTCTGCGGAGCGCCCACAACGTTCGGCTCGCGCCCCTAGGAAATACCCGATGATCAAACGCCTCTTTATTGCGAGCGCCATACTGTCGGTTTTGCTCGGTGGGCTGGCGTATTTCCAGCTCGTCTTTAAGCCGCAGGCGATCAAGTCGTTCCTCGCATCGCAGACGCCGCCGCCGGCGACGATTACGGCCGAGCCGGCCCGCGCGCAGACGTGGATTGAGCGCCTGCCTGCCATTGGAACGCTTGTGGCATCACAAGGAGTGAATATCGCTCCGCAAGTATCCGGCATCGTGAACGAAATCTCGTTTAAGAGCGGGCAGGAAGTTCCCAAGGGCGCCAAGCTCGTACAGCTCGACATTTCGGTAGAGCTTGCCGATCTTTCCAGCTCCGACGCCACACTTCGCGAGGCCGAAGTCGCCTTCAGGCGACAGCAGGAACTTCTCGAAAAGAGAGTGGCGTCGCAAGCCAATGTCGATACTGCGATTGCCAAGCGGGATACGGCCGAGGCAGCAGTAAATCGCATCAAAGCCGTAATTGATGAAAAGATAATTCTGGCGCCCTTCGCCGGCAGACTCGGCATACGAAAGGCCGAGTTGGGGCAGTATGTGTCACCAGGTCAAACACTGGTCACGCTCCAAGCTCTCGATCCAATCTGGGTCGATTTTCCAATGCCAGAGCAAAGCATTGGAAAGCTGCGCAAGGGCGAGGTGATCGAGCTCACCACCGACGCATTTCCCGGTCGGGTCTTTAAGGGTGAAATCACGTCCTTGGACGCGAGAGTGGCACAGGATACGCGTACATTGCTGGTGCGCGGCACAATTCCCAATCCTACGCGCACGCTACTGCCCGGCATGTTCGCAAACGTGGCCGTTTTAGCCGGCGAGCCAACCGAATTCGTGACAGTGCCCCGTACGGCCGTAACCTACAGCCTCTATGGCGATAGCG
Organism: uncultured Hyphomicrobium sp.; assembly: GCA_964622715.1. Classification (GTDB taxonomy): domain Bacteria; phylum Pseudomonadota; class Alphaproteobacteria; order Rhizobiales; family Hyphomicrobiaceae; genus Hyphomicrobium_A. The sequence continues at coordinate 4,956 of CAZURR010000013.1, read as the reverse complement.
TCTATATCGTAAAACTGGCAGAGCCCGTAGAGGGCAAGTCACCGGCCGTGGAACCCGATGGCGCGCCCGCACTGATCGTCGAACGCCGGTTCGTAAGGACAGGGCAAGTCCGAGAGGAAAGTGTCGCGATCGTGGAAGGACTCAAGGTGGGCGAACAAGTCGCGACGACCGGCCAGATCAAGCTCGACTCCGGTTCCCGCGTCAGAATCGACAACTCGCAACAGCTCAAGCTGCCCGCCAAACGGCCTATGCAATAGCAGGACCGCACCCATGTCATTCACTGACATCTTCATACGCCGGCCGGTTCTTGCCACCGTCGTGAGCCTGTTGATCTTGCTCATCGGATTGAGCGCGTTTTTTAATCTGCCTGTGCGCCAATACCCCGAACTCTCCAGTACGACGATCACGATTACGACGACCTACCCAGGCGCCAATGCCGACGTGATCAAAGGATTCATAACGGTTCCGATCGAGCAGGCCGTCGCGAGCGCGGAAGGGATCGACACGCTCACGTCCTCGTCGCGGCAGAACGTTAGCACGGTGACGCTCCATTTACGCCTTAACGCAGACCCAGACCGTGCCGTCACCGACGTGCTCGCCAAGGTCAACCAGGTTCTGAGCATTTTGCCGCCGGAAGCCCAAGATCCCGTCGTCGTAAAACAAACAGGCGAGACGACGGCACTGATGTACCTGTCGTTCAACAGCAGCGCGCTGACCAGCTCGCAGATCACCGACTATCTCACGCGCGTGGTGCAACCAAAACTTCAAACGATTGACGGCGTTGCCAACGCACAAATCTTGGGCGGGCAGATCTTTGCCATGCGCATCTGGCTATACCCCGATAAGATGGCCGCGCTGGGCATTACGCCAACGCAGGTTCGCCAAGCGTTAGCCGGCAATAACTTCACCTCCGCAGCAGGGCAGATCAAAGGCGACTTCGTTCAAACGACGATCAACGCGGAAACATCGCTCAATAGCGCCAAGGCGTTTGGCGAACTTATCGTTGCTGCGCGCGGCGACGCACTCGTTCGTCTCTACGACATCGCCACTATTGAACTCGGCGCGGAGAACGTGGACTCGTCGTCGGTTTTCGATGGGCTGAAAGCGGTATTCATCGGCATCTACTCGACGCCGACCGCAAACCCACTCACGGTCATATCCGATGTGCGCGACATGTTCCCCGAAATCAAACGGCAATTGCCGCCCGGCATCGATGCGGCCATTGCCTATGATTCTACCAAGTTCATTGATGCCTCTATCGCGGAGGTACAGGCAACACTTATCGAAGCGGCGGTGATCGTGATCGTCGTCATCTTTCTGTTTCTCGGAAGCCTACGCTCCACGCTCATTCCGATCATCACCATTCCGCTGTCGCTCATCGGCGTAATGTTTGCCCTGCTGGCACTTGGTTATTCGATCAACTTGCTAACGCTTCTGGCACTCGTACTGGCCATTGGGCTCGTCGTCGACGATGCCATCGTCGTTGTCGAGAACATTCACCGCCACATCGAAGGTGGGATGCAGCCTTTTGATGCAGCCATCAAGGGCGCGCGCGAAATCGCCGTTCCCGTCATCTCCATGACCATCACTCTTGCTGCGGTTTACGCTCCGATAGGCTTTGTTTCGGGGCTAACAGGCGCGCTATTCCGCGAATTCGCGTTTACGTTGGCCGGCGCGGTCATCGTGTCGGGGATCATCGCACTGACATTGTCACCTATGATGTGCTCCAAGTTGCTGACGTCGGAGCTGTCGGCCGGGCGCTTCGTCAGATTCCTGGATAGCGTATTTGAGAATCTCAAGAACCGCTATCAGCGCAGCTTAACTAGCACGCTCAAATATCGGCCAGTAACAGTCTTGGTACTCGTCGGCGTCATCGCGGCGACGGGGCTCATGTATACCACCGCGCAGAAGGAACTCGCACCCGAGGAAGACCAAGGCATTCTGTTCAATATCGTCAAGACGCCACCGGCGGCCAACCTCGATTATCTGGAGCAGGTGACAGGCTACCTCTACGAGGTGTTCAATACGGTATCGGAGAAAGAGCACGTGTTCGCCATCAATGGTATGGGCGGCGATGTGCATCAGGCCTTCTCTGGAATTCTCTTCAAGCCGTGGGAGGAACGCAACCGTACGCAGCAGCAGATCTTGAAGGAGTTACAGCCGAAAGTAGCGAGTATCGCGGGCGGCCAAGTACTCACATTTGGCAGACCTTCACTGCCTGGCTCGACGGGCGGGCCCCCGCTGCAATTCGTCATCACCACGACAGCGGACTACGAGCAGCTGGCTCGAGTCCTCTACGAGATGAAGGCCGAGGCAAAAAAGAGCGGTCTATTTATTTTCGCCGACTCGGACCTCAAGTTTGACACGCCTCAAATCGAGGTAAAGGTCGACCACGACAAGGCCAACCGGCTAGGCATTACCATGCAGGACATCGGCACCTCGTTGGCGACGCTGCTTGGTGGCAACTTTGTCAATCGCTTCGATCTCTACGGCCGCAGCTATCAAGTCATCCCGCAGGTACCGCGCGACTTCCGTCTCACACCCAATTGGATCAAGCGCTATGAGATTCGCACCTCGTCAGGCGCTTTGGTGCCGCTTTCGACCGTCGTCGATGTGCGCCAGACGGTACAACCGAACGCGCTAACCAGCTTCCAACAGCTGAATTCCGCGATACTTCAGGGCGTACCGTTCCCGGGGCAGACGCTCGGCGACGTGATCGATTTCCTCAAGCTAAAATCCCAGGACGTGTTCCCTGAAGGATTCACCTACGACTTTCAGGGAGAGAGCCGGCAATATGTGCAGGAAGGCAGTCGGCTCGTCATCACCTTCATTTTCGCTCTCATCGTCGTATATCTTGTTCTGGCGGCGCAATACGAGAGCTTTCGCGATCCGCTGATTATTCTGATCGCGCTGCCGACTTCAATTTTCGGAGCGCTGCTGCCGCTAACCGCGGGACTTGCCACTGTTAATATCTATACGCAGATCGGTCTGGTTACCTTGATCGGGCTGATTTCCAAGCATGGAATTTTGATGGTCGACTATGCCAATCAACTGCAGGTATCAGAGGGCCTTGATCGTCATGCGGCCGTTGAGAAGGCGGCGGCAATTCGTTTGCGACCAATTCTCATGACGACAGCCTCGATGGTGATCGCGATGGTACCGCTGATCTTTGCTAGTGGTGCTGGCGCGGCCAGCCGTTTCGCGATCGGCGTCGTCATCTCGTCCGGCCTGACGATTGGCACGATATTCACGCTGTTCGTGACGCCCGCGATCTATACTTACGTGGCTCGCGAGCATCAAAGTCGAGATGCTACTCGCGATTTGGCGGCGCCCAGCTCCGCCAGTGCAAGCGGGCAGGCAGCGGAATAGTCAACTCCGGCCTACGGCAAAAACCCCGCGGCGGTTCGCGCGTCGCCCCTCAACGTCATCCCCGCGAAGGTGGGGATCCAGAGCACCGCTCCCCATCACCTCCGCTTGCCTCATCGAGCAGCACCAAAGCGGGCGCGCGCTCCAACGCACCCCCATGCCGGGTGACGTGCAGCACATCGTTGGCGTCACGGTGGATGGAGTAAACGAGGTCGCCGCGCAGGCCGGTCTCTGCCGACCCATCATCACCGCGCCCTCCCTCGCCGATCAAGATCAGACGAGGGAATCACTGTTCGACGGGAATCACAACGCCTTTATCGACACCATCGGCACTTAGCGGACGTCAGGCGGAAACGCAATCTTCTTCGGCGCTGAGAACGAACCGGTATAAGTGCCAGAATCTCCAGTCGCCCGAATAAACGTGGCCCTCCCGCCCACATAACGGGAAAGGACCGTTACGTCGGGGCTCTTTTGGGTCCCGTCTCATTATTGCGGCCGTCGGCCCTCCGAGTCGGGCCCTTCGCCGTGGAGATAATAGTAGATGCTCGTGATCTCCTCAGCCGAGAACTGAATCTGCGGCATGTCCCGGTGCCTTGAGCCAATTCCCTCGCCGAGTTCCACTTCAAGTCTTTCGCCCGGGTAAGAGCCAAGGACGATCGCTAAATTGGGAGCCTCTTTCAGAGGACTTGGGTCTCCGGCAGCCACGGCGTGACATCTGCCACAGTTCCTTTCAAGAATTGCCCTCCCCTCGCTTATTTCGGCAGCAAGAGCCGGCCGCATAGAAAAAGTCACAGCGACAAGTATCATTGCGGCGCAAACTAGCAGCCGCGTAGTCTGCCATGTTGGGTAGGTGGGTCTAATTCTCATGTTCCTTCCTGTCTTAGTCGCGTCTAGACTTTACTTATACAGTAATGCGATGACTTCAGCTGCTGGTCTACCCCGTAGTGGAACACTTCACTGTAATCGACCGCTTTCACCCGATGGCGTGACGCAGCGCCTCAATAACACTGAGGCCGACTTCTTGAATTGAGCTTTGCCTATGGCTGCACAGTCACCATCTAAATGCGAGTTTGGCCGCAAGGCCCCGAGTTTCAGGCTTCCAGCCACGGATGGAAAGACCTACACGCTCGATGATCTCAGAGGTGAGCATGCCACGCTCATTATGTTCATCTGCAATCACTGCCCCTTTGTGCAGGCCGCCATCGATCGCGTTGTGAGGGATGCCTACGATCTCAAACCGTTGGGAGTCACAAGTGTCGCAATCTGCTCCAATGATGCGGCGAATTATCCGGAGGATTCCTTTGAGAAAATGTGTGCCTTCGCCACCCAGCACGCACTTCCTTTTCCCTATCTCCACGATGAGAGCCAAGACGTGGCGCGGGCCTATGGAGCTGTGTGCACTCCCGACTTCTTCGGCTTCAATGAGCATCTGGAACTGCAGTATCGCGGTCGCCTCGATGAGGGCAGAACGGAGCCACCAAGTCCTGGGACCAAACGCGACCTTTTTGAAGCCATGAAGCTCATCGCTGAGACGGGCAAAGGGCCTCGGCGTCAGTTCCCATCAGTCGGTTGTTCAATCAAATGGAGGAC
>CAZURR010000012.1:1456-41683 GCA_964622715.1 uncultured Hyphomicrobium sp. | reverse complement strand
TAACAAACTGATGCGTTCAAACTGGTCGCCGGTTCTCCTGAAGTGAAGTTGATGGGATCTAAGATCGCCAGCCCACGCCGATCGAATTTCCAGCCCGCGCGTGAATACAAGCTCGGCGACCGCGGTGATGTGGTCATCGTCGGGGCAGGCCTGGCTGGCCTTTTCACGGCACTGAAGCTTGCCCCAATGCATGTCACCGTGTTGGCCGCGACCCCGTTGGGTAAAGGGACCTCCTCAGCGTGGGCACAAGGTGGCATTGCCGCGGCGGTAGGCGCGGACGACAGCCCATCACTGCATGCCGCCGATACGATCGCAGCGGGTGCCGGCATTGTCGACGCCAACGTCGCCCAGTTTGTCACCGAGGAAGGCCCAGCGCGCATTGCCGATCTTCTCGGCTACGGCGTACCTTTCGATCGCGACGCGCAGAACGACCTTCTTCTCGGCAAGGAAGCCGCGCATTCAAGGCGGCGTATTGCGCGGGTTTCAGGCGACCGCACGGGTGCGGCGATGATGCAGGCCTTGATCGCCGCGGTGAAGCGAACGCCCTCCATCCGCGTGCTCGAAGGTTATGAGGCTGATGACCTCATCGTCACGGAAGGCCGTGTGGAAGGGGTACGGCTTGTTCGCCCCGACAGCTTCGGCAACGGCTCATACGAATTCGTTCCTGCATGCGCGGTGGTGCTGGCAACCGGCGGTGTCGGCGGTCTTTATTCGGTGACGACGAATCCGGCCTATGCGCGCGGTGAGTCCATCGCGATGGCCGGCCGCGCGGGCGCTGTTATCAGCGATGCCGAATTCATCCAATTCCACCCGACAGCGCTCGACGTTGGCGCTGTCCCCGCACCTCTTGCCACAGAGGCGTTGCGTGGAGAAGGCGCAATTCTTGTCAATGCCAATGGCGAGCGCTTCATGAAGCGCTTGGATGCGCGTGCCGAGCTCAGCCCGCGCGATATCGTGGCCCGCGGTGTTTATGCCGAGACTACCGCCGGGCGCGGCGCCTTTCTCGATTGCCGCACAGCGATCGGCGACCGTTTCCCCAAGTTCTTCCCGACTGTCTATGCGCACTGTCAGGCCGCCGGTATCGATCCCGTGACGGAACTCATTCCTGTGGCGCCGGCAGCGCATTACCATATGGGCGGGGTCGCCACAGATGCACGCGGTCGAACGAATATGCCAGGGCTGTGGGCGGTCGGTGAGGTTGCGGCAACCGGGCTGCACGGCGCCAACCGGCTAGCATCGAACTCGCTGCTCGAAGCCGTGGTCTTTGGCGCGCGCGCGGCAGAAATCATTCGCAACCTCGACCGCATGACACGCCGGGCGCCGCTGGTAAATCCGAACCGCCTTGCTGCCTCGCGTGCTATCGCACCTGGCAGCCGAACCGCAGTGCTATCGCGGTTGCGACAAACGATGACGGAGCATGTTGGCGTCGTGCGCGATGCTACAGGGCTGACAAAGGCCACAGAGCTGCTTGCCGGGATCGAAGAGAACGCTGGTGAGGACATCGTGCTCGCTAACATGGCGCTGGCGGCACGCATCATTGCCTCAAGCGCGCTGATGCGCGAGGAGAGCCGCGGCGCGCATGGCCGCAGAGACTTTCCCCAATCGCAGCCGGAACTCGCAAGCCGCAGCTTCCTGACACTGTCCGAATGTGATGACGCTAAAGTGCAGCACGCAACATCCGATTCTGTCATTTCAAGGCACGCGGAAGCCGGCCAATGAGTACGGCCGAGGCAGATCTCCGGCTTCCCACACCGCTCGTTGCAAAGGCCGTCGCCGAAGCACTGGCCGAAGACTTAGGCGAAGCCGGCGATATTACGACGGCGGCGACGGTGGCGCCCGACGCGACCGCGTCCGGTATTATTGCGGCACGCAAGCCCGGGGTCGTTGCCGGCCTACAAATGGCAGAGGCGACGTTTCGCGCGCTCGACCCGCAGGTTAGCTTCGAAGTCTTCATTCCGGATGGTGGAAGCGCCGAGGCGGGTCAGCAAATTGCGCGCGTCGCTGGAAATGCCGGCGCCCTTCTCACTGCCGAACGCGTCGCGCTGAACTTCCTCGGCCACATGAGCGGCATCGCCACGCTCACCAGGACCTACGTGGAGGCGATTTCGGGCACGCGCGCACAAATCATCGATACGCGCAAGACAACACCCGGACTAAGGGCCTTCGAGAAGCTCGCAGTGCGCGCTGGCGGCGGGCTCAATCACCGCTTCGGTCTATTTGAAGCAATCCTCATCAAAGACAATCACATCGTCGCAGCTGGCGGCATTTCTGCAGCCCTTAACAAAGCGCACGAGCGGTCGGGCCACATGGTCAGGGTCGAAATTGAAGTCACAACGCTCGATGAACTTATTCAAGCACTCGCCCACAATGCGGAAGTGGTGCTGCTCGACAATATGTCCATGGGGGCTCTCAAAGAGGCGGTGGCGCAGGTCGCCGGTCGTGCCATTACAGAGGCATCGGGAGGTGTTAATCTGGATACGGTTCGCGCCATCGCGGATACCGGCGTCGATCTGATCTCTGTTGGAGCACTGACGCATTCAGCGCCCGTCCTCGATATCGGCCTCGACTTCGAGCCGAGTCGTTAAGGGTTAAGCGTGCCAAAGCGCTTGATTTCGCCATAGTTGCTGCGCAAGGGAAATGGCGACAATCAAGGCATGCCGGATCGTGCGCTTGCCGCCCTCAAAGGAACAGCAGACATGGAGCAGTTGGGCGGGATCGATATGATGGGGTGGATCGCCATCTGGGGCTTGGTGGCCATCGCAGCGGGCCTGCTTGGCGGCATGCTCGCGGGCATCAAGAACCGAGATTATTCGTTCTGGATCGCGTGGTGCCTTATCGTTCCGCCGTTACTCATCTTCCTGGCAATCCTGCCGCGGCGATCGGGCGATCGTCCGCGCCGCCCATCGCTCGATGACCAAGATCGCCACTGGTGAAGCAGTCACCCGCATGAGAACTGCTGCAAATTAGTGCTCCGTTTCAGCAATCTTGCCTGCGATAGCAGCCTGAGCTGCGGCAAGCCGTGCGATCGGCACGCGGAACGGCGAGCACGACACGTAGTCGAGCCCTACCTCGCCGAAGTATGCCACTGATTTCGGATCCCCACCGTGTTCGCCGCAAATGCCAATCTTGAGGCCCGCCTTCGCTTTGCGGCCGCGCTCTGTGCCAATGCGAACAAGCTCGCCGACGCCGGCCACATCCAATGACACGAACGGATCGACCCTGAAGATGCCGCTCTCCGCGTAGCTCGCAAGGATTGGTGCCGCATCATCGCGGCTGAGACCGAGGCTTGTCTGCGTAAGATCGTTGGTACCGAAGGAAAAGAAGTCCGCACCCGACTCTCCCTGCGCGATCTGGGCGGCCTGCAGGGCAGCTCGCGGCAGCTCGATCATTGCGCCTATCGTGAAGTTGAGTTCTGCGCCCGCCTCTTTCTCGACGATCTTCGCCGTGGAGAGGATTACTTGGCTCACGATGTCAAATTCGCGGCGATAGGCGATTAGCGGAATCATCATCTCCAGCGCGATGGGCTTGTCTGTCTTCTTGCCCGCGCTTATCGCCGCTTCGAAAGCGGCACGGGCCTGCATCTCGGTGATCTCTGGATATCGGATTGAAAGCCGGCAACCGCGAAATCCGAGCATGGGGTTGAACTCCGACAGCTCGTGAACACGGGCGTTTAGCTTTTCAACTGGTACGCCCATTTCGTCAGCGATAGCGGCAATCTCACGCTGGCGCCGAGGGAGGAATTCGTGAAGTGGGGGATCGAGCAGCCGGATCGTCACTGGCAGCCCGGCCATGATCTCAAAAATCTGCTCAAAATCGGCGCGCTGCATGGGAAGGATTTTGTCGAGCGCAACGCGCCTTCCGGCCCCATCGTCTGCTAAGATCATCTCCCGCACCGCATTGATGCGCTCCTCCTCAAAAAACATGTGCTCGGTTCGGCATAACCCGATGCCCTCGGCACCGAAGTCGCGCGCCTGCAGTGCGTCACGCGGCGTGTCGGCGTTTGCTCGCACGCCCATGCGACGTTCCTCGTCGGCCCAACTCATCAACGTCACGAACGCACCGGACAGTTCAGCCTGGCGCATTTTGGCCCGCCCCAGAAGAACCTGGCCTCTGCTGCCATCGATCGTAATGACATCGCCCTTGTTGAGGAGGTGCTTTCCGGCCCGCAAAGTCTCAGCCTCGTGATCGATGCGAAGCGTACCCGCACCTGAGACGCAGGGGCGGCCCATGCCCCGTGCTACCACGGCAGCGTGACTCGTCATGCCACCGCGGGCGGTTAGAATTCCGACCGCTGCATGCATGCCGTGAATATCTTCTGGACTTGTCTCCGGGCGCACCAGGATGACCTCTCGCCCTTTTGCTTTTTCGGCCTCGGCCTCATCCGCCGTGAACACGATCTCACCGGCTGCCGCGCCGGGAGATGCCGGAAGCCCCTTTGCAATCACCTCTCTGCGTGCGTCGGTATCGATCGTTGGGTGCAGTAGCTGATCGAGGGCACCCGGCTCCACGCGCATCACCGCATCGCGCTTGGTGATCACACCTTCCTCAGCGAGGTCGACCGCAATCGCGAGCGCGGCTTCCGGCGTGCGCTTGCCCACACGCGTTTGCAGAATCCAAAGCCGGCCGGCCTCAACGGTGAACTCGACATCCTGCATGTCGCGGTATCGGGCCTCGAGCCGCTCGAAGACCCCTTTAAGCTTAGCGAAGACCTCAGGCATCAATTCTTCAAGCGAGGAATTTTCCTCGCCAGCATCGCGGCATGCCTTTTCAGTGAGAGGCTGCGGCGTGCGGATACCCGCCACCACGTCCTCGCCCTGAGCGTTCAATAGAAACTCGCCGTAGATCTCCTTTGCGCCTGTCGACGGGTTGCGCGTGAAGGCAACGCCCGTTGCCGACGTATCGCCGAGATTGCCGAATACCATCGCCTGCACAGTGACAGCGGTCCCCCAGTCATCGGGGATGTCGTGGATCTTACGGTAGGTTTTTGCGCGTGGGTTCTGCCAAGAACCGAACACGCTTGCGATTGCTCCGTAAAGCTGCTCGCCAATGTCCTGCGGGAAGGGCATTCCCAGTTCGCGCTCGATTGCCTTTTTGTATTCGCCGATAATGTCGCCCCAGTCCTCGTCACTGAGTTCCGTGTCACTGGCAAAGCCAGCTAGGTTCTTGAAGTTCTCCAAGATGTCCTCGAATGCGCCGTGATCGACGCCCATGACCACGTGTGCGTACATCTGAATGAAGCGGCGGTAGCTATCGTAGGCAAAGCGCCGGTCGCCGGAGCGCTTGGCAAGACCCTCGACGGTCTGGTCGTTGAGGCCGAGGTCAAGGATCGTATCCATCATGCCGGGCATGGACGCGCGCGCGCCCGAGCGCACGGACAATAGCAATGGCTTGTTCACATCGCCGAAAACGACGCCCGTTTCATCGCCGATAAGTTGCAGTGCCGCCTCGACTTGGGGCTTGAGCGCGTCAGGCAAATTCCGCCCTTGCAAATAGTAAGCGTAACATACCTCCGTCGTGATAGTGAAGCCTGGCGGAACAGGGAGGCCGAGGCGCGCCATCTCGGCAAGATTGGCGCCCTTGCCGCCAAGGAGATCCGCCAGCTCAGCGCGGCCATCGACATGTCCAGCGGCAAATACATAGACCCATTTCGGCTCTCCACTCGCAGACGTTTTTGCCATGTCTTCTTGCTCCGCTCGTGGACCTGGGCTTTGGCGCGGTTACGACCGCGTAGCCCTTGCATCTTGCCATATCAGTCCCTGACCGGGCTCGAAAGGCATCCTATCGATTGGCCGTAGCTAACGAATTGTCGCGTGCCGTCTCAAATCGGGAGCCGACCTTTGACGCAGCCGCTGGCTTCGCCCACTGTGTGCGCCCTTAATCGTTGGAGCCGTAGTGTATGAGCGAACAGCTAATTCAAGTACTGACGACGTTGGACGATACGAACGATGCCGCGCTTGCCCGTTTGTTTGAGCTATTGCGCATCGAGAGCATCTCGACGGATCCGGCCTACGCAGACAACTGCGCAACTGCGGCCGAATGGTGCGCCAACGAACTGCGCGATATCGGGTTTGACGCGCGCGTGGTGCCAACGAGCGGCCACCCAATGGTTGTGGCCCATGACCGCCCTAAGGTGCCTGATGGGATGGGGCATGTGCTTTACTATGGCCACTACGATGTGCAGCCGCCCGACCCCTTGGAGCTTTGGACCTCGTCGCCGTTCGATCCCCATATCGCCGCAGATCCGGTTAACGGGCAAGTGATCGTGGCGCGCGGCGCTGAGGACAACAAGGGCCAACTCATGACTTTTCTTGCAGCTGCGCGCGCGTGGAAGACCGTGGCCGGCGAGCTGCCAATCGCGGTGTCGGTCCTGTTCGAGGGTGAAGAGGAGTGCGGCTCTGCTTCGCTTCCCGGATTTCTTGCCGAGCATGGCGAGGAGATGCGCGCCGACCTCGTGCTCGTCTGCGATACGGGCCAGTGGGATCAGGACACGCCCGCGATCACGACAATGCTGCGCGGTCTGGCCGCGATCGAGATCGAGGTGACGGGCCCCTCACGCGATCTTCACTCGGGAATTTATGGTGGGCCGGCAATGAATCCCATTCGTGCGCTCGTACGCATGCTGGGACAGATGCATGACGAAAAAGGCCGTGTCGCCATTCCAGGGTTTTACGACGGCATCGAAGGACCATCATCGCATCAGATTGAGCAGTGGAAAGCCCTTGGCTCGCGCGCCCAAGAGTTTCTCAAAGAGGTCGGTTTGCACGCTCCCGCCGGCGAAGAGAGCTGCACCGCACTGGAACAGCTCTGGTCGCGACCGACGCTGGAGTTCAATGGAGTGACCGGCGGCTACCAGGGCGCTGGCACCAAGACGGTGATCCCGTCGAAAGCTTCAGCGAAGGTAACGTGCCGGTTGGTGGCCGGCCAAGACCCCGACAAGATTCTCGCGAGCATCCAGGACTTCGTGCAGGCGCGGCTTCCGAAGGACTGTAGCGTTGCATTTAGCGGCGTGGCAGGAAGCGCGGCGGTGGCTTTCGATACCGACACTCCGTACATGCGCGCGGCGGCAGCTGGTCTCGAAGAGGAATGGGGGCGGCCCGCCGTCATGATGGGCTGCGGTGCATCGATCCCTATAGTCACTTCGTTTAGGGATGCACTTGGCATGGACAGTTTGCTCGTCGGATTCGGACTGGAAGACGATCGCATCCACAGCCCCAACGAGAAATATAATATGAAGAGCTTCAGGAAGGGCGCACGAAGCTGGGCGCGCATCTTGGAGAAACTGGCGCAAGCCTCGCGCTCCAGATCGAACTAAGGCTGGGAGATGCTCATGCTCTCGCGACGATTCACCCTTTCTTTGCTTGCGGTGTTGGTGATCGTCTTGGGAATCGCGGCGCATGCACAACGCGCGCAGTGGCCAAGCGAGCCCTCTGATGCAAAGCCGAGCGAGCATGTTGCGGGCGAATTCGACTACTACGCGCTGGTTCTGTCGTGGAGTCCGACAGACTGCATCACCTCTTCCCGAGGCCGCGGCGATTCACAGTGCGCGCGCCGTGATGGCAAGCGATACGGTTTCGTGTTGCATGGTCTGTGGCCGCAATACGCAACCGGCTACCCCGAAAAATGTCAACTTACCAGGCGGCCGTTTGTGCCCGAGGCAGTGATTGATAGCATGCGTGACGTGATGCCCCGGCGCGGGCTCGTGATCCATGAATATAGGACGCATGGGACCTGCTCCGGGCTGAAACCGGCCGAGTACTACAGCCTTGCCCGCCGGCTCTTTACGCAGATCAAGATCCCAAAGCGCTATCAGAATCCTTTCAATGTCCAGTTCGTCTCGCCCCATCAGCTCAAGCGCGAGTTGGTCGCACTCAACCCGTGGCTCAAGCCCGGTATGATCGGGGTCACCTGCACGCGCCGCGCCAAGCAGCTCAAGGGTGTGCGTATCTGCGTCACCAAAAACGGCCAGCCGCGCGCATGCGGGCGGAACGAGGCGCAGCGCAGGCTCTGCCGCGCGAATAGAATGCGTGTGCCGCCGGTGCGCCCCAAGAGCAGGAACGGCGACGGCACCTACTCGCAACCGCGCGCCATTGAGTTTCAGAGCGATCAATAGAAGTCCCACCGAGCCGCGAGGAACTGCCGTATTCCCAGTTACAACACGCACAGCGGAGAACAGGCTTTGCGCCACAACCAAGGTCCGCCGCTGAAGATCAGCCGCGCGCGAGGGTTTAACGGTTTGTGCTGATCAAAAGTGATGCGTCGAAGAGCGACGGATCTTAGGCGTTTGTTTACCATGCCCGTGGGAATGTTCTAACCGTCAAAGTCTATACGTTGGTGGTATCGTTTTGTCAGGTAAACGTCCCGGCACTTGGATCCGCGTTTGGCGATCCTTTAGATGGCTGTCTCGCAGCCGATCTCTCAGCACTGCACAATCCATAGCGGAGCCGCCCCCTGTCGCGTCTCCTCTTGCTATCCAGACTGATGAGCCCTCCAGTGAGGCGGCAAGTCTTTCTGACGTGGCGGCACAAGCCGTTGTGACACGCCCGATCCTGCCGCCTCTTCCCGTTCTGGCCGATCCCACCTTTGGCCTTGAAACCGTTGATCCTGGTATGGGCGCGAGACAAACCTTGGCATGGATGTTTCGCAACCGCGGACCGTACGCAGCGCCGGTTGCAGCAGAGGCCGCAGTGATTCCGCCTGCGCCAGTTGACGATGCCGGTCCCTGCAGCGAAATGGCTGACCTTGCGGAGGACACGGCGCAAGCCCTAGCAAAGCTGTCCTCATTCGCGCCGCCGCCCACCATGGCCGATCCCCCTGCTGAGGCACTTGAACCTGTTGAGGTCGCGGTGCCCTTGCAACGCTCGCGCCCAAAGACGGATTTCATGCTCCCTGCGCGACTTGCCGTTGTCGCCAAGATCAATGCGGCAACCGTTCGCGCACCTCGCCACCTCCCTTACCGTCTTTCACCAGGAAAAGCGGTACCGATAGCCTCCAGTGTGCGACCGGTGCGCGTTCGCCACCCGCAGCGCCTTGAGGCCATGAGGCCGAAGATGCGCATCATCGTCCAGCAACGGCCGACGCCTTCGGAGATCATCGATCTCGACGCAGTGCGTAAAGCACTCCAATCCAGTCCGGTCGCAAAGTACGCTGCCTGAACGGCGGGTCAGCTGGCGCCTGTAATATCTTTTCCGACGTAGGTTGCCGCCTGCCAGTCTGCGACTGACGAGGTCAGGCAGACTTTCGGGGACGATCAGCCTTGCGAATGCGCTCGCTGCGCCATGCCAGCGGTGCTTCTGCGATGTGACCTAAGGATGCCTGCTGCGATGGCAAAATAGACAGCGTGGTTGGATCGACACTCCAGCGATGCGCAAGACGCATCACGTGATCTTCCGTCGGGTGCAAGATCATCTCGCCGCCAGCATCGCCCTTGCGCCCTCGAACACCGCGCAGCTCAAATAACTTGAGACCGAGGCCACGTTCCTCCTTGGTCGGGCGCCCCTTGCTCCAGGCAACGCCCTCATCCGTTACGGCGAAGGCGCGAGCAAGCCGCCCATCACGCACACGCGCCCACGCGAAGAAATCTATGAGTGGGTAGGTGAAAAAGTACTGCACCTCGGGAAAATGCCCGCCGAGATCGACGAGCAATGGTGTGCATTTATCCACGAACCCGCGCCCAACGGGATGGGGCAGCGGGAGACCGACGACGAACGTCCAATTGTCGACGGGTGGCGTGACAAAAACGTGCAACTCGCCAAGCTGATTGTCATAGACCGCGCCAACGCCGGAGTTCCAGTTGCAGGGCTCTGGATTGGTGACACGAAGAGCTTCTAGAACGGCCTCGGTGTCGCAACTGCGAATGGCGAGCCAAGCCATAGAGTGTCCAAAAGCGCAGGGCCGGTCCGGCGTCGCCTGGAACTGGATGCGCTCAGTGGTGAACTGCGCCGCAAGCCAGAAGGCCACTGCGATGGTCAAAGCGATCATGCCGGCAATGATGAGTATCACGCGCGCCGTCCCCCGGTCGTCTCCTCACCTTTCTGTGCGTTTCGCTAGTACACGGCAAGCGAAGGTTGCGCAGAGCTGGGGAAAAGGGCCAGCGCGCGCTGCAGCGATCGCTTCCGCAGCGTCACCATTAGGGGGCTTGTATCGAGGGCCCGTGGCATGCTGAAGGCAAACGAGGCCAGCCTGCGTCACCTCCGGCAGCGGGGTCGCCCGTCGGTCGTCGCAAAGCTGGCCTCTGGCCTCGCCAAGCGCATCGTAAGAGGGCAATTAATGCGTTCGGCGCGTTGGCCGCCTAATTGCCGCGACTGCGGAAGAAAAGCGGCTAGACGGCAGCCAATGCTTGTGTTTCGCGCTCATATCGTTAGCCGAAGCGTATGACAGCGCTGTGTCACCTCCGAGCACAAATCCCGCCAAACCCCGACCCAATGTTGCAGGGCAGCAACGCAATGAAAAAGCCGAGGCTTCTAGCCCCGGCTTTGCCGAAATTCTTGAATGTTTCCCAGTGGGCGTCGACCCTCCGGGAACGGATCAGGGGACCTCGACCTTGACCGTGAAGACGAACGTCGAGTCGCACTGGAAGAGCGGACCGTTGCAGTATCCAGTAGTCCCTAAGGCTGCATTACTATTCGCGATGTCCGTATCCCAATAGCGGAAGTCAAACGTGATGCCCCCGACTCCCAGTGCTAGGCCGGCATTCCAGTAGTAGTATTGGTCATCGCCATTGACGAGGACACTGTAAGCCGCACTATCACCGGTCTGCCAGCCGAGTAGGCCACTTATCGTCGGCTTGATGCCGTGGATTTCGCGTCCCTCCCAAGCATAGGCGCTTTCGACCGTCCAAACTGAACCAGTCTTTCCTGTGTACTCCGGCGAGTAGAAGACCGTCGTCCCCGACGTCAGTCCAGGGATCAGGAAAGACCAAAAAGACGAGCTATAGCCAGCTTTAAATTCGACGTAGTCGAGCTCGGCACCAGCATCACGCGCATTGGGATACGCGTAGTAGATCACGCCAAAGTCGAAATCGACTTTCCCAATGAACGTATGCGTATTCCAGCTTGGCTTGATGCCACCATAGATGTCGACTTCGATGTTAGCGATATCCGGGCCGCCAGGGAGGCCCGTAGTGGTACCGAAGTCGAGACCGGAGGCCCAGACGCCAAGGTAGGCAATCCCGTAGCCAAAGTCTGCACCGCCCTGGAGCGTCGGATCGCGATCTGTCTGAGAGAAGCCGCGGAAAACGTAGTCGCTTGTACCGGCGATATTGAAGGAGTAGGTAAACTCGCGCGCCGGCTTAGGAGCGGCCATCGCCTTGCCCTCATACTCGTAACCATCAGCCAAAGCGGCACTCGAGAGGGCGATCAACGCGATGCCCATGGCACCGCAAAGAGAAACGAGCTTGCGAGACTCGGCCATATCGAAATGTATCCCTCGTTAAATCGACGCGAGCGCGCCGAACCACGCCTGCCGCTGTCACGGCGTTACTTCAAAAAGATCTGATTACATTGGTCAGTACAAGTTTGAATTAGTTGCCGCCGCATGTCTCGCCCACAGTGTGCCCCCACGGCCACTCCGCGAGCCCGCGAACCGGCCCTCCTGCCCACCAACATCCAAAATTGCACAAAAAACATGCAAGCCGCGCGGAACGCAGGAATTATCAGATATTCGGGTCAGGCCGGGTTTATGCGTTGCACACCAAACAAATCGGGGCCGAAATTTCGGCCCCGATTCGCGCGTGCTAGTCCAGCCTGACTAGAGGGATTTATGGGACGGAAACGCCGACGGTGAAGACGAAGCGCTCGTCGCAGGTGCTTGGCAACACACCAAAGCAGGTATTGGCGCCGGCATCCGTGTCCCAGTAGCGGAAATCAAATGTGATGTTGCCGACCGCAAGGGCAAGTCCGGCGTTCCAGTACGTATAGTCGACGCCGGCATTGTCGTAGAAGTCGAAGTAGCCAACGAGGCCATTGATGGTGGGCGTGACGCCGCCAATTTCATGGAATTCATACCCGACGGAGCCTTCCCAGACGCCATAGTGGCCGTTGTAGTCCGGGTTGTAGAAGAACGTCGTACCAACTGACAGTTTATCGACCAGATTGCCGCTCACGCCAGCTTTGAGTTCGAAGAGATCAACCGAATCCCCCGGGTACCAATAGTAGATGACGCCAAAGTCGAACGCGGCCTTGCCCCAAGTCGGCTTGATGCCGGCATAGTAGTCGACCTCAAGATAGTCGTCCAATCCGGTTACGTTCTCAGCAAAGTCGACACCAGATCCCCAAACTCCCGCATAGAAGATCCCATAGCCGACATCGAAAGCGCCTTGCAGTGTGGGATCATTTTCTGTCTGAGAGATGCCGCGAAACACATAATCTGAGGTGCCCCACAGCGAGAAGGAATAGGTGAACTTCCTTTCCTCCTTGGGCGGCTCCATCGCCTTGGGTTCATACTCGTAGCCATCGGCCACAGCTACGGTTGCGAACGCAACGAGTGCGACACCGGCAGCTCCAAAAAGGTTAAGAAGCTTGTGAGAACTGGCCATAGTGGATACACCCCCGTAAGTTCGACCATTCCAAGCGCCGACCTGATCCCAGCCACGATGTGCGGCGTCCATCTTCGTACGCTTCCCTGCGAAGAGAAAAATCGCACACCAGCAGATTCCGCAAGCCAAATCAGCTGCGCGCAGCGGCTCTTTCATGCCCCTGTCACACGCGCGCAACGTGTTCAAAAATCTGATTAAAATTTGCTCAGAGTTCGCACACAAAGGCAGCAGATTCATCGCGCGACTTGCCTCAGCATTGGTGGACCTGCACAAGAGTTAGGCGGCGAGGATCGAGGCTCGAACATCGCAAGCGGGCGAACTGTGAGGTTGAGCGATCCCATTCATTTCTGCGGCGTAGCCTTCGCATCAGAAACGAAAGCGAATACCCTCAGGCGAATGCCTCACACACGACACCACGAAACAGTCCTAATCACCGGAGCTGCACGGCGCATCGGACGAGCGATCGCGCTCGATATGGCGGCGCACGGTTGGCACGTCGGCATCCACTATCGCCGCTCGAAAGAAGAGGCTGCACGCCTCGTGGAAGAAATTTGTGCCGCCGGAGGAACGGCAGCAGCTCTCCCAGGCAATCTTGCTGACATCGCCGATGTGCGATCGCTAATCCCGCGCTGTGCGGAAGCGCTTGGCTCCCCGACGTGCCTCATCAACAATGCATCGGAATTTTTCCTCGACGCGATCACGTCGTTAACGCCGGAAGGCTGGGATACGCACCTCGACATCAACTTGAAGGCGCCGGTGTTTCTCGCACAGTCGCTGTTTCTCAACTTGCCTGACAATGTCGAAGGCAACGTGATCAACATCATCGACCAAAGAGTGTGGCGGCTCACACCTGATTTCTTCTCTTACACGATCTCGAAAGCTGGCCTTTGGACGGCAACGCAGACGCTCGCTCAGGCCATGACACCAAGGGTCCGGGTGAATGCCATCGGTCCGGGCCCGGTGCTCAAGAGCGTGCATCAGACGGTGGAGGAATTCGAGCGTGAGAAGGAGTCGACGTTATTGAAGCGTGGGCCGACGCCCGAGGAGATTGCGGCCGCCGTGCGTTTCATCCTCGATGCCCCTTCGATGACTGGTCAGATGATCGCGCTGGACGCCGGACAGCATCTCGCGTCGGGCGATTCTGCCAACCAGCGCTAGGGTTAGTGAGTTGCAGCTCACCTGATATCGCCACAATTCCTCCCCGCAATCCCCCAACTGCCGCCTAAAACCCTGCGCATTGTAGGTTCTCATTTCCGGCGGCGCGGAAACCAGCCGTTAACGTTAAGCGCTTAAGAACCTTTTAGCTTATTGGGCGCTCTGCGCCGCGTTAAAGAACGGGTGTTCGCACATGAAGAAACTCCTTGGTGCATCGATCGCCATTGCCCTTGTCACCGGCGGCGCCACACTTCCCGCGCACGCGGCGAAACTTCCCGAAGTCAAGACATCCCCTAGCAATCAGGTCCCATCCTGCGCGACACCAGGCCGCCTGATGGCTTACTTGCGGTCACGCAACAAGAAAATAGACGACCGCTTTGATGGTGTTGCAACTGAATACATGCGCCATGGCGAGACGCTTGGCATTCGCTGGGACATGGCCTTTTTCCAGATGATCCTGGAGACGGGTAGTCTCAGCTATACTGGCGACGTGCGCCCCAACCAGAACAACTTCGCCGGCCTCGGAGCGACAGGCAAAAAGAACCCAGGCGAAAGCTTCGAGAACGTCTCGAACGGCGTAAAGGCTCACCTGCAGCATCTGCTTATGTATGCAGGCGAACACGTCGAGAACCCGGTCGCAGAGCGCACACGCAAGATTCAAGAGTGGGGCGTGCTGACCAAGTGGCAGAATTCCATCAAGGGGCCGATGACGTTTGCGCTCATCGCCAACCAGTGGGCGCCCGGCTCGCATCGCTACGTGCGCTACATGGAAAAGATTAGCGGCGATTTCTACGATAAATACTGCAACATGACCGATCCGCGGCCCGAGCTCGTGCAAGAAGCGCGCGGGGGCCGTAAAGGCGCCGCCGGGCAGCAGGCTGCAGCAATCGAACTGCCGCAACAGAAGATTTCCGGAGCAGAAATTGCCAAGCGCACTATCGAAGAGGAACGCAAGCAAAACCTAGACCGCTCTAGCCTTGGCGGAAGCTCGCTGGTTCAAGCGGGAGCGGCCATGAAATTCGCCCTTGCCGATAATGCAGACAGCGCCAAGACCGAAAAGCCGGCGGTAAAGTCCACGCAAGATACCAAGCCCGATGCTGGTACGGACAAGCCGGCGGCAGTGACCATTCTCAACTCGTCCAAGCCTGAGCCGGGTCCTGCGGTCACGCAAGGTGCCGAAATTCAGACCGCTTCCGTCGCCGGTGCGGCAACCAAAATGAATATGCCTAACGTCGCTGACACAAAGTCAAATGAAGCGGATACAAAAAAGGTCGAGGCAGCTTCAAACTGTAAGGTTTGGACCGCCAGCTACGGAGGCCAGCGCGCTGTCATTATTAAGGCGAAGGCGAACAACACCGTAAACTACACTGTGCTCGACGTGAACAAGGGCGCGGAGAAGCGCGAGCTGGATGCCTACATCGCAGCTTACGCCAAGGGCGGTGAGAAAGTTGCTGAGTTCCCCAGCCAGGCCATGGCGCTCAACAAGGCATTTAAGTTGTGCCCTGAGGGCTAAGACGCCCGGTCGATTGTATGTCAGCATTTTTGCGTATCAGTGAGTTAGGCAGAGGCCGGGGGGACGCAGTGAAAAGTTGCAACCCCCAGCGAATGTCGTGGTCAGCGCGCTGCGCCATCGCAACTTTGGCCATCAGCCTGCCACTGGCTGCAGCGCAGGCCGCACCCCCAGAAATTCGCACATCTCCCAATAATGAGGTGCCACAGTGCGTGACGCCTGAACGCCTGATGGCATTCCTCAAAGGGCGCAACAAAAAGCTTGCGCCAGCATTCCGCAACATCGCTCATTGGTACAAACACCATGGCGAGGCGTGGCGCGTGCGGTGGGACTATGCTTTCTTTCAGATGGCGGTTGAGACCAATTTTCTCACTTACCGGACCGGCAGCGGCCGTTGGGGCGATGTGAGCCCGCGCCAGAACAACTTTGCCGGTCTTGGTACGACTGGCGGCGGCGCGCCGGGCGACAGCTATCCAGATGTGAAGACCGGCGTGCTGGCGCAGATCCAGCATCTGGTTGTCTATTCGGGCGAGCGCATCGCAAATCCGATTGGCCCGCGCACGAGGCTCAAGCAGGATCACATTCTCGAAGCGTCGGCGCGGACGCAACGCAAGATGACATTTGCCGATCTTTCGGGCCGCTGGGCCGTTGACCGACACTATAGCCAGTCCATCGAGTGGGTCGCCGGGAGCTATCGCAAGAGGTACTGCCGCGGACGCACTGCTGCGAAAAAGTCGCTTCCGGCAGCCTCCGGGCTTGGTGGCCCAGTTAGGAATGAGCCGCGCCGGCGCGAAGCGCCTGTTCGCACGATCTGGTCGCGGTCGATGGCCAAGGCGCCACGCGCACCTGCCCGCCTGAGCACGCCCCAGCGGGTCGTCGATCCCACAACACCGGCGCCGCTGCGCCCACCTGCTGCCGAGGTGATGCCCGTAGAGCAGACTGCGCAACGCCCAGTAATGGCGTTTGCCGCCGGGCTGAATAGGTTCACTCGGCCGTCTATGGGCACGCGTGAAGCTGCAGCCGTTCGTGTTAAGGGATGCAGCGTGGATTGGGCGAGCTATGGCGGCCGCAAGACGCTGTTGGTTCGCTCTCGAGGTGGCAGCCAAGTGCGTTACACAGCGCTGACCGTGCTTGAGGGATTTGAACGCTCCATGCTGGAGAGCTTCGTTAAGGCAAGCGCGCCGGGCGGATCAAGCGTCGGCGCGTTCGCCACGAGGGATGCGGCGCTCGCAAAAGCCTGGGAACTCTGCCCTGGAGCGGTAACGGTTCCACAGCCGAAAGCAGCGAGTGCAGGCTAGACGGGGACCGCTCTACTTTTGGAACCCTCAGCCAGGACTCCCTCTCTCCCGCCGGTGGGTCCAGAGGGGCGGAGTGGATCGCCACCCCGCAATTACTTTGCTGGCGCCAGATACTTGAGCGCCACGTTCGACAGCGCCCCACCGACGACGCAAGGAATGCCGACGTAGACCTGACCCATCACGCCGGCCGCCACGCAGCCCAGCGCGAAGGTTGTCTGCCCCACCTGTCCCCACCAGGAGAAGTTTCGGCTGGACTGCGGACCTTTGACTTTAAGCTCCTCGATCGACGCCAACGCATCCCTGCGGAGCTTCGTCATCTCGAATGTCTCAGACGCCTCAATCACCTCGCCAAGGGGATCGGACACCTCCTTGGGCTGGTGCATCATCGAATTCTTCAGGTACTGCAGCAAGTCATGATCGCGCGAAGCATTTTGCGCTAGCGTCCACTTGACCATGCTCCCGGTTGTGAGCTTGTCGACGTCGTCTTTGTTGCCGGACCAGGCAAGCCCCACAACGAGTCGCTGGATGGGCTCCGACGAGCCAGTGGCGAAGTAGTAGCCCCACAGTGCATCGACGGCCATTGGATTGTCGAGCGGCAGCGCCCGCAAGGTCGGCAATTTGCCAAAGAGGTAGCGTTCGATCACCACGCGCCGCGCTGGCATGCGCTCGACGAACTTACCCATCAACTCCTTCCACTCAGGTAGCCCAGAAAATGCAATCGCCTTCACGACAATGATCTGGTCGGGCGGCGGCATTGGGAACATCTCACCGAGAAGCTTTTCGGCCTTGTCCGGGTTGGAGCCGATGACGCCCGCAATGAAGCCGACGTAGAGGCCGGACTGCTCGATGTTCTTCAGCGCACCGAGCCCCAACATCGCCTTGACCGCCGCCGGCAAACGTTCTGGCTCCGGATTTTGACGGTAATCGTTAATCCACTGCACGATCTGTTCTGGCTTGGTGAAACCAGCAGAGTGGTTTGCCATGCCCTTCGCGGAAGCGGCAAATGGCAGAAAGGCAAGCGCCATGGCCGCAAGGATCAACCCGGCACTGCGAATTAAAAAGCTATGGCCCGCGCCCACGTGCGCATTCTCCCCCAATTTGAGTGGCCTGTTGTCTCAGCTCATTCGGAACCGAGCCATAACACAAGAAAAGCTTGTGTTGTCAATTTGATGGCAAAACTGAACAGGTGCCCAAAATAAGGGGTTTCAGACCCATTTCAAACTCTTAGGACGATCTTGCCGATATGGCTTTCGTCCATGCGCTCGTGCGCCTTGGCGGCCTCTAACAGGGGGTATGTGGAATCCACGATGATCTTAATCCGGCCATCCGCAACGAGGGGGAGCGCCTTATCCTCCACAGCCCGCGCGATTCCCGCTTTCACCTCAGCGGAGCGGATACGCAGCGTGGAGCCCGTGAGCGTCAGTCGTTTCAGCATGACGCGCATGAGGTCAATGGTGACCTTTGAGCCCTTCTGGAAAGCAATGTTGATGAGGCGCCCATCATCGGCAAGCGAGCGAATGTTGCGCTCCACGTAGTCGCCGCCGACGATATCGAGGATGACGTTGACGCCCCGGCCCTCCGTTTCCGCCTTTACCGCCTCGACAAAATCCTCGCTGGTGTAGTCGACTGCGCGCGTTGCGCCGAGCTTGAGACACGCTGCACACTTGTCTGCCGAACCAACGGTGGTGATCACGTTCGCACCAAATGCCTTAGCGAGCTGGATCGCGACAACGCCAATGCCGCTGGTGCCGCCATGCATCAGGAACCACTCGCCTTGCTTAAGACCGCCGCGCTCAAACACGTTGTGCCAAACGGTGAAAAAGCCTTCCGGGATCGCGGCAGCTTCCACCATGTCCAGTTCAGCGGGATTGGGCAGACAGGCTATCTCGTCGGCAATGCAGTATTCCGCGTAGCCGCCCCCGTTGACCAATGCCATGACCGTATGGCCGTTCATAAAGCGGCGCGTGCCCTCACCTGCCGCCACGACCGTGCCCGCAATCTCCAGGCCGGGGATCTGCGAATGGCCCTTGGGCGCAGGATAGAGACCAATACGCTGCATCACGTCGGGCCGGTTTACGCCGGCCGCTGCTACTTTCACCAGGAGCTGGCCCGGTCCTGGTTGCGGCACGGCAATCGTCTCGGGGCGGAGCACTTCCGGTCCTCCTTTGCCCGCGATGGCGATAGCGGTCATGGTGGCGGGCAACGTGGTCATCATCGATCCTCGCAGGGTGTCTATTTATTGGGGCACTGATGCCCGAGGCGTGTCGCGGAGACAAGCATCGGGTGCCCCATTCCGGCGGGTTGTGGATCCGCACAACTTGGCGCAGACTTATCGTTTCAGGCTGGCAACGGCGGGCAATAGAAGGCAGGAGCTTGCCCATGGATTGGGACGAGGTTACGCCAAAGCCCGTCAGGGGCATTGTTGTTGGCGAAGGTCTTGCGACGCTGTCGGTCGCCGAGCTTCAGGCCCGCATCAAGGATCTGGAGCGCGAGATTGAGCGCGTTAAGGCGGAGCTCGAGGCCAAGCAGCGCCACGAGTCGGCCGCCAGCGCGATCTTCAAGCGTTAACGCATTCTTAGGGACGCTTGGATACGATCTGTTCATCCAGTCATCTGGACCCTGAGTGGCCCGTGCCACTCTGTTTGACGCCTCCCTATTGACTCCTGAGCCGCTATTAGGCGGCTCTTTTTTTGCATCAACAGGAACACGCGCGAACGCCCCGTTTTTGGCCATGTTGTTGACTATGGCGTGACAGGGTTAGAGAATGATAATGATGTTCTCACAGTAAGCGTGTGTGTCAGAAAGTGTCATGAGAAACAGTTCGCGCGCCGACAGCGTCTTTGAGCCTGCAAACGTCACGATCTCGTTCGGAGAGCGATTTCAAGCTTCTGAGCAATTCGATGTGGTCTTCAAGGAAGGAATGGCGCTCGTAGAGCGCGCTGCAAATTACCTTGAAGGATCCGGGCGAGCACAGGCCAAGTGTCTCCGCTCCTCAGCAAATATCCTCTACTCCAGCGAGAGCATGCGCCTGACGACGAGATTGCTGGACCTAGCGTCCTGGCTTCTCATTCGTCGCGCCTTCAAGGAAGGTGAGTTGACGGAAGCACAGGCAAAGCGCAAGCGCCAGCGCGTGAAGCTGCAAAGTCCAAGCCGCACATCACATATTGCAGGATACGCCGATCTCCCCGAGGGTCTTCGCGGCCTTATCGACGAAAGCTACGCGCTACATGATCGCATTGTGCGCCTCGATAGCGCGATGAACGTCAAGGTCGACCAGATGGGTTCCCAGCGCCCATACGAAAACCCTGTCGGCATTCAAATGGACCGACTGCGCGTCGCATTCGGGGGCTGAGCCAAGGCGAACACCGAGTTGCCTATGAACCAAAAAGCCCGGCCATTCGTGGCAGGGTTTTTTGAATTTCACGACTAGCGCCACAGCGACGCCAGGCTCAGAACATACCCTCAAACTTCTTCTTGAAGCGCGAAAGGCGCCCGCCGCGATCGGTCAGGCGCTGGTCTCCGCCGGTCCAGGCAGGATGAGACGTCGGGTCGATCTCAAGGTGCAGCTCATCGCCCTCTTTTCCGTAGGTTGAGTAGGTGATGAACTCGGTTCCATCGGTCATTACCACCTTAATCTGATGGTAGTTTGGATGCAGGTTGGGATCGTTCTTCATTGCGCGTCTCGCATTCCAAAATCACTATCGACCGGACGCAAAGTACCGGGTCGTAGCGCGCCATTTCGTCGTTCGGAGCGGCCTCTATAGTCGAGTTAGGAGGAGCGCACAAGCCGCGGCAGAAAACGGGTCCACAAAAGCGCGGCTCCATGCCACTTGAGCGGCTGGGACCCGTCAGGCATGGTCGATCCTCAATCTTCCCCCGGCCGGCAAACCGGCCCCAAAAGAGCGCTAAGACCTTGAGCCGCAACACGTCAGCGAACACGGCCGACGCCGACCACGCGCAGCCTCACGAAAAAACCGACGAGGAGCGCCAAAAGCGCGGCGTCTCGCTGCGACCCCTCGCGGCGCTCAAACCCTATATTCTAAAATATCCTGGCATGATCGCACTTGCCGGCACTGCGCTGGTCATCTCCGCTTTGGCGATGCTAATCGTGCCCTTGGCTGTGAGGCGCATGATCGATTTGGGGTTCGGGTCCCACGATGGCCTCTTCATAGACCGGTACTTCGCGATGCTGGTCGTCATCGCGCTCATTCTCGCCATCGCCAGTGCGGCGCGTTTTTATTTCGTGAACTGGCTGGGAGAACGCGTCGTCGCCGATCTGCGTGATGATGTTTTCCGGCACATTGCTGGGCTGGGACCGACCTTTTTCGAGCGCACCCATTCCGGTGAAGTCATGAGCCGGCTGACGGCCGACACGACGCAGATTAAGGCCGTCGCCGGATCGTCGCTCAGCCAAGCCTTGCGCAGCCTCATCATGCTGGTCGGCGCGCTCATCATGATGTTCGTGACGAGTCCCAGGCTTTCCTTCCTTGTACTACTTGCCATTCCGGTCATCGTCGTGCCGCTTCTCGCAATCGGGCGATGGGTGCGGCGCTTGTCGCGTTACGCGCAAGATAAGCTTGCTGAGGCTTCGGCCTACGCCGCGGAGAATTTGAGTGCCGTGCGCACCATGCAAGCGTTCGGACATGAGGGGGCCGCGTCGCAGCGCTACAGCGCCGCTGTTGAACACGCCTTCGATGCGGCGCGCGAACGAATGGTTGCGCGTGCAGCACTGACTGCGCTCGCGATGTTCCTTATCGTGGCAAGCATTACCGGCGTGCTGTGGTATGGCGCCGCGTCCGTGATCGAGGGAGAGATGACAGCGGGGCGACTGGGGCAATTCGTTCTCTATGCGGTTTTCGCGGCCGCGGCTTTTGCTCAGCTCTCCGAGGTTTGGGGTGAAATCAGCCAAGCGGCTGGCTCGGCTGAACGGCTGACTGAGCTGCTGGCAGTGGAGCCGGAGATCCGCTCGCCTGCCAACCCCGTACCGCTGCCCGAGCCTGCGCGCGGAGCCGTTCAATTCAGCGATGTCCACTTCGCCTACCCGACGCGGCCGGAAATCGCAGTGCTCGACAGGGTGACATTTCGCGTCGAACCAGGTGAGACGGTGGCGCTTGTTGGACCGTCGGGCGCTGGCAAGACAACGATCTTCAATTTGCTTTTGCGTTTCTTTGATCCAAAGTCCGGGGACGTGCGCATCGACGGCGTTCGCGTTATGGATGCCGACCTCGACGCACTGCGGGGACGTATGGCGCTGGTGCCGCAGGACGTGGCGTTGTTCGCCGACACGGTTGCGGAGAATATCCGATATGGCGTTCCCCAAGCGAGCATGATGGACGTGAAGCGCGCTGCTGCGGCAGCCCAAGCCGATGAATTCATCCGTGTTCTACCGCAGGGTTACGACACGCAGCTGGGGGAGCGCGGCGTGACATTGTCGGGAGGGCAGCGCCAACGCATTGCCATTGCACGCGCCGTCCTGAAGGACGCGCCGATTCTTCTGCTTGATGAGGCCACTAGCGCGCTCGACGCGGAGAGTGAGGCGCTGGTGCAACGGGCGCTTGAAGGGGTCATGAAGGGCCGAACGACACTCGTCATTGCTCACCGCTTGGCGACCGTGCAAAAGGCCAACCGCATTCTCGTCATGGAAAAGGGGCAGATCGTCGAGAAAGGTACGCATTCTGAGCTTGTTGCCAAGGGAGGGCTCTATGGGCGACTCGCGGAAATGCAGTTCTCGGCCGAGGCTGCCGAATAGCCAGACTTAGCCCCCGCGCTGCGGCAATCGGGCGGGCGCAACCAAGTTTGGCTCAAGTCTTCATCCTCGTAATGTTTGAGTGTTATGACTAGACGGCCGATACTGCCCAGCGGCGAAGGGGACGCCTCGACATTCAGCGCCCGCCAGGGCCAATGAACAGACAATGCGACTAGGGAGAAGACACGTCATGGCAACAGAACCGGATACCGCACTGACGAAGAGCGGCGGCGCAGAAAAGAGTACAAGCCGCACCCCGCTTGTGGTTTGGCTGTTTGTGCTCGTGCTTGCTGGGCTGGCTGCTTATGGCGGCTACACAGCTCTTCATCACAGGCAGCTGCATGCCGACTCTGAGATGGTCCGTAAGGCGCTCGCAAGTGAAAAGGATCGCCTCGAGGCAAGCGTGCTAAGCCTAAAGAACGAGATTAAAAAGTTGAAAGACGCAAGTTCTTACTCCGAGGCGTCGGCAGAGCAGTCACGCGCCGACGCGCAAGCCGCCGCTGCCACGATCAGCGAGCTTGAAAACGAGATCAGCACCCTCAAATCTAAGGTCGCCGACGCTGTTGGAAGTGCCCGGGAAAGTGCGACGAAGCTTCTGAACTCGGAATCTGCTCTCAAAGCTGCAAAGGAAGCCTCGGCAACGCTCATGAATGAGAATGACAGCCTGAAGAGCCAGATCAACGAGGCGCAGAAGAAGCTCGATGCTGCGGTGTCCGAACTAACTGGTAAACCGCAAATGAGCCAAGACGCGCCGCCGGAACCACTATCGCCATTGCCGGCACCGTCTTACCCATAACCAACACATGGCAAAGCGAGACAGGCTAGCGCTACAACGGAGCGCTACCTGTTCGTGAGCTTTAGTTCGATGCGCCGGTTGCGGCGTAAGATGTCTTCTGTGTTGCCCTGTTCCAGAGGTTGAAACTCGCCGTAACCCGCAGCGACAAGACGTCTGGGGGGAACGCCTCGCGTGATCAGATAGCGCACAACCGAAATGGCGCGTGCGGTAGACAATTCCCAGTTGGATGGGAACGTCGGACTGGCGATTGGGCGAATATCGGTGTGTCCATCGACTTGTAGGGCCCAGTTGATCTCCCTGGGGATCTGGCGCTCAAGCTCGACGATTGCCGAGGCGAGCTGATCCATGGCGCCAAGTCCTTCAGGCGTCAGGTCGGCGGAACCCGAAGGGAATAGGACCTCCGACTCGAACACGAAGCGGTCGCCAACCACGCGAATGTCCTTGCGGTTCTTTAAAAGCTCGCGAAGGCGTCCAAAAAAATCGGAACGATAACGCTGCAGCTCCTGTACCTGGCGGGCCAGCGCCGCGTTCAAACGCGCGCCCAAGTCCTTGATACGGTTCTGACTTTCGCGATCCTTCTTTTCGGAGGCTTCGAGTGCATCGTTGAGAGCTGCGATTTGACGGCGCAGCGAAAGGAGCTGCTGATTCAAAAGGTCAACCTTGGCGAGCGCCTCGCTGGAGATGTTCTTCTCGTTCTCCAAATCGGCAGCGAGGGAGCTAAGGCGCGATGCCGCCGCTTTCGACTTCTCGTCACCTGAAAGTGCAAGACCTGACAGTTTGGTGTTTTCGTCACGCAGCGTCGACAACGTTGCTTGCAAAGAGGCAAGCTCATCTTCCGCCGACTTTGACTTGCCCTTTTCCAACGCAAGCAGATTGGTCAGTTCCGAGATTTGGCGCGTCAGCCGTTTGAGCGCGGTATCCTTACCGCTCGCCTCCTGGGTGGCAAAATACTGCGCCAGCATAAAGATCGACATAAGAAAGATGACGACGAGAAGCAGTGTTGAAAGAACGTCCACGAAGCCCGGCCAGAACTCCGCATAGTCTCCACCGCGCCGCGAGCGTGCGCCTGCCATGCGTTAACTCCGGCTTTTGATGTTGGCTGCGAGCTCCCGCAACGCGCCGGCAACGTCAGACTGCTGCGCAGCCTGCTCATCGACCCACTCGCGGACGACCTTTTGCTCGGCACGCATCTGCGAAACCAACTGATTGACACCGCGGGCGAGGTCTTGAACCTGCTTTTCACTGCCACCGCTTGAGCCGCCTTTTCCTATGGAGCTTGCGATCGACTGGTCAGAAATGCGGTTAGACAAATCCTCAACGGCACGCTGCATGTGCAGGATTGCACTGGAAAGTTGTCGGTTCACCTGCTCGGAGGAAACGGCGGTGTCGGGAGACAGGTCAGTGATCCCAGAAAGCCATTCCTCCAGCTCGTTGTAGAACCGGTTGTGAGCGTGGCTTGCCTGCAGCTCAAGGAAGCCTAGGACCAGCGATCCGGCCAAACCTAAGAGCGATGAGGAAAATGCTGTTCCCATGCCCGTGAGGGGCGCAGCAAGGCCGGCCTTGAGGTCGGAGAAAAGCGCTACGTTGTCGGAGGCGTTGGTATCAAGCGTATCAATCGCGGCCCCGACGGACTGGATTGTTTGGAGCAATCCCCAAAAGGTACCGAGAAGACCCAAAAACACCAAGAGGCCGACCATGTAGCGGCCGGTGTCACGCGCTTCGTCGAGGCGCGAGGAAATGCTGTCCATAATCGAGCGTAATGTGCTCGTCGACAGCGACAGCACGCCGGTCCGGTCACCCAGCATGGCAGCCATTGGTGCCAGCAAGACCGCCCGGTGGGAGATGGCAAGGCCAGGGTCAGCAATGCGGAAGGCGTTGACCCAGCGGATCTCAGGATAGAGGCGGATCACCTGACGGAAGCAATAGATGATGCCCAGCACCAGCACGGCCACGATGAGACCGTTGAGACCCGGGTTGTTCATGAACGAGGCTAGGAGTTGCTTGTGCAGGATCGCCGCCAGGAACGTGACCAGCGTGAGAAAGATGAGCATCCGGATCAGGAATACCCCGGGTGGCGTAAGCGTCCTATGCAACGGGGACGAGGTTATGTCGGTCTGTCGCGAACGAGCCATTCCATAACTCCAACGAGAATCGCGCTTTGGCAGCAGGCGAGATTAGCCGAAGGCTATGCCAGCGCAAATCGGCAACATCGTGCCCACAAGGGCACGTCGTCTAAGCAGTCGCAGGTTCGGCGGTAAACATCGGCAAAAGGTCCTTTTGCAGGGTGGCATTGGCGGCAAGGACTTGACCTTTTTCGAACATATGGTCGCCGCCGGACAGATCCGTCACCATTCCGCCCGCTTCGCGAACGAGTACGATGCCGGCTGCGAGATCCCACGGCCTGATACCACGCTCCCAATAGGCATCGAAGCGGCCGGCCGCCGTCCAGGCTAGATCAAGCGCCGCAGAACCTGTACGCCGCACGCCGGCGACCTCCTTGCTCACAGTCTCAAGTTCGCGCAGGAACACAGGATGGCCCGTGCGTCCCAAGTGAGGGATGCCGGTCGTGACCAGCGCATCGGCAAGCGACTTGCGAGCTGCGACTCTCAGCCGGCGATCGTTGAGAAACGCACCTTTTCCCTTCTCGGCAGTGAATAGGTCATCGCTTATTGGATTGTATATCACACCGGCAACCAGCTGCCCCTCGCGTTCAAGCCCGATCGAGATCGCAAAGAGCGGCAGCCCATGCAGAAAGTTTGTTGTCCCGTCCAGCGGATCAACGATCCAGCAATGCGTCGCATCGGCACCGGCAACCGCGCCACGTTCCTCCATGAGGAAGCTATAGGTGGGGCGCGCCTTGGACAGCTCGCGATAGATGATGTCTTCCGCCTTGTGGTCGGCGGCGCTGACGAAGTTGGCCGGGCCCTTGACCGAGACCTGAAGTTGTTCGACCTCGCCGAAATCGCGCGCGAGGCTGCGGCCTGCCTTGCGCGCGGCAGAAACCATGATGTTCATCAGTGCGGAGGCAGGCATAGGGCTTCAAGTTCCTCGATGGGAGATGCGGCGCAATGAAAGGCTGTGCCACATCAGGCGCATGCCCGTACAGGACGCAAGCCGAAAGCACTGGCGCCCGACTAACCCCTTCGCTGTGCGCTGGCAAGACGATACTGGCGAGCTAGAATAATCCGGCCTGCTCGCGCCACTCGATTGCGGCCTTTTGAGCGGCTGCCTTCTGCTCCTTCGGCAGCTCAACAACCAGTGTGTCGAGCTTTTCGTCCTTCAAGCCGCCCGCTCTTGCGATCAGCCGCCACTTGGCAGCCTCAACCTGGCTCTTCTCTACACCAATTCCTTCGGCATAGACGTGGGCCAGCCGGTTCTGGGCAGCCACTAGACCCATTTCCGCTGCCGACTTGAGATACGGGATGGCCTTGGGCTCATCGTTCTTCAAGCCGAAGCCGCGCAGCAACATGACGGCATACTCAAACTGCGCGGCGACCATGCCTTGGGCAGCCGCTTTGCCAATCCAGCGTGAGGCTTCGACGGCATCGTGTGGAACGCCGGCGCCTTGTTGGTAAAGCGCGCCTAAATCGTATTGAGCCGCGACGATCCCCTTCTCTGCCGCATAGCGAATGTGCTGTGCGGCTCGGTAGTGATTCTCCGGCTTGCCATCGCCTTTCAAATACAAAAGGCCGAGATTGTAGTTTGCACGCGCATGGCCAGTGAGCGCCGCCTTCTCGAAATATTCTGCGGCTTTGACACGATCCTTCTTGATGCCGCGCCCCTCTGCATTAAGGACGCCGAGTGCGAATGTGGCCTGCACGTCACCAAGTTCGGAGCCGCTCTTATACCACTTTATTGCAAGCGCCGCGTCCTTATCGACACCGAGACCTTCCGAATATAGGCGCCCGAGCAGCGTATGGGCCTGAGGCTCGCCGCGAGCGGCCGCCGCCTCAGCTAGCTTGAGCGCCGTCAGATACTGTCCCTGGTCGAACGCAATGTAGGCGGCGTCCTCGCCTGTGGGCTCCACAAATGTTTTGATATCCGATTTTTTGCCGGAGGAAGGTTCCGTCTTGGGCACAGATTTGGATGTCGGCTTGATTTTGACCGTCTTGCCCGGCGGGGGCTTAGCAACCTCGGTTTCGCGATACCAGGAGCTCGTTTCAGCGTGCATTGGCAGCGCGCCAGCTACGAGGAAACCGGCACGAACTAGAACCCTCGCAAATACATCAAGTCTCATGCTGCATCCTCCCGGACCGTCAGGGCGCTCTCCATATCCTGGGCCCAGTGTGCCAGCTCTTCGACCGTAAGGCCGGCTGGAATAGTCAGACTGACGAAATCGGCGCCCGCTCGCGCCAGTGCTGCCGCTTCCCTTCGCGATCCAACATCGAAAGCCACGCACGGCACCTGGAAAATCTCGCTCCACCATTCGATTAGGGCCATGCGGTCGGCGCGAGCCGCCTCTTGATCCTCCACGTCGTTGGACATACCAAATCCCACATAGTCCGCGCCAGCTTCGCAGAGGGTCATGGCGTCATGACGCGACCGCCCGGCGTCGGCGCCAACAATAAACCGATCGCCAATTATATGGCGCGCCTCGCCATATTGCTTCGCAACATCCATGTCCCAGGGCAGATGCACACCATCGGCCCGCAAGGTGCGCGCAAGCTGCCCGTCACTGACTATCAGCGCAGCAACCCCCTTCTCCTGAGCGGCATCAACGAGCGGTTTTGCCGACGCCGCATCGAGCGGTTTGGTGGCGGCCGGGGAAATGAGCAACGCGGCAACATCGGCAGCATCAAGCACCGCCGAGACGCGATTAAGCGTCTCCTCACCCGTTGCGGTCTCGGACACGATGCAAAGCCTTGCTTGATGCTCACGCGCCATCGACGCAATCCCTTTGCAATGACCAGGCCACCGCATGCCCGGAATTGACAGCCTGTTTAACCGCATTGGGGCGGAAAAGCGGCCATCGGACCCTTGGAGCGGCGGCGCCTTTTGCCTCGGTTGTCGCCTCTGTCAGTGAGGACGCAACTTCACTATTTCTCCGGCGGAACATATGCCTCCGGGCACCTTTAGCACGCACTCTACAAAAGGATGCAACAGCAACAGCCTGTCGATGGCCTCTTATTTGCGCAGCAGCGAAACGCAGCGGTAGCCAAAAAGCTCTTATGCGGAAGGCCAAGTAACTCAGATGCTCCATATTGTGCTATATTTGCTCACTGCATTGGCACAACAAATCAGAGAGGCGCGCCATGGCTCAACCATTATCGCAGGCCGATATCGAAGCAAGATTGGCCGCGGCCAGACAGCATATCGCGGAAAAGTGGGGCTGGTTTCTGGCCCTAGGCATCGTTCTCATCTTGGTGGGCTTCGCCGCCATTTGCTTCCCCTTCTTATCTACCATCGCCGCCAAAATCTTCCTTGGCTGGCTGTTTCTCATTGGCGGTGTGGTGATGATCATCCACGCCTTTTCGGCCCAAGGTTGGGGCGGCTTCTTGTGGAGTCTGCTGATTGGCGTCCTCTATCTCGTTGTCGGCGGCTACCTGGCCTTTTTCCCCCTCACCGGGCTCTTAACGCTGGCCATCCTACTTGCCATCCTCTTTGCAGCGGAGGGCATCATGGAGATCATTATGGCCTACCGGGTGCACCCATCCGAAGGATGGGGCTGGCTACTCTTGAGCGGCATTGCCGCGCTCGCCGTGGGCGTACTGATCGCCTTAGGACTGCCAAGCTCGGCCACGTGGGCGCTTGGCCTGCTCGTTGGTATAAATCTGCTTTTCTCCGGCTGGAGCTATGTCTTCTTGGCAATGTCCGGCCGCAGAGCTAAGCAAGAAGCTGCACCCGCTTAGCAATGGCTTGGGCTTGGGCCTAGCCCTAAGCGACCGGCCCGGCGGGCGCAATTTTCGTTCCGCCGGGCCCCGCCCATGACTTTCAGGATGACCGTGTCATGAACAGGCACGTACCGCTTATTGTTTTTCTTCTGTATCTCGCGTTTGGCGCCGGCGATTTCGCGCTTACATCCCACGCCCATGCCCAGCCAGAAAATGCCGCCCAGATCATCGCCGTGCAGATCCGCAAGCAGGGCTTCAAATGCGGCAAGGCGAAAAGCGCGAGACGCGATGCCAAGGCATCAAAGCCCAACGTGCCAGTCTGGATCCTCAGTTGCGACAACGCCCGTTATCGTGTGCACGTGTTCGGGAACTTGGCCGACAAGGTCGAACGTCTCGATTGAGGCCCGGCCAAGAGCAGCTAAATCGCATGCTCACGTGCGCCAGGGATGTGCTGGCAAGTCGCTGACGCCGACCACTTTGACGCCGGCCTCGGCCACAGCATGGTCATTCTCGACCGCGCTACCACTGACTCCGATGGCACCCACCAAAACGCCGTCCTCGTCGACGATTGGAAGGCCACCGGGAAACGTGATCAAACCTTCGTTCGAGTGCTCGATGCCGAATAACGAGCCGCCAGGCTGGGATAACTTTCCAATCTCGCCCGTCGGCATCCCGAAATAAACGGCAGTCATTGCCTTCTTAATGGCGATGTCGATCGAGCCAACCCAAGCATCGTCCATGCGCACAAACGCCTTCAAGTTGGCGCCTGAATCGACAACCGCGATGCACATCTGAGTTTTGAGCTCAACCGCCTTCTTTTGCGCAGCATCAATAGCAGCACGAGCATTATCTATCGTCACATGCATGGTCGTCATTCTCCAAGGACAGGGGGCTGGGACTGGAATCCGGGAGTGCACACCGCCGCCCCACGGCTGAGGGAATTGGGCCCGGCACGAATTGATACCCCTAATTTGGGGGGCAGAGAAGGTGGGCGCGACGCGCCTAATGTCTCATGCGGCCTTTTCGAGCGACTCGTTCCATTCGCCGAGAGAGGCGAGGCTATTCATCTTGGCGCGATGCGTGAAGGCGCGCTGAGCAGCAGCGACATTCTCTGACTTGCCGCCCCAGGCTTGAAGCGCGGCATGTTGAAGCGCGCGGCCATAGGAGAACGTGACTTTCCACGGTACGCCGCCGATTTGATTCATCAGCGAAAGATTCCGTGTTGCCTGTTCGTCCGATTGGCCCCCCGACAGGAAGGCTATGCCGGGGATGGCGGGGGGAACCGTTGTCTTGAGGCACGCGATCGTCATCTCGGCAACCTGTTCTGGGCTCGACTGTTTGGGCGACTTTTGGCCGGCGATCACCATGTTCGGCTTCAGGATCATGCCATCGAACTGGACACCGGCGTCAAAGAGCTCGCTGAAAACCGTGCGTTGAATCCATTGGGTCACCTCGAAGCATCGCTCAATCGTGTGGTCGGCATGGGGACCGTCCATCAGCACCTCGGGTTCTACGACCGGCGCGATGCCCGCTTCCTGGCTCAGCGCGGCATAGCGCGCCAACGCATGCGCGTTAGCCTTGATGCAGTTCCAGCTGGGCGTACCTTGCGCGATAGTGATCACCGCGCGCCACTTCGCGAAGCGGGCACCGAGCTGATAGTACTCCGCGAAACGCTCGCGCAGGCTATCGAGACCTTCTGTTATTTTCTCTACGTCCACGTGAGGACCAGCGAGCGGCTTGGCGCCCTTATCAACCTTGATGCCCGGGATCGCGCCATTCGCCCTGATAAGGTCGACGAGCGGTGTGCCGTCGGCCGCCTTCTGCCGAATCGTCTCATCGAAGAGAATGACGCCAGAGACGTGGTTCTTCATGCCATCAGCAGCCCCGAACAACATCTCGCGATAGTCCCGGCGGGTCTCCTCTGTAGACGTCAGGCCGATTGTATCGAAGCGCTTCTTGATGGTACCCGTGCTTTCATCGGCAGCGAGAAGTCCTTTGCCCGGGGCAACGATAGCGTTGGCAATGTCTGAGAGTTTCTCTGTCATTGGACGACCTTTTACTGAATAGGCATGAATTCCACCGAAGAGGAATTAGCGCCATTTTACCCTCGGAACCAGGGGCTAAAGGCGCAATGATGCGATTGTCCCTAGGGCCTTCCGCGGCAACAGTTGCGGGTGCATAAAGGCTCCACAACATCTGAGGGCCACAAGAAGATCAAAACTTTTGCGCTAAGTCTTAGCTAAATTGATTGTGCAGGGAGGCACGAGCAATGACAGCAACGGGCATGCGGACTAGAATTTTCGTCTTGGCAGCCGCCTTTTTTGCAGTCTCCGGCACGGCGGCGATTGCCGAGCGATTGGCTTTCAAGGCCGATCTCAAGGGCGTCCAGGGCACAAAAAGCAAGGCGATCGGCACGCTTACTGGCGAATATGACACGGACACCAGGAAGCTGACTTGGCGCGGCAGCTATGTGGGGCTTGGCACTTACGCCACCGCCGCCGGCTTCCATGGACCTTCCTCGGGCATCGTGGTGAAACTACGTAATATCAATAGCCCCTTCGACGGCACAGCCATTCTGTCAGACAAGCAAGCGTCTGATCTCATTGCCGGTCGCTGGTTTGTTGTAGTGCGGACGGCCGGTCACCCGGACGGGGAGCTGCGCGGTCAAATCGAACCGGTAAAATAACCGCGACTTATCATCAGCCGAAAAATTGCCCGAGCGCGGCAAGCGCCTCGTCAATGTCGCCTGGAGTATGGTCGGCGGACATCTGAAAGCGGATTTCATCGTCGCCCTTGGGGACGACGGGATAACCTAGCCCCGTCGCCAAGATGCCATTTGCAAGCAGGTGCGCAACGAGGCGAGCGGTGCGATCCGTGTCGCGTACCATCAACGGAACGACGGGGTGCTGGCCCGCTACGGTTTCGAGCCCGAGCTGCGTCAGCCGTTCCCTAAAACGGACCGTCATGGCGCGCAGGTGATCAAGCCGCTGGCGACCTTCAGGGCTGTCAACGAGATCAACAGCGGCCAGGGAAGCCGCGGCTTCACCAGGCGTGATGGGATTGGAGTAAATGTAGAATGGTGATGTTTCACGCAAGTAGGCGATGATCGCATTACTGGCAACGACGTAGCCGCCATTGACACCGAAGGCTTTGCCGAGCGTGGCAACGAGCACGTCGACGGGGCGGCCTCCGGTGACCTCCTCTGTGCCGCGGCCCGTCTCCCCGAATCCGCCGGCGCCGTGCGAGTCGTCGGCCATCACAACGACGTTCTCGGCAAAGAGCGGATCAAAGGCTGAAGCCAGCTTCATGATGTGATCTAACGGCGCATGGTCGCCGCGCATACTAAACACGCCATCGGTGACGATGACGGCGCGCTGACTCGTTTTGGCCGCTTTGGCTAAGTGGCGTTCCAGCTCGTCGAGATCGAGATGCTGGTAGATAAGTTTCGCCGCCGGCCGGGCGAGCGCGATGGCGTTGATAATGCAGCTGTGGTTTAGCGCATCACTAATGACGGTGGTTTTGTCTGTGATCAGCGCTGGCAGCACGCCCATCACGGTGGCGTAAGCGGAGCTGAACAGCATGCCCGCCTCGCGGCCATGAAATGCGGCTAGTCGTTCTTCGAGCGCCACGTGCGGCGCCCACGTTCCACTGATAAAACGCACCGCCCCTGGGCCGGTGCCATAGTGGCGAACGGCCTCGTCGTCGGCAATTACAACGACGCTGTCGAGCGATAGCCCGAGATAGCTATTGGAATTCATACGCAGAAACGGTTTGTCGCCGTGGCCTTCGAGCAGGTAGCGCGGCCCCTTGCCATCGCGCGGCGGCAAGACAGCGCGCACTACAGTTTCCGCCCCCTTGAGCCGGCCCGATTGGCGCAACGCGTCCAGCTTCGATTCCAGAAGCGGCGTCAATCTGCTGGTGGGCATTGTGGCCTCCTGGCCGTTGCTCAGCGACTGCGCGCAGCCGCTAGCTTTTCTTGCAGCCGCGTGAGCATGTCTTTCGTCATCGCCTCCAGATCATAGTGTGGCGCCCAGTTCCAATCGTCACGTGCTGCGCTGTCATCGAGCGCGCGTGGCCAGCTGTCAGCGATGGCTTGGCGCACGGGATCGACGTCATATTCGACGACGAAGCCGCGGATGTGCTGGCGGATCGCCTCAGCGATTTCGGCCGGCGTGACGCTCATCGCGGTGACGTTATAGGCGTTACGGTAACGCAGTTGGCCGGCTTTGGCTTCCATTACCTGGATCATCGCATTGAGAGCGTCCGGCATATACATCATGTCGAGGCGCGTGCCGGCCTCAAGAAAGCACGTATAGCGTCCGTAGCGCACGGCATGCACGAACATCTCGGCCGCGTAGTCCGTGGTGCCGCCGCCGGGGCCAGCGACGTAAGAGACGAGACCTGGCAGCCGCAAGCCCCGCGTATCAACCTCGAAACGGGTGGCGTAGTAGTCGCACAGCATTTCGCCGGCGACTTTTGTGACGCCGTATATTGTCGTGGGGCGCTGGACGGTGACTTGCGGGGTTGCGTCTTTTGGGGTCGATGGGCCGAATGCGCCAATGGAGCTGGGAAAGAAGACCTGACATCCATAAGCGCGCGCGACCTCGAGCACGTTATAGAGGCCGTCCATGTTAACGCACCAGGCGAGCTGGGGCGCGGCCTCAGCCGACGCGGAGAGCAGCGCGGCCAGATGATAGATTGTACCGACGTCGTAGCGCCGCACGGCTTCGTGGAGTTGCTGCGGCTCAGTGCAATCGAGATGATCGTAGGGTGCCTCTGCAGCAGCGGCACTAGAAGGAACCACTCTCAAATCTGTGGCGATGACGCGATCAGTTGCGAAGCGCGCGCGCAGCGCAGGGACCAGCTCGGAGCCAATTTGACCAAGTGCACCCGTTACCAGGATCGTCGACATATGACTGCGCGAGCGCGAGCCCGCGTCCCTGCTCCTTGCCGCTCCTCGTATCAGTCACGTACCGCGCCACACCCGGCACGCGCATCAACTCGCTCGCCCATAATAGCTGCGATACCACTCGACAAAGCGGGGAACGCCAACCTCGATCGGCGTCGATGGCTTGAAGCCAACATCCTTCACCAGCGAGTCGATATTGGCATAGGTGTTCAGCACGTCGCCAGGCTGTAAGGGCAAAAAGTTCTTCTTCGCCTCACGGCCCACCGCTTTTTCTATGCAAGCGATGAACTGCATCAACTCGACAGGGTTGTTGTTGCCAATGTTGTAAAGGCGGTAAGGCGCAGCAGAGGTTGCAGGATCGGGATTCTCACCGCTCCAAGATAGATTGGGCTCGGCCGCCTTGTCGGCGCAGCGCACGACCCCTTCGACAATGTCGTCGATGTAGGTGAAGTCCCGTGCGTGGTTGCCATTGTTAAATACGTCAATCGGCTCTCCGGCGAGGATCTTGCGGGTGAACATAAACAGCGCCATGTCCGGGCGGCCCCAGGGCCCGTACACGGTGAAAAAGCGCAAGGCTGTTACGGGCAGGCGATATAGATGCGCATACGTGTGCGCCATCAGCTCGCTCGCCTTTTTCGAAGCCGCGTAGAGACTGAGGGGATGGTCGACATTTTGATGGACGCTGAACGGCATTGCCGTGTTGGCGCCATAGACTGAGCTTGATGAAGCGAGGACCAAATGTTCGACACCCGTCAGGCGACATCCCTCTAGGATATGCAGCGTGCCAACGATATTGGAATCGACGTAGGCGTGCGGATTTTCGAGCGAGAAGCGCACACCGGCTTGTGCGGCGAGGTGAATGACGCGGGCCGGGCGTTCCTCGGCAAACATGCTCGCGATGCCTGACCGATCGGTCAGATCGAGCTTGTGGAACTTGAAGCCGTTGCGCCCTTCAAGCCGCTTTAGTCGCGCCTGCTTGAGCTTCACGTCATAGTAGGAATCGAGGTTGTCGAGGCCTATGACCTCATCGCCGCGATCCAGAAGCGCCTTGGCCGTGTAATACCCGATGAACCCGGCCGCCCCCGTAACGAGAAACGTCATGTGCCTGCCCCTCTGCACTGCTTGCGCAGGAGCCCCGCGCTGGCGCCACACATCACAACAAATGCCCCGTGTCGCGCAAGCGCCTCAGAACGATCTCCGCCAACGCTTCGGGCGAGGTTTCCATCGTGTGCAGCGTCAAGTCAGGATGCTCGGGCACCTCGTAGGGCGAGTCGACGCCTGTGAAGTTCTTGAGGGTACCCGCCTGGGCCTTAGAATACAGACCCTTGGGATCGCGCCGCATACACTCTTCAATGGGAGTCTCCACGAAGATCTCGAAGAATTCGTCTCCATCAACGAGATCGCGCACCGAATGCCGCTCGGCACGGAACGGCGAAATCAGCGCGCACAGGACAATGAGCCCTGAATCCACGAACAGCTTCGCCACTTCGCCGGCACGGCGAATGTTCTCCACGCGATCGGCATCGGTGAACCCGAGGTCGCGATTGATGCCATGACGCAGGTTGTCGCCGTCCAGCATGTATGTGTGATAACCGGCGCCGGTAAGCCTGGCTTCCAGCGCTCTGGCGATCGTCGACTTTCCCGATCCCGACAGCCCCGTGAACCAGAGAATGCAGGGACTCTGATGCTTCATGCGGGCGCGCAGCAACTTGTCGGCTGCCAGCGGCTCACGATGAATATTGGTGGCACGGCGTAGCGCGAACGAAATCATACCCGCGCCGACCGTGTGATCGGTCTCGCGATCGACCAAGATAAAACAGCCGGTCTCGCGATTGTCCTCATAAGGATCGAACGCGACCGGAACCGACGTCGACAGGTTGCACATGCCGATGTCGTTGAGCGACAACGTCGGCGCTGCAAGATGCGTCATGTCGGCGACATTAATGGCATACTTGATGGCGGAAACGTTCGCGAGAGCCCACGCCGTGCCGACACGCATCAAGTAGG
The DNA here is from genome assembly GCA_964622715.1 of uncultured Hyphomicrobium sp. Classification (GTDB taxonomy): domain Bacteria; phylum Pseudomonadota; class Alphaproteobacteria; order Rhizobiales; family Hyphomicrobiaceae; genus Hyphomicrobium_A. The sequence goes on along the minus strand of CAZURR010000012.1, from coordinate 5,899 downwards.
AACGTCCAGGAAGCAACGGCTCTTCGGCCATCCAAATAATGTGGGCTGCAAATTGATCGGCGACGACGGGCCGCTCGCGAGTGTCGCCCAGAAGGTCTCCGCGCGCGACGTCGATATTGTCGGCAAGAACCAGGGTGACGGTGTCGCCGGCGATTGCATCCTCAACGTCGCCGTCTGCGCCCATGATCTGTAAGACCGTGCTCGCGGTTCCCCCGCGCGCCACGACAATCTGATCGCCGGCGCGCACACGGCCGCTAGCGATACGGCCTGCGAAACCGCGGCAATCAGCACTGGGGCGATTGACGCGCTGTACGGGAAGGCGAAATGGCTTGGCCATGACATCGGATTCGATGTCGACCGCCTCCAGATGCTCAAGAAGCGTCGGGCCCTCATACCAGGGCGTATTGGGACTACGCGCGGTCACATTGTCTCCGAAGCGGGCCGAAATCGGCACATGCATGACAGAGGCGAACGGCAGCGATGCTGCAAACGCGGTGTAGTCCCTAACGATGCGATCGAAGACTTCTTTATCGTGAGCGACAAGATCCATCTTGTTCACGGCAAGAACGATGTGGCGTATCCCAAGCAGCGAACAGATGATGCTGTGACGCTGCGTCTGGGTTCTGAGACCGGCACGCCCATCAAGAACGAGTACCGCAAGGTCCGTATTCGACGCGCCGGTCGCCATGTTGCGCGTGTACTGCTCGTGCCCAGGCGTGTCGGCAACAATGAAGGAACGCCGCCCCGTGGCAAAGAACCGATAGGCAACGTCGATAGTGATGCCCTGCTCGCGCTCGGCCTCCAGGCCATCGAGCAGCAGCGCAAGATCCACCTCATCGCCGGTCGTTCCATACTTTCGGGAATCAGACTCCAGCGTCGTCATGTGGTCTTCAAGGATCAGCTTGGTATCGTAAAGGAGCCGCCCGATAAGGGTCGACTTTCCATCGTCAACCGAACCGCAGGTCAAGAAGCGCAAGAGATCCTTCGACGCCACAGGCGTGTCACTGGTACGCGTGTCGCGGCGATCGAGCATCTCCATTAGAAATATCCCTCTCGCTTCTTGCGCTCCATGGAAGCACTCGTGTCGGAGTCGATCAACCGCCCCTGTCGCTCAGACGTGCGTGCCGAATGCATTTCACGCACGATATCGGCAACGGTTGCCGCATCCGACTCGATCGCACCGCATAAGGGATAGCAGCCAAGCGTGCGAAAACGAACACGGCGCATTTGGGGAGCCTCGCCCGGCTCAAGCTTGAATCGTTCATCATCGACCATGATCAAGCTGCCGGCGCGATCCACGACAGGCCGCTCCTTAGCGAAATAGAGCGATGGCAAAGGAATGTCCTCGGCAAGAATGTATTGCCACACATCGAGCTCCGTCCAATTGGAAAGCGGGAAGACGCGCATCGACTCGCCGCGGCGAATTTTGGTGTTGAACAGGTGCCAAAGCTCGGGCCGCTGATTGCGCGGGTCCCACGTATGGTTGGGACCGCGGAACGAGAAGATACGCTCCTTCGCCCGGCTCTTTTCTTCGTCACGGCGCGCACCGCCCATTGCCGCGTCGAAACCATGCGCATCGAGCGCTTGCTTCAGAGCCTCCGTCTTCATCACGTTGGTGTGCAACGCAGAGCCCGAATCGATGGGGTTGATGCCGCGCTCCAAACCTTCCTTGTTGACGTGGACGATCAGCTCAAACCCGAATTCTTGGGCTATACGATCGCGGAACGCGATCATCTCGCGGAACTTCCACGTTGTGTCCACGTGCATCATCGGAAAGGGAATGCGGCCGGGGTAGAAAGCTTTGCGGGCAAGGTGCAGCATCACGCCCGAATCTTTGCCGATCGAGTAGAGCATCACGGGGTGACGAAACTCGCTGGCCACCTCGTAGATGATCGAAATCGACTCGGCTTCGAGGCGCCGGAGATGTGCAGATAGGCTTCTCGTCATTACCGCGGACCAGAGTTTGGCGAAAGGCAGCCAGCCATCACCACAAAGCTATGCCAATCTCTAAGTTAAACCCGTGCTCGACAGGCCAGCCTTTGGGCTGACGTGGCGCAACGTAGGCCATGCTACAGGCCGGTAGCAAGATCCCTGCGCCTTAATGACATCTGTCCTCAACTCCGCGGCTGCTGCCGAGCTGCTAAGCACCGCTCTATGGCACATTTTCGTTGGCCCTTCTGACACAAGTCGGTCGTTGTCGGATCCGGACCTTATCGGTCACTCATATACGCCATCGCGAACCGGAGCTCTTCTGCGGGACCAACGATCCCCTGCTCTCCGGCGGCTTGGTGTTGCGTCCCTGCCGCAATAGCGCTAGGCGAACGAGCCGACACGCCCAACAGGTATCGCGCATGCCCACCTCGGATCAGTCGACGCAACCTTCTTCTCCTTCTGAAGATACTGGGCAGCAGGACAGACAAGGACCTCTCGCCAAAGCGTTCTTCATCGCCGGCCTTTTGTTGTCTGTCATCGTGCTGCTCGTCTATGGCGCAGGCGTGCTTATTCCGTTGGCGGTGGCGTTGCTGCTCTGGTTTTTCATCAATGCGCTGGCTAACGGCTATCAACGCTTGTGGTCATGGTGGCTGGGTCCGCTGCGCGGCCTGTCGCTTGTCCTTGCCCTGCTGACGATAATGGCCGCAAGCTTCTTTGCCGTCGGCGTGGTCATTACCAATGTCAGTGCGATCGGTGCAAGCTCAGCGGATTTTGCGAAAAGCTTGAACCTGCTGCTCGATCAGGTCGCTGCCTATACTGGGCTGAAGCACGAGCAACTCCTCAAAGGGATCGCAAACCAATTGGGGCTGGGGCAATTGCTGGCCTCGATCGTTGCGGCCATGACCAATTTCGCGAGCCAGTTCGGCGTCGTGTTTATTTATGTCATCTTTTTGCTGGTGGAACAGCAATTCTTCGACGTGAAGCTTAATGCAATTGTTCGCGATGAGGCGCGGCGCGCACAGGTGCGATCGCTACTCGATCGCGTGGGACGGGACATCCAAAGCTACATTTGGATCATGACCTTCGTCAGCATCCTTACGGCCAGCTTGTCATACGTGGTCATGATCTCAGTGGGCCTGGAGCATGCTGCCTTTTGGGCATTTCTTATCTTCATCCTCAATTTCATTCCGACCATCGGTTCAATCATCGGTACGGCACTTCCATCACTCTATGGCCTGCTGCAATTTGGGGACTTCAAACCATTTATCGTCCTTCTGGCGGCCATCGGCGTCATTCAGTTCCTCATCGGCAACGTGCTGCAACCGCGGCTTTCCGCCAAGACACTCAATCTCAGTCAGTTTGTGGTGATCTTGTCGCTGTTCATCTGGGGCGCGATGTGGGGCATCGTGGGCATGTTTCTTGCCGTTCCCATCACGGCAATTTTGATGATCGTCTTTGCAAACTTCCCCTCAGCCCGCGTGGTCGCGGCCCTTCTTTCGGAGTCGGGCGACGTACCGGAGCGCGCAAATTCAACCACTGAGAATGAAGCGTAAGCGAGCGTCGCTGACAGCGTGCCCGGCCGCTCGGCAATGAGCACTTCACCTCGAACGACGCGGCATGCTCAGGCTTTGGAGCACCCAAGCACGGTTCGGCGAGGAATTGGTTCCTTATCATCGACAGCGGCCCTCGCAGCAAGCAGTCGTTGCAACATGTCCAGCTCCTGCCCGTGATCCTTTTCATAGACGCCGTAGTCGATCACGATCTGGCCGTCCGCTTCGCTGATCTTGAAGTAGTTCAAGCAATACGATGGGACAAAGATCCCTGGCAGATATGATAGGAGGGCCGGCACATGGTCCAGCCGCTTCAACCAAGTTCCCGTATTTATGACAACGCGCTCACCCAATTTTGTCAGTGACGGCTGGTGCGTGTGACCATAGATGAAAATGGCGGTGTCGGGGTCTTTGTCGAAGACGTCCCGCGCGGCATTCAGATAATTCTCCTCCTTCTGAATGCTCAAATCGTCCTCATCAACCAGGATATTGAAGCGCTCCAGCGTACTGCGAAGATCTCTCGAAATCAGGAAAAATGGCACGGCTACGATCAGGGCCACAACGAATAGAACGGCATTGATTATGAGGAACAGCTGCAACAGGCTGCCGACCAAACCAAGTGAGGAGAAAACGAAGTTGTTTAGGAAAATGTTGGTGTTGGTGATTCCAAACCACTCCAGCGCAGCCCCGGCGAACACAAACACGGACAAGCCGAAAAGCAGGAGGAAAGGCAGCAGCAGCCAGCGCAGGATGGGGTTCATCTCCTTGTAAAAATAGTTGGACAGCAACCAGCTGGGTACCATCTCATTGGGATACACTGACTGGAGATCTTTAAGCCAATTGTACCGCCCCAGCTTCGAATAGAGCCCAGCGTTACCGACGAAATACGTCGTAATGTAATAGCCGACCGGCTGCGCATAAGGATTGCCGAACTGCGGCATCGTGTTGAATGCGTCTCTTT
>CAZURR010000012.1:0-1356 GCA_964622715.1 uncultured Hyphomicrobium sp. | reverse complement strand
ACCGGCTGCGCATAAGGATTGCCGAACTGCGGCATCGTGTTGAATGCGTCTCTTTGCATCCCGTGTTCGATCCAAATTTTCTTAGGCCCGATCTGGCGGATGATCGACGTCACTTGCTCAAGGTGAATATTGTAGGGCTTCAAAATATCTACGCAGTCGTCGTAGCAGGCTAGCTCATAGTCATGGTTGCCCGGGATCAGAGTAATTTTCATCTTCTTTCCCGCACTACGGAATGCCTCGAAGATGCGTGGAAATTGTTTGATGACGGCCTTGAGTTTGTCAGGGCCGGTGACGTGCATGTATTCCCAAAGGCCGAATGCATCGCCGGCGATGACAAGCTCCTTGTCACCGTCTTCCTGCTCAAGGCGTTTGAGGAATGCGATCAGCTCATCCTCAAAATCGCAAACGCTGAGCGCTTCCTCGCCGCCAATGTGCAGATCGCTGATGAAATAGTAGGTTGCTGACATTGCATACACGGTGATAGTTGGCAGGGAGCCCGTTGTCAGCGTGTACTTTAAGAGGATGGTCGCGACGGGTTAAGAGGGGACGCAATTTATGTGTCGGCTCTTCGCAGCCGCTCATAGGCGGATATGGTCATCGATCCGGGAACATTCCGGTGAAGATGCCAAATAGCACTGGCAGGTCGATGAAAGCGATCCTTGCGACCACGGACTTGAGCCGTGCTCGTGTCTACGTGGCGCTTGGAAGTTGAGGCTCTCATCAACGACGACCCCGCTCCCGATTTTAAAATGGCGGAGCCCCCGTAGGGGCTCCGCTTAACCGCTTTTTTTGTCAGTTATGCGCGTTTAGGTGCGCAAACGGCAAACAGGCGCGGCTCCGACGTTTCGTGCTTCGCCTTTAACGACCGCTGCGCCTCGAAGCACGCCTTAGATGACGTGTACTCGGTCTGCGTTATGGGTACGGTAGTATGGAACGCGTAGACAAGAAGTAACCACTTCATGATCAACCTCTGAGGTAGGGGAGACCTCACCCCCTGTTTTAGATATTCCCTCTGGAGCCCCGCGAAGGAGCGCCGCCGTTTCTTTTTTATGGCGCGATCAAGAACGCGACTCATAATGTCGTTGTTTAGCTAGTTAATGACGCACGCTGTGTGCAGTAAGTGACATGATGACGCCGGTTGCACTGCGCACATGGCTGCTGTTCGCCCAGTGTAAGGCTGCGTGAATCGTGATCGATATTGAAACGAGAACGGCGCCCGAGGAACGTGGCAGACGATCATTCTAACTCTTGGGTCTTGGCCGACCGGGAAAGCGATCGGACCGCCATCGAGTCTCGACGACTCAGGGATGAGTACTTTCGGCGCACTCAGCCTGCGCAAGATTACCAGGGAGCTTT
>CAZURR010000011.1:8050-43019 GCA_964622715.1 uncultured Hyphomicrobium sp. | reverse complement strand
ATTTCATAGACTACAATTACTATTACTCGGGCAGCACCAACTTCACATTGGATATTTCTAGGCTGATTGTAAAAGGCGGCGTGGATGCCAACGCCTACTACAACGTAGTGACACCGCTGTGGGTGGCACCTGGCAAGGTGCTGGGCGGCAACATTGGCTTTCTGATGCTCGTCCCCATTGGTTGGAAGGATGTCGAGGCTGGGTTGGTTGTTTCTGGAGGAGTGACTCTAGGCAGTCGCCAGGATGAAGAGACCAACTTCGGCGACATAGTACCGGGCATGATGCTGGGCTGGCAATATGGGAACTGGCATTTCAAAACGCACACGATCGTCAACGTGCCCATCGGCTTCTGGGAGAGAGGCAACCTCGCCAACATCGGCTTTAATCGTTGGGCGATCGATAACGCCGCCGCCTTCACGTGGCTCGACGCCAAGATCGGTCTTGAGCTGTCGGCAATCGCTGGCTTCACGTACAATTGGGAGAACCCCGCCACCGACTACAAGACCGGCACGGAGTTCCACGTCGAATATGCCGCCGTGCAGAATTTCTCCAAGCGCTTCGCGCTTGGGATCAATGGCTATTACTATGATCAGGTGACAGGAGACAGCGGACCCGGAGCCAGTTTGGGTTCGTTCAAGGGGCGGGTCGCAGCCATCGGCCCTGTGATGAACGTAAACTTTCAATTGGGCAAGATCCCGGTTTCCACCAATCTCAAGTACTTCCGCGAATTCGACGTCAAGAACCGGCTCGAGGGAGATGCCGGTTATCTCCAACTCACAATGCCGCTTTCTGTCGGCGGACACCAGTGCGGGCAGGCTGGCTCCATCGCATTCTTTCAGAAAGGCAAGCTGGTTCTCGTTCTTACCGAACAGGAGCTCGCACCGTTGAGAGTATACATGTTCGCTCTCAACATTTGGGATGAGAAGCCATAGCGGAACGTGCCAGAGGTATGCCGCTGTGATCCCGATCACGACCGTTCAACATTTGCTCGCGTCGTCCCACGGTGATGTGAGTGGCAGTGATCGATACACTTCTCTAAATCGGCAGTTAGCGAAAGGTGATCGCTATGATCGCCAACGTAGACAATCGACAGCCTCGGCAATGGAGCAACCCATGAAGACCTCGAATGACCTGCACGTGCGCGCGCAGGAAATCGGGCATGAGGTCGCCTGTTAATTGCCGGCACAAGTCGATGTCGTCTAGCCACACGGAGCCATGCGCCCCCATTAGGCGTCTGGCCCCGCAAACATTGTCCACGAATAGATCAGGAGCTTTCAAATGACCCGTACACTTTCGCTTGCAGCTGTTCTTGTTGCCGGTCTCGCCTTTCCCGCAATCGCCGAAAATACGGCCACAGAGGCTGCGCCCAAGGCGTCCGCAACTGAAAGCGCCGTCGTCAGGAGCCCCTTCACGATGGAAAATGCGCGTCAGCATTTGATGCGTCGCGGCTACACGAACGTTTCGCCGCTCGAAAGGGATGCCAACGGCAACTGGATCGGCACCGCGACGAAGGATGGCAAAAGGATCGCCGTCGCCGTGGACGTCAAGCTTGGCGGCGCCAACTGAGCCGCTGACCTGCTACGATTCTTAATCAGCGCTCGTTGCGAGACGGGCGCTGTTTTCTTTGGGATTGAGCTGTGTTTGACCGCTCGCGTCGCATCAGGAGGTTTTAGATCTGGGGCCCCATGCCTGCTGGATTGCAAAGACCGTCGGGGTTAAGCTGTCACGTGTGCCGACTAGGCGAGCGGCGCTAGACAGAGCGATAAGATTGAATGTCATGCCAGCCACCCTTGAAGGCAAAGTTGCCCTAGTGACAGGCGTTAGCCACGACGGACAAGTCGGGCAGGCCGTTGCCAAAGCGTTGGCGGAGAAGGGTGCCGCGCTTGCTATCTGCGCGCGTCGGCAGAGCAATGTGGACGCGCGCGCTGGCGAACTACGCCAAGCAGGGAGCCGCGTGCTGGCCATGGCCGCCGATCTCACCGATGAATCCCAAGTTCGGCAGCTCATCGACGGCACATTGAGGGGATACAACCGCATCGACATCCTGGTGAATCTGGCTGGAGGTCTGACGCGGTACAAGCCTGCAATCGAGCACGGCTTGGACGATTGGACGAGCGAACTCAACAATAACCTGTTGAGCGCTTTCTTGACCTCGCGCGCCGTCTTTCCGCACATGCAGCAAGCTGGGAGTGGGGCGATCGTCAACTTTGCGCGTAGCGGTCAACCGCAGGCCAACATGATTGCCTACAATTGCGCGAAGGCGGGGATTGAAGCGCTGACGCGCACCTTGGCACTTGAAGGAAGAGATTCCGGCATCCGCGCCAATGCCGTCGCGCCTGGGCTGGTGGATACCGCGTCGAACATTGCTGCGATGAATCCGAAAGATCTAAAGCGCTGGGCCAAGCGCGACGAAATCGCCGAGGTCGTTGTGTTCCTTGCTTCGCCCCAAGCAGCAGGTGTGACCGGCCAGGTGCTCTCGGTAACGGGTTGGGGGTTGTGATTGATGTCGCTTTCCGCAAGCAGGCGACCAGCTTAACGTCGACACGTTGTCAAGCCTCGTAAACCCGAGATCCCTCATCCTAAGAGTTATCCAAGCGCGCCGGTCGTGCGGCGGCCTAGGAGATATATCGGGATGCCCGCGAAGAATATAGCAACGCCTATAAGTGCGCCCGATCCGGTGTATGCGAGGCTCGAATAGAGGAGATAAAGCGACGTGGCGCAGAAGAGGAGTGGTGTCGCAGGATAGAGCGGAACCCGGAACGGAATCTCTCTTTCCGGGTAGCGCCAGCGAAGCACGAACAGGGAAATACCGATTAGGAGCAGGAAGGTCCAGAACACTGGCGCCGTGTACTCAACCATCGATTGGAAGCCGTCGCGGGCAAAGGCTCCAAACACGACGAGCGCAATCGTTATGGCCGCCTGGACGATGATTGCGTTGCGCGGAGCGTGACCGCCAGCGCTATGCCTGCCAAGGGCCGCGAAAGGGGCAAAGCTTCGTCCCAGGGCGAACATTGAGCGCACCCCAGTTAAGATCGTCGCGTTGATCGTGCTGAGCGAGACGACGCATACAAAGCCTGCGATCACGGCCGCACCCATCTTTCCAAACACCAATCCGACGAGATCGGCAGCAATAACGTAGGACTGCCTCAGGCCCTCGAGCCCAAACACCCGTAAGTACGAATAGTTCGCAAACAGGTAGAGTGCCGTCACGATGGCGGTGCCGAAGAGCAGGGCGCGCGGGATGTCCCGCCGCGCGTCGCGAACCTCTCCGGAAAGGTAGGCTGTCTCGGTCCAACCGCCGTATGTGAGAAGGACGAATACCAAAGCAAGCCCTGCCGCTCCGCTGCCCGGCGTTGCTGCCATCTCCGCATGATGCGGGACGATAGCCAAGCCAATAATGGCGACAAACGAAACGACGGCTAGCGTCGTAACCGTCAGTACGATCTGTGCGCGGCTACCTATCTCCGTGCCCTTCAGCTGCAGCGCGGAAAGGGCAACGATTGCAACCGCTGCATGAACAGCTGGCTCAGCAGGAATGAGAAACGAGGCATAGTCGCCATAGACGAAGGCGACAGCGGCAATCGAGCCAGATTGCATCACGGCCATGCGCCCCCAGGCGAATAGGAAGCCCAGCTCTGGGCCATAGGCCTTTCGCAGATAATGGTACTCGCCGCCGACATGCGGGTGCGCCGTTGCAAGTTCGGCGTAGCAAAGTGCGCCGATGAGAGTCACAAGTCCGCCAGCGAGCCACAAACCAAGAAATGCGGTTTCGCTCGAAACGTTCGCTGCAACCACCTGTGGCGTTTTGAATATGCCAATGCCGACGACGACGCCGACGAGCACCGCGCTCGCCTGTAGAAAGGTTAGCGTTTTCCTGAGTATAGCAGCCTCCTTGCCTTCACTTTTGAATAAATCGCAGGCGCTCAAGGCTGGGGCTTGGATATGACAATGCGGTTCCTGCCCGCTAGCTGGCCCCCAACGAGGCCTAGTGTACAGAAAGGGCGCTGCCGGCAATGAGGATTCTTGAATTCATGGCGGTCCCGAAAGCCGCGCCTCAACAATCGAGGTACCGACCGGTGCGATGCGCGTGCAACCAAGGCTCGATATTTGCGTTTTTGCGTCATCAAGCCAATCTTCGTTGTTAGGACGATGGACACAGAACAGGACATCTCGGGTTGATCGGGACGGATCAAACAAGCGCCTTTGGGCGATGGCTCGCCAATTCAGCACAGAGTCTGAAGACAGTGCTTTTCCCTGCACGCGCTAGGCGGGCTGATGAAGAAATTGCTGAGCGCGCGCGCGCGTTCGCTCCGGTAATATGGCTTTTGGGCAAGGTGCAGTCGGGCAAGACATCGATCATTCGGGTGATGACGGGATGCACTGCTGCGGAAGTGGGGAGTGGCTTCAAGGCCTGCACCAAGACGGCGCGCGTTTTCGATTTTCCCGAAGAAGCCCCGCTCATCCGCTTTCTCGATACGCGTGGGCTAGGGGAGGCGGGCTACGACCCGGCCGAAGACCTTTCGTTTTGCGAAAATCAAGCGCACCTCCTGATTGTCGCCATGCGCGCGCTCGACCCGCAACAAGAGATGATTGCCGATGCAGTACGCGCGATACGTCGGCGCCACCCGGAGTGGCCGATCGTTGTGGCGCAGACCACGCTGCACGAGGGCTATGCTGCGGGTGCCGATCATGCGAAGCCGTATCCATTTGAGGATGAGGACCCGGCCGTTCTCGCCGCTGCTGGCGTGTCCTCCGACCTCATTCGCTCTCTCGCGCGCCAAAGAGCGCTTTTTGATGGGCTAACCGGCAAGGGTGCGCTTTGTTTCTTGCCGATAGACTTCACGCTGCCGGAAGATGGTTGGGAGACGGCCGATTACGGCTACGAAGCCTTCCTCGCGGTCTTAGAGCACATCGCCCCTGCCGCCGTCGTTACGTCGCTGCACAATCTGCATGGAGACACCAGCGATGCGCTAGCTTCGCGCGCGCAACCCCACATCTTAGGTTATGCAACTGCGGCCGGTGCCGCCGATATCTGGCCGGTGGCTGGCATCGCGCTAGTGCCGGCTGTGCAAGCTAAGCTGATCCATACGCTGGCTGCAATTTACGGTGTCGAGTGGAACCAGCGTGCGCTTACAGAGTTCGCAGGTGCGTTGGGGGCGAGCACGCTCATACGCATTGGGTCCGGGTTTGGCGCGCGTCAGTTGGCGAAATTGGTGCCGGTCTATGGCCAGACGGCTGGTGCGGCCGCAGCCGCGGTCATGAGCTTTGCGACAACGTATGCGCTGGGCAAGGCTGCGTGCTACTTTCTTGGCCGGCGCAAATCGGGCGCTAGCGATTCGGCAGGTGTGGCGCAGACTTATAAGGATGCCCTAAGCACCGCGCTGCGTTTGGCGCGGGAGCGAGGCTTTACCAACCCAAATACGAGAGAGGGCGAATGAAAAGGGCAACGCGCGCCCTCACTTACCTTCGCACCGCAATGCTGATCATCGCGTTGGCGCTGCCCTTGCTATCGCTCATTTTACTCGGTTCGCTCTGGCTTTGGCAGAATGGGTACGTCGTCTATTGGGCGATCGCTGCATGCTTGGTTGTGGTTTCTGTCTACGCAGTGGAGCGTTGGCTGTTGCGCCAAACGGTTGCCGAAGCCAAAGCCGCAACAGATCCAACGGAAGAGCCTGATCCAGCATGGACGGGGCGAGAGGCCGCGGCTTGGGAGGCGGTTCAGACCGTCGCAAGCGGCATAGATCCGGCAAAGCTCAATAGCCGCGATGCCATCCTTGCGCTGGGTACGCGCACGGTCGCCGCCGTCGCACATCAGATGTTCCCGGGCGAGAAAGACCCGTTGTGGAAATTTACGGTGCCTGAGGCGCTAGCACTGGTGGAGCGCGTCAGCGGCGAGCTTGGCCCCTTCGTGCGCGAGAACGTACCGCTCGGCGACCGGCTGACCGTAGGCCAAGTCATGGCGATATACCGCTGGCGTTCGGTGATCGGTTTGGCGGAATCGGCCTTCGATCTCTGGCGCATTATCCGCCTCATGAATCCGATGTCGGCCATCACGCAGGAGATGCGTGAAAAGGTCACGCGACAGATCTACGACTGGGGGCGCGATGAGCTGGCGCGACGGCTCGCTACCGCATACGTACGTGAAGTGGGGCGCGCGGCGATCAATCTTTATGGCGGGCGCCTGCGCGTCTCGCCGGAGACGTTAGCGACCACGGTGACGGAGGCAACGAGCGAGGATAGGGCGGCAGCGCCGCATATGGCGGAGCCATTACGCATTCTCATCGTGGGGCAGGTGAACGCCGGCAAGTCGAGCCTTGTGAATGCCCTTTCGGAGGAGATCCAGGCGGCGGTCGATGTGCTGCCGGCGACGCCGGGTTACACCGCCTATGAATTGCAACGCGAGGGGTCGCCTGAGGCGCTGCTGATTGATGCGCCAGGTCTCAGCGCAGACGCTGCCGCCATGATTGAGTTATTGGAGGAGGCTGACGACAGCGATCTCGTTCTCTGGGTCAGCTCCGCGACACGGCCCGACCGCGACATGGATCGCAGGGCTCTCGATGCGCTTCGCGAACGCTTGGCCGGGCGTCTGGAACGGCGTGCCCCGCCGATTATTATCGTTCTCACCCACATCGATCAGTTGCGCCCGTCACAGGACTGGAACCCGCCCTATGACCTCCTGGATAAGGAGAACGCGAAAGCGGCGTTCATTAGCGAGGCGGTGCAGGTCGTGGCCGCCGAACTCGGCGCGCCAGTCCAGTCGGTAATTCCGGTTTGTCTCGATGAAAAGCGCGGGCACTACAACGTCGACATCTTGTGGGCGAAGATGCTCGACGTCATGCCAGAAGCACAAGGCGCGCGCCTCGTTCGCGTTCTTGCCGCTGCGGACAATCAAGCAAGCTGGTGGCGGCTGTGGTCGCAAGCTGTCAACGCGGGCCGTGTTATTGCACGTACCTTGACATCATAGGTGGAAAGCTTTTAAGCGCCGCGGACGCGCCATCATCCAATTAGGCGTTCTGCCTATGTGGCGTGCCGGGGATGGCGCGGAAGGGCCACTCGTGGTCCAGATACTTGCGAAACCACACCGTATAGGTTTCAGGCGAAGCGCTGACTTCTTGGCGGATGTCATCGAGCGAATGCCAGGCAGTGTCATCTGCTTCTTGCGGGTCGGGGTGCACGGTGCCTTCATAGAGACCCGCAAAGATGTGCACGAGTTCATGCTCGACCAGATTGCTGCCGACGTCAGCGCGGTAGGTAAGTGTGCCAAGTGGTGTGAGCGCGCAAGTAAACCCCATCTCTTCGTTGAGCCGCCGCGCCGCCGCGTCCTTTATATCTTCGCCAGGGCGCGGGTGCCCGCAACAGGCGTTCGACCACAGACCGCCTGAGTGATACTTGCCCGAATGCCGCTTTTGCAAAAGCTGACGTCCGTTGCGATCATGGACTAAGACAGAGAATGCGCGATGAAGATCGCCGCGCTCATGGGCTAAAAGCTTCGGCGCGGTGCCAATCTCCCGATCCTCGGCATCGACCAAGATGACCTGCTCGCTCGCGTCGTTCACGTGTCTGAAAAACCTTCTTTAGGGTGTCGTCGACCAAGCCGTTAGTGGGGCAAACGTCCGCCCTTGAGCAGGGCGGACGACCACCCTCAATTGCTGCGCGTTACTTCGACGAGATTGTCGGAGAATGAAGGCGCGTGACCCATATCAGTGAACTCGGCTGAGCTGATCGAGTTTACCGTGCCCTGGTTCAATTGGCGCCAGTAGCCGAGCGTTGCCACAACGATTCCCGGATTCACATCGTCGGTGATATGGGCCACCCCTTTGAAGGCACCGCGGCCGTTGGCGACCTGAACTCTGTCACCTTCAACGATGCCACGTGGCTTGGCGTCGGTAGCACTGATGAGGACGAACTGCTCGCCCTGACCTTTAATCTTGTGGTCCATATTGGCGTAGCAGGAGTTGAGGAAGCCGTGGCTCTTGGGCGAGACGATATTCAAGGGATATTTCTTGGCCAATTCCGGATTGGTGGCGGGCGATTCTCGCGTAGCCACGTAATCGGGGAGGGAATCCAATGGTTCGCCAGGCTGAAAGCCGTCGTACATCTGGCGGAAAGGACCGGCGACAAAATTGGTAGCGCCTTCGATCAGGAAGTGGCACTTGCCCGAATCGGTCGGGAAACTACCCTCCTTATGCGGCGCGCGGTCGTCCTTTGTGCCCACCTTGAGACGCGCATAGCCGTGCTGGCGCATATAGTCGAGATCGATGCCCTCGCAAGCTGGCGAGTCCCAGTCGACATAGCGCTCAAGACACTCAGAGTCGGACCATTGGAAGTTTTCTTCCTCATAGCCCATGCGTGCGGCCAGACGCCGGAAGATTTCATTGTTCGGGATGGCTTCGCCCGGCGATTGGGCGCACTTTGCGTTATACGTCAGGTAAAGGTGTCCCCACGATAGGATCATATCTTCCATCTCTGCGCCCATGGAGGCCGGCAGAACGATGTCGGCATAAGAGGCCGTATCTGAGATGAAGTGCTCGGCCGATACTAAGAACAGATCCTCGCGCATCAAGCCTTTGACGATCTTGTCGGTTTCGGGTGCCTGAGTGACGGGATTGGAATTCCAGCACATCATGGACTTGATCGGCGGATCTAGCCGGGTCTCACCCGTGAGGGCACGGCCAATTTGAAGATTGTTGATGACGCGGGTTCCGTCAGGAATGAGATCCGGTCGGCAAATTACGTTGAACTTGTAGGGGTGCTCCCAAACAGGGAACTGGGTCACGCCACCGCCAACGTGGCGCCAGGCACCCGTCAGCGCAGGAATGCTGGTGACGGCCCGGATCGTCTGTCCGCCGCCGTAGTGACGCTCGAGCGCCACGCCCATTCGGATCGCAGCGGGCTGCGTGGTCGCAAGCTCGCGTGCCAGCTTGCGAATGTCTTGTGCCGGGACGCCAGTGATGTCCTCAGCCCATTCCGGGGTCCGGGTTTTGGCCCTTTCTTTCAGCGCGTCAAAGCCGACTGTATAGTTGTCGACGTAATCCTGATCGACCAAATCTTGCTCGATGATGGAATTGATCAAGGCCATTGCCAAAGCGCCGTCGGTGCCCGGCTTGGGGCAGATATGCCAGTCGGCATCCTTGGCGGTTCTCGACGCAAAGGCATCGATGACCACGACCTTGGCGCCGGCCTTTTGCGCATCTTTCACAATGGCCCAGTGATGCAGATTGGTGCTGACGCTGTTGCAGGCCCAGATGACGATGTATTTCGAATGAATATAGCTTTCCGGATCAACGCCAGCGGTCGCCCCCACTGTAAGCAGCCAAGCCGTGCAGGAGCCCTCGCCGCAGAACGTGCGCTCGCAAACGGTGGCCCCCATGCGATTGAAAAATGCGTCGCCTCCATTCAGGCCGTGAACTAATCCTTGATGGCCCAAATAGCTATAGGGAATGATTGCCTGGGCGCCGTACTCCTTGATGATCGTTTTCCAGCGGCTCGTGATTTCATCAAGCGCCTCGTCCCAAGTAATACGCTCAAATTGCTTTGACCCTTTCGGGCCCGTGCGGCGCATCGGGTACAGCAGGCGATCGGGATGGTAATGGCGTTTCTCGTAGTCCTTAAGCTTCACGCACAAGCCCCCGCGGGTCATGGGGTGGTCGGGGTTGCCTCTGACACTTTTTAAGATCCCGTTCTCCACCTCGAACAGCATCGCGCAGGTGTCGGGGCAGTCATGGGGACACCCACCGAAAAACGTGTGCCCCTTGGGCTGCTCATTCATCGCGTTTTCTCCCGTGGCGACTTTCGGACGGCACTTGCCTTTTTATTGGTGCGGCAGTCTGACCTAGGTCAGAGGCACGCGCAAGGCAGGTCAGGTGTCCTTGGGTATATGTGCCGGCCCGGCGCAGCAATCCTCGTAAGTATGCTTGTGGCCTTGAGAATCTTGCACCGTATAAGCGGGAGACGCAGGACTTTTGGATAGATGGCCGGGACCAATCGGCACTTTTCCATACGCGCCGGGAATATCTAGCACAAAGGTCGGCAGCGCGAGACCGGAGAGCCTTACTCGCAGTGCGCGCATTAGGGCTTGGCCTTCGGCAATGGTGGTGCGGAAGTGCGCGGTACCAGGCGCCAGATCGCCGTGGTGCAGGTAGTAGGGCTTCACGCGCGCTTCAACAAATGCGCGCATCAGCGCTTCGAGCGTGTCAGCGTCATCGTTGACGCCTTTGAGCAGCACGGTCTGGCTCACCATAGCGATCCCGGCGTCGATGATGTGTGCGCATGCGGTGCGGGCTATCGCCGTCATTTCGCGCGGGTGGTTGGCGTGGAGTGCCACGTATACGGTCTTCGTGGGCGATCGTAGCGCTGCGGTGAGCTCATTGGTCACGCGCTCGGGCGCCGCGGCCGGAACGCGCGTGTGCCAGCGAAGAACCTTGACGTGAGAGATCTCGCTGAGCGCGGCCGTGACCTCCGCGATCCGGCGCGGCGACAGCACGAACGGGTCGCCGCCAGTGAGGATCACTTCCCAGATCTCGGCGTGTTCGCGAACGTAAGTGAGGGCTGCGGTAAGCTCGACGTTGGAAAGCGCTGTACTCTTGCCGGGACCGACCATTTCGCGGCGAAAGCAGAAGCGACAGTAGAGGGGGCAAACGCTGACGAGCTTAAGCAAGACCCGGTCGGGGCAACGGTGCACAATGCCCGGCACCGGGCTTTTTGCGTCATCGCCGATGGGATCTGCATCTTCCGATGGATGCCGGTTAAGTTCGCGCACATCCGGGATGAACTGGCGTGCGATGGGGTCGTTTGCGTCGGCCGGGTCAATGAGAGCGGCCATAGCGGGCGGGATCGCCACCGCATAGCGCTGGGCGACGCGCGCAATGTCCTCGGCGGCTTCGTCCGTCACAAGCCCAGCGTCAGCCAGGTCGCTTGCCGTCTTCAAGGTCTGGCGGAAGGCTGTCATGCGCCTCTATTGGCCTGGTTTTCGCGGCGGTGTCCAGAGCAACGATCAGGATCGTGAGTGGCGCGCATGTACAGGTTGCCTCCACTCATCTGCATCGAGCGGGCCTCACTCGGGGGATGGCCGCGTCGTGTCGTGACCGGAGCCGAACTTCCAATTGAGCTTGCGCGAACGTAGCATCGTATGCGCTTGCGGGTTATCGCATCAAAGGCGGCTAATTCTTGGAGGGCACAGCAATGGCGTTCGGTCGTTTGGTCTTCCGGTCCGGGATTTGGAATATTGGCCTTGGCATCATACTCATCACACCGCCGATCAACCAATTTCTCGGGATGCAAATTCCGAACCCCTTCTGGCCTTGGGTTGCCGCGGCGTTTCTTTGGTATACCTCGGCCGTACTCATACTGAGCTCTCGCGATGTGAAGCACTTCGCCTCATTCATTTACTGGGAAGCCCTTTTGCGTTTTCTCGCGGTGCTGATTCTGATCGCCTACGGATTTACGTATCTGGGCGTGTTGGCGACTGTGCTGTTTGCGATCACCGACTTCGCCTGGGGCATTTGCTATGTCGCTGGATTGCCGCGCGTCACCGGGCGAACACACGCGTCCATTCTACTGGATCGCCGCGCCTAAGCGCGCAAACCAAATACTGACCAATCACCTTTTCGGGTTAGGCATCGGGAAGCGGCGTCCAGAGCACCTGTTCGATGCGGGTAGCACCGGTTGCCAGCATCACCAGACGATCAAAACCCATGGCGCAGCCTGAGGCTGGCGGCATGTGTGAAAGCGCAGAGAGGAAGTCTTCGTCCAGCGGGTAGCGTTCGCCATAACGGGCTTCCTTTTTTGCCATCTCAGCATTGAGCCGGCGGCGTTGCTCCTCTGGGTCCGTCAGCTCGCCGAAGCCATTTGCAAGCTCGACCCCGCAGCAATAAAGCTCAAAGCGCTCTGCAACACGTGCATCGTGTATGCAGGTTAGCGCAAGCGCGGCCTCAACAGTCGGATACTCGGTGAGCAGTGTCGGAGCGCCAACTCCCAAGCGCGGCTCGATCGTCACGACGATGCGTGAAAAGATGTCTGACCAGGTATCATTGTCCTTCACCTTGATCCCGGCGGCCGTGGCTTGCGCGGCGAGTGCGTCGCGATCTGGCCCATCTGCGTTTACTGTGGCGAGCACATCAATACCGGCAAGCTGTTCGAAGGCCTCTGCAACTGTCCTGCGCTCCGCGTCCTGGCGGGGATCACACGCGGCCGTGCGCCAGTTCCACTGGCTCGTCTCGGTAACATCGGCGGCGATCTCAAGAAGGGCTCTGCAATCAGCCATCACGTCGTCATAGGGCGCGTCGGCTCGATACCACTCGAGCATGGTGAACTCGGGTGTGTGCAATGGTCCGCGCTCACGGTTGCGGAACACCGGCCCCAATGAGAAAATTTTCTTTTCTCCAGCAGCTAACAATTTCTTGCACGCAAGCTCGGGGGAGGTGTGGAGATAGAGGCGTTGTCGACGTTGGTCGTTGCCAATGAGCTCCGTCTGGAAGGCGTGCAGGTGCGCCTCATTTCCGGGGGAGGTCTGTAGGCAGCCGGTTTCGACCTCGGTGAAACCTTGCGCCTCGAACCAAGTGCGCACGGCCGTCCTGATGCCCCCGCGCGACATCAAAAACGGTTGCCGGTCTTGATGCGAGTCCCGGTTCCACCAAGGTTTTTGATTCGACACTCGATCCATAAAAGTGATTGGAGCACAGGGCGTTGACACTTTCACCCTCATGCTTGGCGTTTTGCGCTTGAATGGAGTATGAGAACCCCCAAGAAACCCCGCCTTTCGACTGCGCCAATGCGTCACGTGCTTCGCGCCAGTCCCGCAACATGGAGAACGCTAAGTGCCAAAGGTTATCGCCAGCTCGGTACGCAAGGGCAATGTGCTTGATCTCGATGGCAAGCTCGCCGTGGTACTCAATGCTGAGAATATCCATCCCGGCAAGGGTACGCCCGTCACGCATCTGGAGATGCGGCGCATCGCAGACGGCGTAAAGGTGGTCGAGCGCTACCGCACCACCGACCAGGTCGAACGCGCCTACCTCGATGATAAGGAGTACAACTACCTTTACGAGGACGATATGGGCTACACCTTCATGCACCCGGAGACGTACGACCAAGTTTCCGTATCCAAGGACGTCATCGGCGATTCTGCCGTCTATCTTCAAGAAGGCATGACGGTGACAATCTCAATGCACGATGGCAATCCCATCGCGGTTGAGTTGCCGCAGCGCGTGTCGCTGGAAATTGTGGAGGCCGACCCGGTTGTCAAAGGCCAGACAGCGTCATCGTCTTACAAGCCGGCGCTGCTGTCGAATGGCGTGAAGATCATGGTTCCGCCGCACATCTCGGCCGGGACGCGCGTCGTCGTCATGACGGCAGACGGTTCTTACGTGGAACGCGCTAAGGATTAAGCCAGCCTAAAACGCATAGTGGGTCAGCGTAGCGTTGATCAAAACCACCACCGTGATCAAGCCAAGAGCGGCGGAATTATGGTAGCCCCAGCCACGGCTCCAGGGCCAAATGGGCAACATGGCAATGACGGCGAGAACCATCAAGATCATCACGATTATCGAGAATGTCATGGCGTGTCCCTCGATCGAGACGGACGTCGTAAGGACGAGATCCTCATGCCGCTGCTTACAGATTGCGAGGAGATAACGCAAGCAAGGACACAACGCGAGCGCGTGATAAGGTCAGAGTCGCAATACGCCTAAATTTGACGTTGCATCGCTTCACGCGGCAAGGGATTTACGCACCTCGAAGATTTCCATGATGCGCGCACCGCGATGCGGTCCATCGACCACGAAGGTCCATCGACCTTCCGTAAACGTGTCGCACATTTTGACCCCCTTCACGAGAATCCAATGGCCTTCCTTGCCTTTGTGCACGGCGAGGATGTAGTGCGCCCAAACGTTGCGCGGCTTCTGCATCCAACTCCACAGAGTCGGGCGTTCTTTCCTTGGACGGTTCATGAAGTTTTCTTTGAGCGTCATGGTGTAGTCGAATGCTGCAAGGGCGGCCTCGACCTCATCGGCGTCTGTGCCTTTGATGACCGTTTTGCGCCGTGATTTGCGCGCATTCCGGATTACATCTTCGATTGTGCTGATGGGGTAGCCGGTGATGGCAGCCAGCACATATGGCCCGCAAAATGCTGTGCGGCCGGTGTCATTGCACGCATCATCGAGGCTCGACGCCGGGCGGTCGGGGCTTAAAAATGCGTCCATGGAGCGCTCTCGTGGATCGTTAATCCAATGTTAGCCAAAGGAGTTTACGAATGGTTAAGGGTTGCCCACATGAACTGACGTTGCGATTGTCTGCCCTAGACGACGTGGTCATGAGGGCAGGCTGACGTCGCCAAAAGGTCGGGTAGCGCGGCATGTATGTGGTGGTCGTATTCCTAGAGGCTAAGCGCGGGCGCCAAGACACGTTGCGCCGGGCGCTGCTGCAACATGCCTCGACCAGCCTCGATCGTGAGGCTGGCTGTCAACGCTACGAGGTTTGCCTTGATCCCGTGGAGGCATCTGCCTTTCTGCTCTACGAAGTTTTCGCCGATGAGGCAGCCTATGATGCCCATCGCGAGTTGCCCCATTATGCCGAGTTCCGTGTCCTCACCGACCCATGGATCAGCTTGCGGCGCGTGCTGACCTACGAGATGGTCACCGGTTCGGGCTCCGCCTAATACAAAAATCGAATGTCGCGGAACTGGTAACAAATGAGCGGGCTTCCAGTACCGGCGCCTCCGAGCCCGTGAACTCCTAAACGAATAGAAGTGGCCTTCCTGGCTATGCCGGCCGGGTTCTTGCCACAACGAGGGCTCCCCGTGCACTATGGCGTGAACGGATAGAGACCTGAGCCCACGGTCTAAGGCAAACCGGGAGCGATGTATGCGTTACGGACGGGACGACCGCGAGAGCGGCAATGTTGAGGACCGGCGCGGCCAACGCGGGCCGATATTTCGCTTTCCCATGGGCGGTCGTAGAGGACGGCCTATTCAAATTCCAATTGGGGGGCGGGGAATTAGCCTCACTTCACTGCTGATCATTGGCGGAATTCTGCTGCTCTTTGGGGTTAATCCGCTCGACCTCTTTACTCAGGGGCCTGGGCAGCATTCCCAAGTGCCGCAGTTGCCGCGTTCGGAGCCGCGAAGTACGCAAGATCCAATCAGGCGCCCCTATTCGGAAATCCCGGGGCTTCCGGGTGGGCGGCAAACGACGCAGAGCGCGGACGACATGAAGCGGTTCGTCTCGCAGGTTCTCGCTGATACCGAGGATGTCTGGAAACGAGTATTCCGAGGTTTCGGGCGGAGTTACACCGAGCCGCGCATGGTGCTGTTCTCTGGTGCGACGCGCACTGCATGCGGCGTAGGCGTTTCCGCAATGGGCCCGTTCTACTGCCCCGTCGACCGACGGATTTATATTGATTTGGCGTTTTACAACGAGCTCAAGCGTCGTTTCGATGCGCCAGGAGATTTTGCGCAGGCTTATGTGATTGCGCACGAGGTCGGCCACCATGTTCAAAAGCTGCTTGGGATTGCCGACAAGGTGCAGGAGCTGAAGGGCTCCATGGATACAACAAGCGCCAACGCACTACAGGTGCGCATGGAGTTGCAGGCCGACTGCCTCGCTGGCGTATGGGCTCATCTCAACGATCAGATCAAGGACAGGCTTGAGCCGGGTGACGTTGAGGAAGGAATGAACGCGGCCAGCCAAATCGGCGACGATATGATGCAAAGGAGCACACAGGGGCACGTCGTTCCTGACGCTTTTACGCACGGCAGTTCGGCCCAGCGCGTTCGGTGGTTTAGCAAAGGCCTTAAAAGCGGCGAAATTGCAGCCTGTGATACCTTCAATACGAGCAGTCTTTGAGTTAGAGAGGTTGCGGACCTAACCGCAAAAGTCCAGGGCGAACGCGAAGTAGCCAGGCAAGCGGGTTGTGTCATGAGGCAGACCACTTCATTGCGGGGCATCATCTTCGCCGCCATCGTGGGTGCGGCAGCGGGGAGCGCGGCTGCTTGGGCCGAAGACAGCTCTAAGCGGTTCAGCGGTGACAACCACGTCCCAGCACCGATGACTGCCGCTGCCGGTATTGCAGCCGAAGGCGGAACGTCGTCGCGAGATCTACGACTGCGGGCCGTCGTTTTTCGCGCCTGGGAAGACGCTGTCACCACTTGGAAAGGGCTGATCCGCGCCAGAGCGATAGAGATTGACGCGGTCGATCTGAGGTTTGTTGATCGCCTATCACCGATGAATTGCTATGGGCTATATGCAGGTGAGGGGCCGGTCTACTGCAGCGGTAACCGGACGGTCTTTATTGGCACGGAGGCGGCCGACCGGCTGTTGGTCAAGCTAGGGACTCACGGTGGTGCCGGCATCACCTTTCTCGTTGGTCACGAAATTGGCCACCACATTCAGAACCTGCACGGACGATTCCGTTTCTTGAAGGGTATGATCCGTTCCGACCCAGACAACATGGTCGACGCGATACGCCGCTTTGAACTTGAAGCCGACTGTTTGGCAGGCGTATGGATCCGCGCAAGCAAATCCTGGAGCAACTCCAGGCGCTTTAAAGTCGACATCATGGCCGCACTTAAGACGATAGGCGACGAGAGCCTTGGCGGACGACCGTCTATGGATGATCGAACGCCCCGGCGGGCCGCGGGGGTTCATGGCACATCGCAGCAACGCACTCGTTGGTTTATGCGCGGGCTGGAAAGCGGGAATCTGCGCGCGTGCAATACGTTCCGGACGCCAGATCTCTAAAGCAAGATTGCTCTTGATCGAAGAGCTTGTCCGGCCTTACGTCGGCGGCAGAACGTTGCCGCGATAGGCGCCAACTTTGCAGGCATGGCCTCTGTCACTCAGAACTTTGCAGACGATCTCTGCCTGTTGCGTGCTGCCCAGCGGACCGGCAACAAGATCATAGGCTGGGTTGCTTTGCTTGCCTCGTGTGGTGTAGCGCGGCTGCAAGTGTCCTAACGCGTCCTTGTTGCGATCGGTCAGAACGCTCCAGTTCAGCTGTAGCGAGGCCAATGAGGGTCCGGTTGCAAGTTGCACGCCGACCGCTTTCGGCGGCTCTTTGGCCGGTGCCATTGTCGCAGCTACCTTTTTGACGGGCGCTTTGACCGGCTCCTTCTTCTTTGCGGGGGTCAGTTTCGCCGCCACAGGCGCCACGGTCGACGGTGGGGTCGCGGTAGGTGCGGCCGCCTGGCGCGATACGCTGGCCGTGTCGATTGGATTGGCGTTGAGCACCTGCGGGTTTGCCGCCGCGCCCGCTCCCTTCCGGTTTATGGGTGTTGGCCGCGGTGCAACGGGAGCCGTCGAGTCGTTCGTTTGGGCCGACACGTTATCTTGTACCCCAGGCGATGGTTGTTCCAGAGCAATGAGTCGTTTGGCCAATTGCACGTCGCGATCCTTGGCCGCCCGAAATCCCGTTTTTAGGTTGGCCACGTCCGCTTTCATCTCGCCCAGTGTATTGCGCAGCGGGTCGAGATCGGCGAGCGCGCGCGTTACATCGCGCTGCAAGGCGACCACGTTCGGATCGGCGTCCCCAGCGGGGCTTAGTCCGGCTAGCGCATCGGGGCGCAAGCCGAGAAGCGTCAGATAAGCCAAGGCAAAACCAGCAAGGACGACCCAGATCGAGACATAGGCGGTCAGGGTTTTGCGCTTCGTGGATATGGGAGGCTGCGGCAAGGACATTGTGGCATCCAAAGAGTTTGGTGTTGGGAACGCGGAACGAATTGGGTCCGATCTGGCGGACTCTGGAAGTGCGTGCACCGCTGTTCACAGAGCGAACTTTGAACGGAATCAGTGGTGATGGTGGTTGAGTCCCTGCCGGAGGGCAACGCAGCTAACGCTATATGGATGCAGCACTTGTGGACGACGCTATTATGCAGTGCACACTCGACAGGCCCAAAGGGCTATCCGAACGGATTGTGATTGGAATGCAACACGCCTGTGGCACGATGGGATGGCTCAATCGCTGGGCTTTGCCCTATTCGGGGTGCGCTCTGGGCGGTATGTAGCTTGCACTAATAGACATGCGATTCGGGGGTCCAAAGCGATAAGGATGCCCCGCGAAATAGCCCAGAATATTCTCATTTAGAGGCCGGATGCCGAACCACCCCATTCTCATCGTCGTTCTCGCCGCTGGAAAGGGCTCCCGCATGAAGTCGGCGATGCCCAAGGTGCAGCACAAGATCGCCGGTCGCTCCATGCTCGGCCATGTGCTCAAAACCTGCCAGGAGCTTGGGGCCGAGAGCATTGCCGTGGTCGTCGGCCCCGACATGGAGGATGTTCGTGCTGCGGTGTTGCAACAGGTGCCGGACGCGCGCATTTGCATCCAAGAGCGCCAGGAAGGCACCGCAGACGCCGTGCTCGCAGCTCGCGATGCGATCGCAAACCACAAGGGCGACGTACTTGTGCAGTATGCGGACACACCGCTTCTCACATCTGACACACTGAAGCGCCTGCGGGCGCGGCTCGACGACGCGACTGGTGTGGCCGTACTCGGCTTCGATGCGTCGGATCCTTCGGGCTACGGCCGCTTGCTGACCGACGCAGATGGGCGTCTCCAGGCAATTCGCGAAGACAAGGACGCACGCGACGACGAACGCCGCGTCACGTTGTGCAACTCCGGCGTCATGGCCTTTCGACTCGACAATCTGTTGGGCGTGCTCGGCCGCATTAGTAATGCCAACGCGAAGAGTGAATTTTATCTAACGGATGCAATTGAGATTGCGCGCAGCGATGGCGCGCGCGCCGGTGTCGTGGTCTGCGCGGAAGAGGAGGTCATGGGTATCAACTCGCGCGACCAGCTTGCCGTTGCTGAGGCGCTCTACCAAAAACGCACGCGGCTGGCGGTGATGCTTGAAGGTGCTACGCTTATCGCGCCGGAGACGGTCTGGTTTTCTTACGACACAAAGATCGGCCGCGATGTCGTCATCCAGCCGAACGTGTTTTTCGGTCCCGGCGTCACCGTTGAGGACAATGTCGAGATCTTGGCCAACTGCCATTTTGAACAGTCGCGTATTGGAGCGGGATCGCGCGTGGGACCGTTCGCGCGCTTGCGTCCTGGGGCCGACATCGGCACCAATGTGCATATCGGCAATTTTGTAGAGGTGAAGAATTCGGTGCTCGGCGATGGTGTCAAAGCAAACCATCTTTCCTACCTCGGCGACGGGCAGGTGGGTGCGGGGTCCAACATTGGCGCCGGCACGATCTTCTGCAACTATGATGGCTTCCAGAAGCACCGCACGGTACTTGGACCGGGCGTGTTTGTCGGGTCGAATTCGGCGCTCGTTGCACCTGTGAAGATCGGGAAGGGTGCCTATATCGGTGCCGGCAGCGTCATCACGAAAGACGTCTCCGCCGATGCTCTAGCGCTGGAGCGGGCCACTCAGGAAGAGCGGCCGGGCTGGGCTGCAAAATTCCGCGCGCTCATAATGAGGCGCAAAGCGAAGGCCGGGTAGTCAGGAATGAGGCTGTCGCGCGATTTCCAACGAAATACAGTGTGATTTGAAGGGCATCGCAACGAACCGCTAGCACTTATGCCCGGGACAGAGATCGAGGACTGACAGCATGTGCGGCATTGTTGGAATTATCGGTGAAAAGGGTGTTGCCCCCGATATCGTCGATGCATTGCGGCGACTGGAATATCGCGGCTATGACTCGGCGGGCATCGCCACCATCGAAAACGGCCATCTGGAGCGGCGCCGCGCGGAAGGCAAGCTTCGCAATCTCGAAGCCAGGCTTTTGAATGAGCCTCTGAAAGGGCGCACAGGGATTGGTCACACGCGTTGGGCGACGCATGGCGGTCCGACAGAACGCAACGCCCATCCGCACATGAATGGCCGGGTGTCGGTCGTTCACAACGGTATCATCGAAAACTTTCGCGAACTCAAAGCCAGTCTAGAGCCAAAGGGTTACGTGTTTGAAACCGACACGGACACCGAAGCCATTGTCCACGTCATCAGCGAAGAACTCGATCAGGGCGCGACGCTCGAACAGGCCGTCAAGAATGCGCTATCGCGGTTACAAGGCGCCTTTGCGCTCGCCATCATTTTTGCCGGCCACGACGACCTCATGTTCGCCGCGCGCCAGGGCAGCCCGCTCGCGATAGGACATGGCACCGGCGAGATGTACCTGGGCTCCGATGCCATTGCGTTGGCGCCATTCACGGACGCGATCACGTATCTGGAAGATGGCGACTGGGCCGTGCTGCGCCGCGACGGAGTGCAGGTCTTTGATCGCGCCGGGGCCCGTGTGGAGCGCCCGCGTATCAAATCGGCAGCAAGCTCGTTGCTGGTGGATAAAGGCAACCACCGCCACTTTATGGCGAAGGAGATCCACGAGCAGCCAGAGGTCATC
Organism: uncultured Hyphomicrobium sp.; assembly: GCA_964622715.1. Taxonomy (GTDB): domain Bacteria; phylum Pseudomonadota; class Alphaproteobacteria; order Rhizobiales; family Hyphomicrobiaceae; genus Hyphomicrobium_A. The sequence goes on along the minus strand of CAZURR010000011.1, from coordinate 22,680 downwards.
AGCGATACGCTAGCCAACTATATCGACATGACCACCGGTACTGTGGACTTCCCCGACCTGGGCATTGATCTGGCCAAAGTTCCGCGCATCACAATCTCGGCCTGCGGCACCGCTTACTATGCAGGGCTCGTTGCTAAGTATTGGATTGAGCGCTACGCACGCGTGCCCGTTGAGATAGACATAGCCTCGGAGATGCGCTACCGCGAGCCGCCGCTGAGCGCTGGTGGGCTTTCGGTTTTCGTGTCGCAGTCGGGTGAGACCGCCGACACGCTGGCCACGCTGCGTCACGCCAAGGCCGAATGCCACCGTATTGCCTCTATCGTCAACGTGCGCACCTCATCCATCGCCCGTGAATCTGATGCCGTGCTGCCCACGCTCGCCGGTCCGGAGATCGGTGTGGCCTCGACGAAGGCGTTCACCTGTCAGCTCTCAGTGCTCGCCTGCCTGGCAATTGCGCTCGGCAGCGCGCGCGGTGCGATCACGGCTGAAGCTGAACGCGAGCTTGTCCAGGCCCTGATTGAGGTCCCGCGGCATATCTCGACAATCCTCGGCAATGAGGACCAGTTCAAGTTTATCGCGCACGATCTGTCGAAGGCGCGCGATGTGCTCTATCTCGGCCGTGGCACGAGCTACCCGCTGGCGCTGGAAGGCGCCCTAAAGCTCAAGGAGATCTCCTATATCCACGCCGAAGGGTATGCGGCTGGCGAGCTCAAGCACGGACCCATAGCGCTGATTGACGAGAAGGTGCCGGTTATCGTGGTGGCGCCGCAGGACGACCTGTTTGAAAAGACCGTGTCTAATCTGCAGGAGGTGGCTGCGCGCGGCGGGCAGATCATCCTCGTTTCCGACGCGGCGCCTGAGAAGGCCGGCTGCAAGTTGGCCGCGCATATTGCACTGCCGGCGGTCTCCGCATTTACCAATCCGCTCATTTGTGCCGTGCCGGTGCAACTTCTGGCCTATCACACGGCGGTTGTGATGGGTACGGACGTTGATCAGCCGCGAAATCTGGCGAAATCGGTGACCGTGGAATAGAGGGGAAAACGCCAGTTTCGGGCCGGCCGCGGATTTGCCTCTAATTGCTGCTTGACTTACCCTCCGCCACCAGGGAAGTCGGCCGCATATTAGGGAATCTACGGCCGAATCAAGGGGGAACGGGTTGCGAGTTCTGTCATATATACTGCTTGTAATAGCCGTTGGGATTTGCCCTGCGGCCGCATTCGATGGGCCAACACAATCCAAGGGTGGGATCAAAACGGCGCCCGCTTCCAAATCCGATGCAAAGCCAGGCAAGGCGAATCCCGCTGCGAATGGCGCAGCAAAAGCTGATCCCAAGACGACGCCCCCTGGCCAGAAGCTCTATAACGCTGGGATCAAGGCCTATGAGGCGGGCAAGCACGTCGAGGCGATCAATCATTTCGGCGCGGCTTTTAAGGCCGGCGGTCTTGAAAAGCCACAAATGGCCAAGGCGCTCTACTACCGGGGCTTGGCCTATCGCAAGAAAGACATGCCCGGCCAGGCGATCTCGGATCTGACGAGTGCGGTCTGGCTCAACGATGGCCTGACGGCGGCTCAAAAATCTGACGCTTTGAGCAACCGCATTGCCGCCTATCGCGAGGCGGGCATTAGCGATGTGCCTGCGGTTCCGGAATCGGCTATTGGAAGCAAGGCCCCGTCCAGCTCAGGTACCAGCAGCGCAGTTGGTTGGCAGACAGCAACGTCCGGGGCGACCGCCTCACCGGGATCAGAAGCATCTACGCCTTCTCAGGGACCTGCGGTGGCCGCGGCCCCAGCGAGCAATTCCAGCACGAGCGCCAGTCCCTCGAGCGCTTCGGACTCGGGAGGCTCTGGCGGTGGGGGGTTCTTCAGCAGCATCGCGAACTTTTTCACCGGCGGTGGCGGATCATCAAACGAGCCCACGCCCAGCCAAAGCAAAGAGCCAGACACTGCCGCACCCATAGTCCCAAAGTCCGAAACATCGAGCTGGTATCAGACGACGCAAGTCGCAACCGCCCAGCCGCCGACCGTACCGAAGAAGCCTGCCAAAGTCACCACGCCATTTGCCACACAGGTGGCCGCTGCTTCGCCACCGGCCAAGCCAAAGAAGCACGCTGAGGTTACCTCGCCATTTGTCACGGAAGTGGCGACGACCCAGCCGCCAGCTGCTGCGCCGAGCAGGCCCAAGAGCGCAAGCCCACCATCAGGCAAATATCGTCTGCAAGTGGCAGCCGTCCGCTCACGCAGCGAAGCAGATGCTGTGGCCGCAAGCCTCATGCAAAAGTACGCTGGCGAGCTCGGCTCGCGCCGGCCTGTGGTTGACGAGGCCGTCATCGGCAGCATGGGAACATTTTACCGGGTCAGGGTCGGGCCATATGCCAATGCCAAGGAGCCGCGGCAACTGTGTGGCACGCTGCGCACCAGTGGGTTCGACTGCCTCGTCGTAACGAAGTAGAACGTGCTCGGTCGCTGAGTGTGGCGGCGGCAACGACATTGTGCGCTCTGCAGTGCGCGCTCTTCTGCTCAGCTTCAATACGTGGGAAGGTCAAGTGGCGTGCGCTGGGTGGCCAGGACGGCTGTCCGCTAGCTTCTATCGGGGGGGGCATCCCATGAGAAACACCACGCCAAAGTCCAAGGATAGCGCTTCACCAGGCGGCTTAGCGGGGCTGAGTGCCGGTCTTGAGCGCCTGACGCATGCGGAAGAAGAAGCAGAGTGGCATCTCGGCGCGCGGCTGAGGAACTATTTCCTCACTGGGCTTGTCGTCGTTGGGCCGGTCACCATCACCATCTATATTGCGTGGTGGTTCATCAACGTCATGGACGCTTGGATCAAGCCGTTCGTGCCCACTGCCTATCTGCCCGACACCTATCTGCCGTTCGCCGTTCCCGGCATCGGGCTGATCATCGCCATCGCGCTGCTGACGTTAATTGGCGCGCTAGCGGCCAATCTGCTCGGCCGCGCCCTCATTGGCTTCGGCGAGTTGATGCTTAATGGCATGCCCATCGTGCGCAACGTCTATCGTGCCCTAAAGCAGATCTTCGAATCCGTCGCTACGGCCACCGGTACTGGCCAAGTTTTCCAAAAGGTTGGGCTCATCGAGTTCCCCTCCAAAGGGCTGTGGTCGATCGTGTTCGTGACAGGAGATACGACGGGAGAGGTCGGGCTTGCCAAGCCCGGAGGCGAGGAAGATCTGGTCACCGTCTTCATGCCGACTGGTGTCGTGCCGCCGACGGGGTTCGTTTGCTTCCTACCGCGACGAAGCGTGACCATCCTCGACATGAAATTTGAGGACGCCGCCAAGGTGATCATCTCTGCTGGCATGGTGACGCCGGAGTCGCAGTCGAAGCTCAAGGAGCTGGCCGAGCAGGCCAAGCGCGAAGAGCCCAAGCCCTCCGATCCTGAAAGACCAATTAACTGCTGGTAGCCTAGGCGGCGCGGAAGAGGCGCACGGCCTCATCGCATTCGAAAATGTAGAGCAGTAAGCGCAGCGCCTCGCCGCGCGGGCTTGCCAGTTGCGGGTCGTTTGCCAAAATGAGTTTCGCGTCGTCGCGCGCGGCACTCAACAGCGCTTCGAAGTTTGGTACTTCCGCGACTCGGAAACCCGGCGTGCCACTCTGGCGCGCGCCCAGAACCTCTCCACCGCCGCGCAGGTCCAAGTCCTTCTCGGCGATAAGGAATCCGTCCTCCGTCTCGCGCATCATGTTGAGCCGCGCCTGCGCCGTCTCACCGAGCGGCGACCTGTAGAGCAGCATGCAATAGGACTGACGCTCGCCGCGGCCAACGCGCCCGCGCAGCTGGTGTAACTGCGCAAGCCCAAAGCGCTCAGCATGCTCGATCACCATAATCGTTGCGTTGGGCACGTCGACGCCGACCTCGATGACGGTGGTCGCCACTAGAATCTTGAGACGGCCTTCGGCGAATGCCTCCATGGCGGCATCCTTGGCTTGCGCTGCCATGCCGCCATGTAGAAGGCCCACTGTGTCCTTGCCGAACATCTGAGACAGATGTGCATGGCGCTCTTCGGCTGCGGCAAGCTCGGTTACTTCTGAGCTTTCAATCAGCGGACACACCCAATAGACCTGCGCGCCCTGCTGAAGCATGCGCCGTATGCCGTCGATGACGTCGTCAATGCGATCGAGGGACGTTGTCGTTGTGATCACGGATTTCCGGCCTGGTGGCTTCTCCGTTAGCTTTGAAACGTCAAGGTCGCCATAGTGCGTCATCAAAAGCGTGCGAGGGATGGGCGTCGCCGTCATAACGAGCACGTCGGTTCCTGCACCCTTGCCCTTCGTTTGCAGCGATAAGCGCTGGTGCACACCGAAGCGGTGCTGCTCGTCGATGACCGCGAAGGCGAGGTCATGAAAAACGACGTCGGCTTGGAACAGCGCGTGCGTGCCGATGAGAATGTCGATTTGGCCGGTGGCAAGCCGATCAAGAATATCCTTTCGAGGGCGGCCCTTTTCACGACCTGTCAATAGCGCGATACGCAGGCCCGCCTTGTCCGCGAGAGGCGAGATGGTTTCCAGATGCTGGCGCGCGAGCACCTCGGTGGGTGCCATGAGAGCGGCCTGCGCTCCGGCTTCGGCTGCAATGGCCATCGCCATCAAGGCGACCACCGTTTTTCCCGAGCCCACATCGCCTTGTAGTAAACGCAACATGCGGTGAGAGGCGGCCATGTCGCCCTCGATCTCACGGATGATTTCGCGCTGAGAATTCGTGAGCGAAAAAGGCAGCGCGTCGGCGACGCGCGCGCGGATATCGCCGGCACCTTTTACGCTGCGCCCTCGCTGGGCTCTGATGCTTTGGCGTACGAGCCCGAGTGCCAATTGGCCGGCCAATAACTCGTCGTAGGCGAGTCGCTGCCACGCCGGGCTACCAGGAGAGACGTCGCTTGCCTCCACAGGCCGATGCAACCGGTGCAGTGCCTCGACAAAGCTCGGCCAGTTGCGCGATTTGAACCACGTCACGTCCTGCCATTCGGGCAGCGGCCGGATTCGATCGAGTGCTTGGCGCGTCGCTTTTTGCACGACCTTGCCGGAGAGCCCTGCCGTTAACGGGTAGACGGGCTCCAGCAACGGCAGATCATCGCGCGCTTCCGGTGCCACAATATAGTCGGGATGTGACATTTGCAGCGTATCGGCATACCGCTCAACGCGGCCTGAAACGTAGCGCTCCTCTCCGACCGGAAGCTGGCGTTCGATGAATTTGCGTTCAGCATGGAAAAACACAAGTTCAAGGCGTCCGGTTTCGTCCTCTGTCTGCACCTTGTATGGCGCGCGGCGGTTTCCGCGCGGGGGCGCCTTGTGCTTCAGTATGCGAACCTTCAACGTCGCAATGCTGCCCGGTACTGCGCCAGCCACTTTGGGCTCGGCTCGGCGATCAATCACGCCGTTGGGCAAATGCCATAATAGATCGAGCACACGCGGATCCGTAACGCCAGGGGGCGGATCGAGGCATTTCTTGACCAACAGGACCAGCCGCGGGCCAATGCCGCTCAGTGACTGGAGAGAGGCAAAAAGGGGTGTGAGTTCGATGGGCCGCATGGGCTCGGCAGAATCCAAAAGATCGACAAGGGGCGCACGCTTTTAGCCTTGTGTCGATCGGCGCATAGTCACGCGTGGCATGATCGTCCCTTTGCGCAGGCCGGCACGAGCGTTATATCAACGGCCAATTCGGCGCGAGGGTGGCGGGCGCACCGCATGGCGTCAAGCCTTTGGCCCGGGTTATCCAAGAAAGTGCGATCCGACTATGAGTAATGATCTGGAGATGCGCCGCCGCCGTGCGGCTTATCGGGCATCGCATCGCGGCACCAAGGAGATGGATTTGATCCTGGGGCGTTTCGCCGATGCGCATCTCGCGGGTATGGGCGCGGAGGAAATGTCGGGCTTTGAGCAGCTTATCGCGTTGCCCGACCCGGTGCTTACGCAATGGTTCTCTCAGGATGAGACGCCGGCGGAGCCGCAATTTGCCGAGTTGATCGCCGCGATGCGCGCATTTCATGGCTTGGCGCAGGTGTCTCCCAGCAAGACGGATGGGAATTGAATGAGCACGGCTGAGAAAGAAAGTGCCGTTTCTTCCGATCACATCATTGCTGGCGTGCCGGAGGGACTTGACGCGTTGGTGCTCGCGCATCTTGCGAGCGATGCCGGACGTTCCAGCGCGCCCGGCATACTGCTCCACGTGGCGCGCGACGATCGCCGTCTTGATTCGCTGGAGCAGGCGCTGTCTTTCTTTGCCCCGGATGTACGCGTCGTTTCGTTTCCGGCGTGGGATACTGTGCCTTATGATCGCATTGGGCCCAATGCAGAGATCGTGGCCAAGCGGATCACTGCGCTTGCCAAGCTGGGCCTTGGTGTGCGCAAACATCCCACAGTGGTTCTCACCACAGTCAATGCGATTTTGCAGCGTGTCGTCCCGCGAGCGTTCCTGAAGCGTGCGCTTAAACAAGTAGCGCCAGGTCAGCGCATTGACATGGGCCGCCTGGCACATCGGCTGGGGCTCATGGGCTATGTGCGCACGGGCACGGTCATGGAACTGGGCGAATATGCGGTGCGCGGCGGCATTGTCGACCTTTTCCCACCAGGTCGATTAAGCCCCGTTCGCCTCGACTTCTTTGGCGACACGCTAGAGACGATCAAGGCCTTTGAGGTGCAAACCCAGCGCACGACCAAGACGGTGCGAAAGCTCGCACTAATGCCCATCAGCGAGCTGGCGTTCGGCGAGGAGGCCGAGAAGCTTTTTCGCAGCCGCTATGTCGAGTTGTTCGGCGGCGCTACGGGTGACGACCCACTTTATGAGGCCGTCAGTGCCGGTCAGCGCTACCCCGGTCAAGAGCACTGGCTGCCTTTATTCCACGATCACCTGGAGACGCTGTTCGATTATCTCCCAGACGTTTCCGTGAGTTTCGATCATCTGGCCGACGAGGCTGTCGAGCGTCGCTTCGAGCAAATCGCCGAGCATTACGATGCCCGCCTGGAATCGCTTGAGGAGCACACGTTCAGCGCACCTCCATACAAGCCAACTCCGCCCGAACGCATGTATCTCGATGGGCCGGCCTGGGGCGAAGCCCTCAAGACCCATCCCGTCTACCGCCTGACGCCGTTCGAGGAAGCCGAAGCGTCAAACGTGCGCTCTTGGCGCGGCCGGGGCGGGCGCACCTTCGCGGCAGAGCGCCAGCAGGGCGATGTCAACGTGTTCGATGCGGTTGCCGCTCACGTGCGCAAGATCCAGCAAGAGAACAAGCGCGTGATCATTGCCTCTTGGACCGCCGGTGCCCGCGAACGGCTGGGCTCGCTTTTGGCCGACCATGGGCTTAGCGACGCACACAAGGTGGACAGCTACGCCAAAGCGCTGGCGCTGCCCGGTTCGTCAACGGCACTCGCCGTTCTCGGGCTGGAGCAGGGCTTCGAGACGCCCGAGATCGCGGTCATCGGTGAGCAGGATATTCTGGGCGATCGCCTTGTGCGGCCGCGACGCAAGGCGCGTAGTGCTGTCGACGTGCTCACTGAGGCAACGAGCCTCTCGATTGGCGATCTCGTCGTGCACGCCGATCACGGCATTGGGCGATTCTCAGGGCTGCAGACCATCACCGTGCTTGATGCTCCGCACGATTGTCTCGAGTTGCACTATGACGGCGGTGACAAGCTGTTCCTTCCTGTTGAGAATATCGAGCTTCTGTCGCGCTTTGGAGCGGATGAGGCGGGTGCGCAGCTCGACCGGCTTGGCGGCGTCGCATGGCAATCGCGCAAGTCGCGCCTCAAGAAGCGCCTGCGCGAGATTGCCTCCGAACTGATCAAAATTGCGGCGCTGCGTCAGCTCAAGGAAGCGCCCGCAATGGCCGCTCCGGAAGGTGCCTACGACGAGTTCGTTGCCCGCTTTCCCTACGAGGAGACGGAGGATCAGGGTACCTCTATCGAGGCCGTGCTGAGCGATCTCAACTCGGGGCGCCCCATGGATCGTCTGGTGTGCGGCGATGTTGGCTTCGGCAAGACGGAAGTCGCTCTGCGCGCGGCACTCGTTGCCGCCATGAACGGGTTCCAAGTCGCCGTCGTGGTGCCGACGACGCTGCTCGCTCGCCAGCACTACAGGACGTTCACAGATCGCTTTCAGGGTTTGCCCATCAAGATCGCGCAAGCCTCACGCCTGGTCGGCGCTAAGGGGTTGGCGCAGGCGAAGGAGGATCTCAAAAGCGGCAAGACAGACATCATCATTGGCACGCACGCGCTGCTTGGTAAGACAGTTGCTTTCGGGCGGCTTGGGCTGTTGATCATCGACGAAGAGCAGCATTTTGGCGTTACCCATAAGGAGCGCATCAAGCGTCTCAGGGAAGATGTTCACGTCCTCACGCTATCGGCAACGCCCATCCCGCGCACGCTGCAACTCGCCTTGTCGGGCGTGCGAGAGCTGTCGCTGATCACCACGCCACCGGTCGATCGGCTGGCAGTCAGAACCTACATTTCGCCCTTCGATCCAGTGATCGTGCGCGAAGCGTTGCGCCGGGAACGCTATCGCGGTGGCCAGTCGTTCTACGTTGCGCCGCGCATCTCCGACCTAGACGAGGTGGCCGAGTTTCTGCGCGAAGCCGTGCCTGAACTCAGCTTCGCGCGCGCTACGGGCCAAATGCCTGCTGGTGAGCTGGAGGATGTCATGACGGCCTTCTACGACGGGCGCTATGATGTCCTTTTGTCGACGGCCATCGTGGAGTCTGGTCTGGACCTGCCTAACGCCAACACATTGATCGTGCATCGCGCCGACATGTTCGGCTTGGCGCAGCTCTATCAGTTGCGCGGTCGCGTCGGCCGCTCCAAGATGCGGGCCTACGCCTACTTCACGATCCCGCTCGGACAGCGCTTAACAGAAGCCGCCGAGAAGCGCCTCAAGGTGCTGCAGTCGCTCGATGCGCTCGGCGCCGGGTTCTCGCTTGCTTCGCACGATCTCGATATTCGCGGCGCCGGCAATCTTTTGGGTGAGGAGCAGTCGGGCCATATCCGCGAGGTTGGCTTTGAGCTTTACCAGTCAATGCTGGAAGAGGCCGTCGCCTCGATGAAGGGCGGTGAGGCAGACGCCGATGCGGAGCAATGGAGCCCCACTATCTCGCTTGGGACCGCGGTTCTAATCCCAGAGGCCTACGTCGCGGACCTACAACTCAGACTCGGCCTTTACCGGCGCCTGTCGACCCTTGAGACGCGCGCCGATCTCGACGCCTTCGCCGCTGAGCTCGTCGATCGGTTTGGGGAGCTGCCTGAGGAGGTTGGGCATTTGCTCGACGTGATGGAGATCAAGGGGCTGTGCCGCCAAGCCGGTATTGCGCAAGTGGATGCCGGACCGAAGGGTGCTGTCATTGGCTTCCACAAAAACGAATTTGCCAATCCAGAAGGCCTTGTAACGCTGGTACAGTCCTCGCGTGGGCGCGCCAAGGTGCAGCCTGATCAGAGGGTGGTCTTCAAGGGCGAGTGGGATTTGCCCGAGGAGCGTCTTAAAGGTGTGCGCGCACTCATCACCAAGCTCGTCGGTATTGCTGCTGAAGCGCGCAAGGCGGCGTGACGCACTAGGTTTTCGCCGTGTTTGATTCACCTGGCTGTTTCAGGAGGGAGCGCATCAACTTTCCGTTTGCGGTGCGCGGCAGCGTATCCACGACAACAATTTCGCGCGGGCGTTTATAGGGAGCCAGTTTCTCGGCAGTGAAGCGCAGAATGCCGGCGGCATCAGGGTTCACACCGGCCACTGGGACGATGAATGCTGCAATGACACTAACGCCGTCGCGCACAATAACTTCCGCACAGCCGGCTTCTGCGACGTGCGGGTGATCGGCAAGCACGGCCTCCACCTCAAGCGGCGAGACGCGGTAGCCGAGTGCGTTCATCAGGTCGTTGGCGCGGCCGAGGTGCGTGACGTAACCTGTCTCATCGATCACCGCGAGATCACCGCCAATGAACCATTCGCCGCGAAACATTTGGGCCTCTTCCTCCGGGCGATTCCAATAGCCGAGCATAAGCCCAGGATCGGATCGGTGCACGGCTAGGAGGCCTTCTTTGCCGGAGCCTAGCGGCTCCGTTCCCTCTTCGAGCGGCAGAATCGCGACGCGGCGCCCGGCTTGCGGCTTGCCGATAGCTCCCGCTTTGCGTGGCACGCTGGGACTAGAGGACACATAAGTAGAGATCTCGCTCATGCCGAGTGCCTCGTAGAGTTCTGTTCCTGTCTCAGCCGTCCATTCCTCGAACAGTCCCGGTGGCGGCGTCTCGCCCGCGACAAGACCGTGACGAAGCACGCCGAGATCGGTGCGCGTGGGCTTGGCGTATTTGAGAATCTGCCGGTAGAGCCCCGGCACCGCCGCGAAGAGCGTCGCGCCCGTTTGCGCAATCAGCAGTGGCCACAGGGCGGGGTCTTTCTCGCCTGTGTAGATGGTGGCCGTGGCACCATTGGACCACGGGTCGGTGAGCCCCGTGCCCAGCGTATACGTCCAGTTGAAGGCGCCAGCGTGCAGCATGCGATCTTCCGGCACGATGCCATACCAACCCTGGTACATCGGTCGCCGGCCGAAGGCGGAACGCTGGGCGTGCAGCACGCCCTTGGGCGCGTCCGTCGTTCCCGACGTGTAGATCAGGAAGGCGGGGTCATTCGCTGCCGTGTCGGCCCACGTTTGGCGTTCGCCCTTCATGATCATTTGGCCGATGTCACCAGCCGTGAAGACCTGCAACCCGCCGGGTAGCGTGCTGAGGCTTAAGGTGTCGCCAATGGCGATGGCCTCAGCGTCGCTGTCGTTAAGTAGAAACAACACCTCGTGCTCAGTGAGTTGCGCCGAAGTTGGGAAAGGCACGAACCCGCCCGCGATCGCACCAAAGAACAGCAGCGCGTAGGCGCTCGTGTTTTCCAGTCGAATGAGAATGCGTGCTCCGGGCGCGAGGCCTGAGGCCTTGAGCCCGCCAGCAATTCGCAACACCGCCTCTTGGAGCTGCGCGAAGGTCCAGACCTCGGCCGGGGCTGTCGCAGTTGCGTCGTGCACCACTACAAGGGCTTGTGCACCAGGCCGCGTCGCCGCCGCACGTCCAATGCAGTAGGCCGCCATGTTGAAGCGGTCCGGCGGTGCTTCTTTAGTGGTGCTAGATGTCATGTGTTGAGAAGGCGACGTGTCATCGGCTCTCCGTCGACCACCAGCTGTCGAGGTTGTAGCCGAAGAGCGGCGTTTTTTCTGGATACTTCAGGTTCGTCCAATGGGCGAGCCACTGCTTGGGGATGTGGAATAGCGGGATCACGTAATCGCCCGACAGGAGCACGCGATCAAGCGCGCGCACGGAGGAGATGAACTCTTCCTCGGTCGTTGCTTCGAGCAGAGCTTGGATCATGGCGTCGGCAGCTGGATTCTTTACACCGGCAAAGTTATAGGTGCCAGGCATATTCGCAGCCTTCGCCGACCATCGGAATAGCTGCTCGTTTCCCGGTGATAGGGAGGACGACCAAGTGCTCTGGATCATGTCATAGTCGTAGTTCGTGAGCCGTGACTGATACTGCGCGCTGTCGACGACGCGTAGTTTCACGTTGATGCCGAGTCTCTCCACGTCGCGCGCAAAACTCAACAACAGGCCTTCTTGCGCTGTGGAGGCGGCCAGGATCTCGAACTCGAGCTGACGGCCCGTCTTCTTGTTGATCAATTTGCCGGCCTTCAATTCGTAGCCGGCCTCCTTGAGCAGCTTGAAGGCCTTACTTTGGTTCTTGCGATTTTGTCCGCTGCCGCTGCTCTGCGGGAACTGGTAGGTTCCCTGCATGATCTGGGGCTTTACGTCATCAGCGTAGGGCGCGAGCAGAGCACGCTCGTAGGCATCGGCCGCCTTGCCAGCTGAGGAAAGGCCGGAGCGCTCAAAGTAGCTCTGCGTCCGTTTGAACAGTCCTGCATAAAGCGTGCGGTTGATCCACTCGAAGTCGAACAAAAGAATGAGTGCCTGGCGCACGCGCGGTTCGGCAAACACATCGCGGCGTGTGTTGAAGACCAGCGCCGTCATGCCAGCAGGTAGGCCGATATCAAACGTGCGCTTCACGACGCGGCCATCCAGCACAGCGGAGAAGTCATAACCATTGGCCCAACGGCGCGGGTCCTCCTCGGGCCACACGTTGAGCTGTCCGGTCTTGAAGGCCTCAAACATCACCGAGCCTTCACGGAAGTAGTCGAAGCGAATCTCATCGAAATTGAAGCGACCGCGATTCACAGGGAGATCCTTGCCCCAATAGTCGGGATTGCGCCGATATGTGATGGAACGTCCCGAATCGACCTTGGCGACGCGATAGGGACCTGACCCCACCGGTGGCTTCAAGGTTGTGGCCTCGAACGTCTCCGCATCGATTGCGTGGCGTGGCAGCACCGGCATCAGGCCGAGGATCAGTGGAATTTCCCGATCGCCCGTAGCATCGAACGTGAAGCGCACCGCGTGGTCCGACAGCCGCTCTGCTTTGGCGACCTTGCTGTAATATGTGCGATGGTTTGGTCTGCCCTTTTCCTTCAAGAGCTCCCATGTGAACAGCACGTCGTCCGCCGTGACTGGCTCGCCGTCTGAAAACCGTGCCTTGGGATTGATGTTAAATGTGATCGAGCTGCGATCGTCGGGGACCTCGACGCTTTCCGCCACGAGGCCATAAAGCGTGAACGGCTCGTCGAGACCGCGCGACATCAGGCTTTCATAGACGTACTCGCGAATGCCGGCGACCGGCTCGCCTTTGATGATCAGTGGGTTGAGGCTATCGAACGAGCCATAGGTGTTGAGCACAACCCGCCCACCTTTGGGCGCATTCGGATTGACGTATGAATAGTGCGTGAAATTGGCCGGCTGCTTGGGCGAGCCGTGCATGGAAATGCCATTGGCCGGCTTGGCATGCGATGGCCACACGCTCGCCGTGAGTGCCAGGAGTGCCGGCAAGGCCACCATCAGAGCGCGTTTCATTCAGAATAGAGCCTTTCTTGCCGGACGGTGTATCTGCACGTAGGCCAGCTCGCGCCCCTGCAAAGCCGCACTTCGTACAGTCGCTATCACATCTGCGGGCGGCTTCCCCCAGTCGCTGCGGGAGGCCGTCAAACTTGGCCAAAGTGGTGCTAATAACACGTTTGTGCCTAATGAATTTGGGGATTCAAGGACGTTCATTCCATTGGCCACGGGATTGCCGCAATCGCGGCCTTAGTGCGCCTTCGATAGGCGCCCATGGGCGTCTTGATAGGGGTGCCGTTCACGCGCGCCAGACGAGGGGTCGAGTCGGCTGGGCCGGCTCTTTGAAAGAGGTTGATCTATTCCATGGCATATTCAATTTCGCACTCATCAGCCGTTGGGCGGTGCGGCCATCGTATCGCTGTTGTTTGTGCATCCTTGGGTTTAGGGGCCACCTTGGTTGGAACGCCGGTGTTGGCGCAACAAAAGGCGGCAGCTCAAAAAGGTGCTCCGCCCGCTGCATCGGTAACGACGAACCAGCAACAGAAGAGCGCGTGGGTCAAGCTCTGCGAAAAGGCTACGCTCAACCACAGAGGCAAGGACGGAAAAGACGTCAAAGAAGAGAAGAATATTTGCCTCACCCACCACGAACGGTTGGACGGCAACACCGGCTCGGTCCTGGTATCGGCTGCACTTCGAGAGGTCGAAGGCATGGACAAGAAGAGCCTTATGATTATGGTGCCACTCGGCATGGCCATTCCGCCTGGCATTCGCGCCGCAGTCTACACGAAGGAGCAGTGGGCAAAGGCCGCCAAGAACGAGAAGATCGACGAGAAGTCCTTAAAGCCCGTCGAGCTGAGGTTTTCACTGTGTCACCAGGCAGGTTGCACGGCTGAGACAGTCGCCACGAAAGAGATTCTTGATCAGATGGAAACCGGTGGTGGCCTCATGGTGATCGCGATGAACGCAGCGGCGAAGCCTGTTGGTTTCCCGGTGCCCCTCGCAGGGTTCTCCGAGGCGCACAGTGGCAAGCCAGTCGATAACAAGGAATACGCTAAGGCGCGCGGCCAAATGATGGCCCAGATCCGCCAGCGGCAAATTGAGGCCATAGAGAAAAAGAAGGCAGAGGAGATGAAGCTCCTGCCGCCGCAACCCGGCACCGGTGCGACGGTGAAGGACGCGCCCGCGAAAAAGCAGTAAGCTGCGTCATCAACTCTCGCGATTTGATCAAAACAAAGCCGCTCGGCAATCGCGCCGGGCGGCTTTTTCATTGTTGAAACGTTTGCGTCAGTGCGATTGAAGATAGAGTGCGCGGTATCCGCCATGCTCGTCTTCGATAAACAGCTCAGTGACCTGCGGGTGACGCAAGGGCTGTCCCGTCTCGTCGGGCAGCAAGTTTTGCTCCGACACGTAGGCGATGTATTCTGTCTCCGCGTTCTCAGCGAGCAAGTGATAGTAGGGTTGGTCTTTGTGCGGGCGGATCTCTACTGGGATCGACAGCCACCACTCCTCAGTGTTGTCGAACTCGGGATCGATATCGAAGACCACTCCGCGAAACGGATAGAAGCGATGGCGCACGACCTGTCCGACCGCGAACCTCGCCTGCCTGACCTGACCTGTTCCGCCCATCGGAATCGCCATCTCCACTTTCCCAGCTATTCCATGGGAGCTGGCCGCCCGTGTCAATCCGCTATATCGAGTTCGGTTCACGCATTAATACGCCTCGT
>CAZURR010000011.1:1183-7950 GCA_964622715.1 uncultured Hyphomicrobium sp. | reverse complement strand
GCGGATGTGCCGCGTTACAGGCCATAAGTAGCCGCGCGTTGGGGATCTCTGGCGGCGACGAGCTTGGCCAGATCGACGATAACCTTGGCCTGCTTCCAGGTGGCGTCGTCCTGCATTTTCCCGTCAATCATGACCGCTCCGGTGCCGTCGGGCATGGCTTCGAGAATGCGCTTGGCGAACGCGACTTCCTTATCGTCGGGCGAGAATACGCGTTTGGCAATTTCAATCTGGCTGGGGTGAAGTGACCAGGCGCCGAGGCAACCCTGCAAAAAAGCGTTGCGGAACTGCGCCTCGCAGGCGGCGGGGTCAGAAAAGTCGCCAAATGGACCGTAGAACGGCTTAAGTCCGTAGGCGAGACAGGCATCCACCATCTTGCCGACTGTGTAGTGCCACAGATCCTGCTGGAAACGCTCGCGGTTTGCATCATCCTCGGTTGGGTCGGCCAGCACGGAATAATCAGGATGGCCACCCCCGACACGGGTAGTCTTCATGCCGCGGGACGCCGCCAAGTCAGCCGGGCCTAAGCTCATACCGTGCATGCGCGGGGAGGCGCCAGCGATTGCCTCGACGTTATTGACACCTTCCGCCGTCTCCAGAATGGCGTGGATGAGGATTGGTTTTTCGACGCCGTGCTGAGCTTCCAACTGGGCCAGCAGCTGGTCTAGGTAATGAATGTCCCAAGGTCCTTCAACCTTTGGCAGCATGATCACGTCGAGCTTGTTACCGACGTTGGCAACAATCTCGATAACGTCGTCCAGCATCCATGGGCTGTTGAGGCAATTAATTCGTGTCCATAAACCCGTCGCACCAAAGTCTGTCTCACGCGCCATCGCGATGAAGCCTTCGCGTGCGGCTTCCTTTTGGTCGGCCGGGATCGCGTCTTCCAGATTGCCGAGCACGACGTCCACTTGCGCAGCAATGCTTTTGATTTTGCCACGGATCTTCTCATTGTGCGGGGGCACAAAGTGGATCATGCGTTCGATACGCACCGGCAGAGTGCGGTACGGTTCCGGCGCGCCAATGGCGAGGGGGCTATAGAATTTTGCAGGTGTGCGGGTCGCGGCCATCGATAGGGCTCCTAAATTGCGGCGCGGCGCACTCTATTGTTAGGCGGGCGTGAGTCAACGCTGTGCGGCGATTCCACCCCGCGATCGCATCGGGCTGCCGCGGAAATCCACAGCGTTTGACTGAAAGGTTGCGCGTGGACCTTATGGTTAGATGGCTATCCCTTCTTAAGCGGTTCGGTACTTAAGATCATCGTGTAGTCGCCGGCTGCATCCCCATAATAATCCCTAATCCGGATGTAATACTTAGTGTTTGGCTGTGCCTTGAACGTGTAACTCGCGTCTCCGCCCCCCGTCTTGTTTATCTGGTGGCCAACCCAGGTCTTATTGGCGTCGTAGAGACCGATCTCAGGCCGCAAAGTCGTGGAACGGTTTTCAAGGTCAATGCGGACGTTAGCTTCCGCGTCGCCGGTCTTGATCACATAGTAGTCCATGTCATGTTTATCCATGACGCTGGCCTCTAACGTAGCGCCGAAATCAATTTTCTTAGCTTTCAAGATATCGCCATTCGGCTCGTGCGCATCATAAGCCTTCGAAGGCACGACGCGGATCAGGTACACACCGACGTTCTCGCCATAATAGTTGCTAGCGCGAACGACGTACTTGGTCTTCGGCGCCGCAACGAAGCTGTAGGTAAGGTCGGCACCACTGGTCTTATTTACCTGCGTTCCAAGGTGCGTCTTTTGAGCGTCGTACAACATCAACTGAGGTTCCAACGTCGTGGAGCGGTTCTGCAACTCGACGCGAATCCAATCGCGATGCGTCTCTGGTGTGGTGAAGGTGTAGAAGTCGGCATCCTTTGGTGCACCGACCGAGGCCGTGACCCATTTGCCAAGCGCAATCTCATTCGTCGTGAGCACGTCGTTATTGGGCTCGCTTTCTTGGGCTTCGATGGCAATATTGCGCGGCGGTGTCGCCTTTAGCGTCTGCAGCGCCTGCTCCTTGGTTACTTGGACCACTTTCTGGTTGAACTCGCGTGAGATGGTGCGCGCGGCTTCGACTTCCTTGTTGATCTTCGCTTCAATGGTCTGGTTGACCTTGGCTTCCCTCACCGGCGGTAGAGATGCAGGTGCGGCATTTGCCGCGATGGTACCGGTCGTGATCCCTTCTCTTACCGCAGAGCGCACGAGTTCAGCGATGTCCTCCACGCGAGATTCGTAAGCGCGCGCTTTGCCCTTACATTGCAGGAATTGTTCTGGGTCGAGCCGGCCCGCGTCCAGTACCATGCAGCAGGTCTTGAGGTTGAGCGCTGCCATCTGCGCGCGCTCATCAAGATCGGTGAGCTGCTCGCGGCCGATCTGCAACTGGCCCTCAGTCTTCAAGAACTTGATGCTGGTCGACAGACCAACAGAGGTCTGCTGGAAAATCGACTCGCACGGCGCCAACTCACTTTTGGCGAGATCGTAGCCGAGATAGACGATAGCCATGAGGGCAAGTGTGCCGCCCATCGTGCCGATCGGAATGGCATACTGAGCGAACAGTGATCGATTGGGTGAACCTGATGGCTTCTTGCCGGTTGAATCAGTCAAAGCAGCCTCCCCCTCGCAAATGCCAGCGACGCAGGATGCTTACCACGACATGGGCCCGCGCCGCAGCGGTGAAGGTGCAACTGATCAGTGGAAACCTTGCCTGAGCGCGGATTCAGCTCCAGCGCCTGTTGCTCCACATCCACTGTTCAGGCGCCTCGAGGATCCAGCTCTCGAATTGTTCTTGCATGTGAACCATGACCCAGCGGATGTCCTCCGCCTGATTGGCCGTACGCGGCACGCGCAACTCCTTGAGCTCAATCTCGAAACGGCTTTGGGTCCCGATGCGCTTGCAGCGAGACAGCCAGATCCGGGCACCCACGCGCCGCGCAATCATTGCCGCGATCGCTTGCGTATTGGCGTCCTTGCCGAAAAAGGGCACGGGGATCCCTTTGCGGTCGTAGAGATCACACACAAGGCCGAGGCGGCCACCGCGCCGCACATAATCCATGATCGCGCGCGCCGTCTTCTGGTCATCGCCGTGCTCGCCGACTTTGCCGCGCCCGAAGAGCCCGTCAGGGTAGAGACCCTTGCGCTGATCGCGCAGATACTGATCGACATAAGGGTTATTCACGGATCGGTAAACGGCCGCCGGATTCGCACCGGCCCAGGTGAACGGCAGGATTGCCAGCTCCCAATTGCCCATATGCAGACTGACACCGACGGCAGCACCAAGTTTGTCCTTGTAGCGCGAAAAGATATTCTGGCTGACAATGTCGATGCGCTCGGGCTCGGCGAAAAAGCGGTCGATACGCATCGTCTCCGCCATCACGCGGCCGAGGTTCTCCCAATGCGCCAGCGCGATGGCGCGGCGCTCTTCTTCGCTTCTTTCGGGAAACGCGATGGCAAGGTTATCGAGGGCGCGCGCATGCCGCTTCGGGTTGACGATAGGGGCCAACCGGCGCCAGCAAGATGCGGATATTCGCGTTGCCACGTTGAGGGGTAGCGCGCGGAAGATTCCTGCAACGAAGCGGAGCCCGAGGTATTCGAGTCGGTATTGCAGATCCTGCAGTCTGTCGATTGTCGTCATTGCAGAGGCATTTGGGGCTCGAGCGGCCTTTGAGACAGCCTGGCGAATTTGATATGCGCAAGATCTGGGGTGATGCCAACCGCGTCCTTCCTCGTCAAGATGTGTGTGCTGCTGATTTTCCTTCAAAACGCATCAGACGGGGTGTTGCGAATGAGGGGGCAAGTCCCTCGCGGATTGCCAGCCTGCGCAGGGGTCCAATGGCCTTGAGGGCATGCAAGCCCAGACCGCGCATCAATTGTACAGGGAGAAACTCAGAAATCAGACTGTGGTTGAGTACGTCGATTGACCAGGCCCGCGTGGCAATATCAAAGGTACGCGCGCGTGAGTAAGCGGCAAGCGTTTCTGTTCCGCCAATGTCGTGGTCGCGGTTGAGCGCATCACCAATGCAATCAGCGAGGATGGCTGCGTCGCGCAGTCCAAGATTGAGACCCTGTGCACCTATAGGTGGCATCACGTGTGCGGCCTCACCGACGAGGGCCACCCGGTTTTGGCCCGCAGCATCAGCTTTGAGTCCGGAAAGGGGAAAGAGCCTGCGCGTGCTTACCTCTTCAATGGGACCAAGCAGGCCTTGCAGGCGTGTCTCGAGTGCATCGCGAAATGTTGTATCGTCGAGGTCGGCCAAACGCCGGGCAACGGCACAGCGCTCGACCCACACCAGACTAGATGTGCGGCCGGGTGCGGGCACCACCGTTAAGGGACCGCCCACACGGTGAAACTCGGTTGATATGCCATCGTGCGGGCGTAGATGGCTAAAGGTGCAGGTCAGCGCGCCTTGCTCGTAGGTCCATGTCCGCGCAGCGATCCCTGCCGCTTGTCGGCTGAGCGAGTTGCGACCATCAGCGCCAATGACGAGGCGCACCCTCACCTGATGCCCTTCGGCGAGCTTGAGGCTGACTTGGTCGGTGCCGATGTCGAGTTCCCTGACACCAGCTGTTTTCATCACGCTCAAAATTTTGGTTGCCGCCGCCTGCGCGTGCAGTGCCTCGACGAGCGAAAGGTTGGGCACGTTATAGCCGAAGGTCTCAAGCCCAACTTCAGAGGCGGAAAATAGAACCTCGGGCGCACGCCATAAGGAGCCGGTGTCGTCGACGATACGAATCGCGCGCAACGGCTCCGCGGCGGCGCAGCAGTTCTCCCAAACGCCAAGATTCTCCAAAAGGCGCACCGAACCGGTAAACAGTGCAGCTGTTCGGTTGTCTGTCTGCAACGGCGGAGGGGCCAGAACGACAACGTTCACGCCGCATTGCGCAGCACTTAAGGCGGCCGCGAGGCCGGCCGGTCCGCCCCCAACAACGCCCACATCAGATTTCATGACACCTCGATAGTCGTTACATTGCACTCACAATTGTAATTTTCTGTATGAATTTCAATGCCCTCGTGTCGGCGCTGCCACGCGACTTTGTCACAAACTGTCATACAAGCTTTAGCAGTTTACGGTCCCGCAATCAGCGGGTTAGTCATGTGCACGTTGAAGCATCAACGCGAGCGCAGTTGCGCTGCGGGATGGGCTGAACGGTACGAGGTTGTGGTCTCTGGATCGCGAATCATGTCGATCAATTAGCAAGTAGACGCGCACCTGAGGGGAGCTGGTTCATGGTCGGGGTAATTGGAAGCTCGGCGGGGTGGATGCCCATTCTCGCTGCTGGGGGAATTCTTTTCGCAGGGTCAGTCACGGTTCAGGCTGCCGATTTGGGCGGCGACTGCTGTGCCGATCTGGAAGAGCGGATTGCCGATCTCGAGGCGACAACGGTCCGCAAGGGCAGCCGCAACGTTTCGCTCACCGTTTACGGCAAAGTGAACCAGGCGGTGATGTTCTGGGACGATGGCCAAGAGGAAAATGCTTACGTCGTCACGAACGACGCATCGCGTACGCGGTTCGGATTTAAGGGCAAGGCAAAGATCTCAGACGATTGGTCGGCCTATTTCAAGATTGAGATCGGCATTCGTACTGCCAACTCGAAACGTAGTAATCAATTCGATCCGATTGGTGGTGAAAAAGGTGCACTCGACACGCGTCATGCCGAGTGGGGCCTCGAGAGCAAGACGTGGGGTAAATTCGGAGTTGGCCTACAGAAAAACATTACAAAAGATATCACGAAGGCGAACCTTGCGGGCACCGGCGATGTTGGCAAGTATTCGGACGCGGAAGATTATGGTGGCGGGTTTTTCCTTGTCGCCAAGGGGTCTCCGGCTTCCCCCGATGGTCTCCAATGGCGCCGCTTAATCGCACGCACTGGATCCGCGCCTGGGGAGGGAGATCGTATCGACTCGGTTACCTATTATACACCGGAGTGGCATGGCTTTAAGATAGGCGCCGCCTGGGGTGGAGATGACGCTGGGGCAATTGGTGCCCTCTATGAAAACAAGTTCGGCACGATCGAAGTGGAAGCCGGTATCGCTTACATGCAGAATACCTCCAATATAGATACCGCTGACTTCCACGGCTGTCCTTCGAATGACCCGACTATATTCGGCAACGATGCGGACTGCCAAGGTGTGGGCGGATCGATCAGCATCTTAGACACGCATAGCGGTCTGTACGCCAACTTTGGGGCCGGTCAGATGTGGGATGACAACATTCGGTTCAATCCTATTTTCGTCGGAACAGGCGTCGATAATACCTACAAGTTCTGGGCGGCAGAGACCGGCATCCAACAACAATGGCATCCGCTGGGGAAGACCACGATTTTCGGTCAGTACTACAAGTATTGGGGCGGCGGGATTACTCAGGAGGTTGAGCCTAACGCTGACGATCCAATCAATCCCTTCGTTAACGAAGCGAGCATTTTCAGCAGCGAGGTTCGGTACTGGGGCGCAGGGGTCATGCAAAAAATCGATGCTGCAGAGATGAAACTCTATGGCCTCTATCGGAACTACGACTTCGATTTGACCTTAATCGACAACACGACCGGTGTCGTTGCTGCGTCCAACCCATTAGAAAACTTCCAAGTCCTTATGACGGGTGCCGTCATCTACTTCTGAACTTGCTAGCGCTACTCCCAACTTGCAAGAGCCGTCCTGTGTCGCAGGGCGGCTCTTTTCTACTTCTGGCGACTATACTATAATGCGGTTTGCATGTTGCTGTTCCGCAACATGGCTTTCTGGGCACACTTCGTCGACGATTCTTCAATCGGACTTAACCCAGCC
>CAZURR010000011.1:0-1083 GCA_964622715.1 uncultured Hyphomicrobium sp. | reverse complement strand
GGTTATCTTGGTGCCGTTGCGACTGAATTCCAAGGGAGGAAAAGTGTTATGGATACCCGCACGATCGTCGTGGCAGCGGTGGTAGTGATCATTGCCATTGTTGCCTACATGATGCTGGTCAACGACAAGAAACCTGCACCTGAGAAGATGGCTGCGCCCCCGGCGGCGACCGAGACAGCACCAGCGCCACCGCCTGCGGCGACTGCCCCGGCGGCGAAGGCGCCTGCTCCGGCCGCAGAGCCCGCTCCTGCGGCAGAGCCCGCTCCTGAGGCCACGGAGCCGAGCAGCGAGCCTGCCACTACGCCATAGCAACAACATCGAGTATCCGTCATCTCGGACGCGTCACCGGGGCTGCTGAGGCATCAGCGCCCCGGTAATCGACATGGCGTCAGTGCTGAAGGGTGTCGTGGCGGGACAACGGTTCTTCCGGCTGGCAGCAGCGGGCGTGCACTTTTTTACGGCTCTCGGGGCCGTGTGCGGGCTCCTGGCTGCATTGGCCGCCTTCGACGGCGCCTGGGAGCGCATGTTCGCTTGGCTGGGGCTTGCCCTCTTCATCGACGCCATTGATGGCAGCTTCGCGCGCCTCACGCGTGTAGAGGAACGTCTGCCGCGCTTTAGCGGGGAACGGCTGGATCTGGTTGTCGACTATGTAACCTACGTCTTCGTGCCGGCACTGGCGTTGCTACGTGCAGGCTTCTTGGAGGGGCCGCTGGGTCTGGTCTTTGCCGCGCTGATCTTGCTGTCGTCGCTTTTTCACTTCTCCGACCTGGCCAGCAAGGGTGCCGACTACAGTTTCATCGGTTTTCCTGCTGTTTGGAACATCATTGCGTTCTATATCTTTGCCTTAGCCACATCGCCGTGGGTGACCTATGCGATTGTCGCCTCCGCCGTCGTGCTTACGTTTGTGCCGATGCGCTGGGTGCATCCCATGAGGGTAGTGCGCTTGCGGCTCCTGACATTGGCGATGACGATCGTATGGGCCGTGGCGGCCATTCTGGCGATATGGCAGGGTTTCCCAGCAAGCCCATGGATTCAGTTGGTGCTTGTGGCAGTCGCAGCCTATCTCATTGGATTGACGATTGA
>CAZURR010000010.1:42518-45494 GCA_964622715.1 uncultured Hyphomicrobium sp. | reverse complement strand
CCGCCCAGACTTCGCATAAAGCTAAACCTCAAAACTCTCGCACTGCGAAAGGGCAGTTGCGCCTGCCCACCACAGCGGCACACGCCTATTTTTGACCTATGACCTTAGCTGAAGACGTAGCGATGACAATTTTCTACAGCACACCAACTAAGAGCAGGTTTTTCAGCGCTTCGCAATTGCAACTAAAGGATAAATCGATGCCGGAGGCGATGCAACTGTAAACGCGTGTCAAACCTTACTCGCGTATGCGTTCGTCCAATTGCATGATGCTGGACGCGGCGTGGCGGGCTATATCGTCGGCTTCGAGTTTTGCTCGTCGCGAATTTTTCGCAATGCAGTATGTCGGGCACCGCTCCTGTGCATTCGAGCACGAAGTTGGGGAAAAGCCTTGCGAAACGCGGGATGAATTTTGAGCTGATGGGACACATCACATGGCGCGCGTTTGAGCTGCATCGTAGTCCGTGCGCCCTAGCAGACTGATTCTCTTAACAAAAGGATTCGAATCGCGTAGCAAAGGCAACTAAGAGGGCACGTTTCGCAATCGTATCTTGTCGCCTTTGCTCGTGGGGAAAGCGTTTTGCACAGGCGGGATTAAGCGGCGATGACCGCCGTGCCTTAGCACCCACCGATCAAAGCCTCAGCTCTCGGCGCACCATCTGGGCGCGTGGTTATCGGCATGCCGGATGTCATCGGGGATGGCGCCGGAGTTCACAGGTCGAACAAACCACATCGCCAATCAGACCGGTGGGTCCTGTGGGCGTATGAGCTGGGGAACCTGTCTGTTCGTTTGCCCTCTTGCGACAGAGACAAGACAAGCGCCGGCCGTTTTTGCGTGCACTCCGGCGATCAAAAAAATGAGGGGCAAACATGAGGCATGCTCTAGGCGTGTTGGGGGTTCTGGCGGCTGGCGTTCTACTCGCCGTATCGGCCGCGATGAACTGGCGATTTGGCTTTAGTCTCGGTCGAACCGAGTTTGACGGCCAAATCTATGGCGCGGCCAGCGCGGCCGCGGACTGTATGAAGGCATTGGTGCCGTTCTTCTTCTTCGCTGCACTGCGCACCAAGATGTGGTCGCAGGCGGCTGCTTCGGCACTCGTCTGGGTTGTGGTCATGGCATACTCGCTGACCTCGGCTCTCGGCCACGCTGCATTGAACCGGCTTGATACGGCAGGCCAACGTGCAGCAACCGTGCAAACCTACAAGGATCATCGGGCCGATCTGAAGCGGGCCCAGGAGCAGCTTTCCTGGGTTCCACAACACCGTCCTGCTCAGGCGGTGCAGAGCGACATCGATGTTCTGAAGTCTGAAAGGGCGTGGCGCTGGTCCAAAGGTTGCACCAAAGTGACTGGTCCGAAGGGCCGCAGTTTTTGCCAGAAATACCATGGCTTCACGGCTGAATTGGCGTCCGCGGAACAGGCAAGTGTGCTTGAGGAACGTATTGCCGATACACAAGCCAAGCTCGCCCAAAATAAGGGCGCAACGGTGATGTCCGAAGCGGATCCGCAAGCGGCGGTTCTGACCAAGCTCGCCGGCGTGTTCATGCCCTCGATCAAGGTCGAGGACGTTCAGACCGCGTTGACGGTCTTTATCGCTATGCTGTTGGAGGTGGGCTCAGCCTTCGGCATGTACATAGCTTTTAGCCAATGGCGATTGTACGACCGCTATGCTCCAGAAGCTCCTGAGATAGCGCCGGTCACTACGGCGGCGGCGGGAGCGGCTCCCAATGCCATTGCGGTAGCCAAGCCGCGTTCAGGAGCAAACGACAACAAGACGGCGAACGACAATAAGTCGGTGCCGGCTGCAAAACTGTTGGCTCCCGAAACAGACGTGGAGCGCTTCTACAAGGAAAGGATCGATACGCAGGATGGATCAAGTTTAACTGCAACTTCGCTGTATGAGGACTATTGTGGCTGGTGTGATGAGCAACAAAAAGAGCCGCTTGCACTTCCAACATTCGGAAGGGAGTTCGGGGAGCTCGGGGTCCAGAAAGCGCGAATAGCAGGACGAGTGCGATACATAGGAATTGCACTGAAATCCGCCAGCGAACTTGAGGAGGATAAGAAGCTGCCGGCTTTAGGCAAGAAAGCCGCCTAGAACCAGGCTTCGACGAAAGGCCGCGAAAGCGGCCTTTCTCATGTCTGAGACCAATTGCAAGGGAACAAGGGCGGCTTTGGCCGCCCTTTTTTTGTGTCAGGCAGCTGGCTCGGTGCTGGTCATGCCGGCGACCTTCAGCGCAAACGCGTAGTCGGTCGCGACCTCCTTGAGGTGTTCGAAGCGACCTGAGGCCCCGCCGTGACCGGCTTCCATATTGGTCTTCAAGAGTATCAGGTTGCCGCTTGTGTTCTTCTCACGCAGCCGCGCAATCCACTTGGCGGGCTCCCAGTATGTGACGCGCGGATCGTTGAGGCCGCCGTAAGCAAAGATGTGCGGGTAGGCTTTCGCCTCGACGTTCTCATAAGGGCTGTAGGAGCGAATGGTCTCGAAGTCATCTTTGCTTTCGATGGGGTTGCCCCACTCAAGCCATTCGGGAGGCGTCAGAGGCAGATCCTTATCGAGCATGGTGTTTAGCACGTCAACGAAGGGTACATCTGCAATGACGCCGAGGAAAAGGTCAGGTGCCATGTTGGCGATGACACCCATCAACATGCCACCCGCGGAGCCGCCGTTGGCAACAATGCGTCCGCGCTGGGTCAATCCTTGCGACACGAGGTACTCGCCGGCAGCGACGAAGTCGCTAAACGTATTGACCTTCTTGTTGAGCTTGCCCTCCGTATACCAACGATAACCCTTCTCCTTACCGCCGCGCACATGGGCAATGGCATAGATGAAGCCGCGGTCGACGAGGGACAGGCGGCCGGTCGAAAAGGAAGCAGGCATTGAGATTCCATAAGCCCCGTAGCCATAAAGAAAGAACGGCGACGAGCCATCGAGCGGTGTGTCCTTGCGGTAGAGAAGCGAGATGGGAACCGTCTCACC